>CAZXDS010000103.1:0-11895 GCA_964639525.1 uncultured Melioribacteraceae bacterium | reverse complement strand
ATTTTCTTTTTCATAAAATCAACACATTCAAAATTACATTTGTCGAATGTTTTGTTGAATTCACAATGTCTGCAATCTGCATACGGTGTGTTGTAAATGCCGGCAGGCAAAGGTCCCAAACCGAACTTAAAATTGTCGCCCAAAAGTCCTAGAACGCCCATAGTTTTCCCGTGAAAGCCGTTCCAGAAACCGATGAACTCGGTTTTTTTTGTGTAAGATTTTGCCATACGTAATGCAGCTTCAACCGCTTCTGCGCCTCCGCTGTAGAATTGGCTTCGTGTTAAATCGCCAACTGCATTTTCGGCGAGAAGTTTTGTGAGAGCAACTCTATTTTTCGATGTAAAACTTCCAACGTGGATGTTGTCCAACTGATCTTTCATCATTTTGTTGTATGCATGATGATTATATCCGAGACTTGCAACGCCGACACCGGCAAAAAAATCAATATATCTGTTGCCGTCAACATCGTGCACAATGCAGCCCTTGCCTTTATCAATAGCAATTTTAGAGCGTGTTGCTATCGTTTGAATTCCTGGTGCAATGTAATTAGTTTCTTCATTAAATAATTTTAAGGATTTCGGTCCCGGTATTTCAGTCTTGATTAAAGCTGATTTTTGTTTCTCTGCATAAACCGTATTCATAATTTTGTGCCTTGTTAAATATTAAATTTGCAATTTGTTTAGCTGCTTCGTCTTTAATTGGTGCAAAACTCGGCCAGTCGTTTATATCAATAATTTTAATTGAACCGTCTTCGGCAATAACAGCATCACCTCCGTAAACAAAAAGTCCGAGAATTTCTGCTGAAGATTGTGCGAGCTGTTTTAATTTATTTTGGTCAAATGGTGTGTGGTTAATTCCGTTTAAGTAATACCAATGGAATAGATTTGAATCTTTAATGGCGTAAAATTTAACAACGTCTCCGTCGAGATGAGTTTGCAGAATTGCATCTGTAATTCCGCGTCTTTCAAATTCACGCAACATATTAGTTTTTTCAGATTCGGAATAAACAAGTGTAACATCTTCACGGTGAACAGCGTGCACATCGCCTCGTTTCATCCAAATTTTCCGCATACCGAAATCATCAAAATGTGTTGTATTTGTTTCGTTCGTTTTCACGTGAACACTTTTGGGGAAAGGAATTCCGGATTCGGGTAGTAGGGAAGTCATATTTACTCGGTAACAATTTTTTACCGAGCTTGGCGGATTGATAATTTGCTTTGTTCTCGCATTTTCAATTTTTAATAATTCTTCCGTTGCTCTTTCGCCTTGAACCATTGAAAAAATCATTTCTTCGGCTATATCAACTTTACCGACATCTTCTTCATTGTAAATACTGACTTCCGCTCCCATTTCAATTAGAGCTTCAGTAGTTTTCATTAAAATCAAAGAATCGGTTTCAATGTGGTTTGGCGAAAATTCAGCGCACCTTTTAATACCTGCTAATTTTATCATTATCTATTCCGTAAAAAATTAATATAAAATCTATTGAAATATAAACTATTTAGATTGTCTCAGATGTAAAGAAACTTACAATATTTATATTTAGATACTTACATTAGCCAAATAAGTAATTTTAGATATTTGTAAAAACATTAAAATACAGAAACATCAATGTATTTTTTAGGATCGGCTTTAAAATCAGTTATTAATTCAGTAAGAGATTTTACCAGGGAATCCAAATGTTGAGCAGACTTTCCGTTTTTCAGCAATCCGCCTATATAATTTGAATCATTATTTGTACTATTCAGCAGTTTATTTAAACTCAAAGTTGCTTTCGATAAATTGTTATATAACGAGTCATTAACCATTAACTTTCCAAGCGTACCATTGCCTTTCTGCAGGGAACTTAACAGATTATTTAAATTATCGGTCAAACCGGTTATACTATTACTTAGTTTGTTGCTATAAATCAATTGACCGAGTGAACTATTTTTATTTCCGAGGGCATTACTAAATTTGTTTAAATTTGAAATAGTTTTATCTAAAGTATTGGCAGTACTTTCATCGGAAAGTAATTTGCCGATAGTTCCTTTGCCGTTCGATAAGTTGGAGGTTATATTTTTTAAGTTTACAACAACCGAACCGAGGTCATTTAATATAGGACTTGCTTTTTCAGACAGATTATCAATTCCAATTTGCTGTTTTAATGGTATAACCGCACCATTTTTCAGAGCGTTTTCGGCATCATTTCCTAACGATATATCAACAAATTTATCTCCGAGTAGCCCAACTGTTTTAATGTATGCAAATGATTTTGGCGTAATCTGAGATTGATAATCAGCAAGCAAAAGTAAATCAATTTCAACCAAATTTTTCCCGTTTGGATGAATAAATTTAATTGCGTCAACTTTTCCGATTTTTAAGCCTGCAAGTGTAACCATTGCACCGGATTTAATACCTTGAGCATTTTTGGTTACTACGCTTAAATTATAAGTTTCTGAAAACATTGTGCTTTCGGAACTAATTATAAATACAAAAACGAAGAATGCAATAAGTCCAACAGTTATTGTCATTCCTACTTTTAGATTTGTAAATTTTGATAGATTTTTATTCATTTTGTCTTTCCGATTTTTTTTAATCGCATTTATAAATATCCGTTGCAACGGCAATATCGCCGGAAACAAATTCTTTAATAAATTCGTCATCATTATTTTTTAACTCTTCAGGAGTTGAAACTGTAATTATTTCACCATTGTTAACGACAGCAATTCTATCAGCAATTTCAAAAGCATTGCTTATTGTATGAGTTACAATTACGGAAGTTGCTCCGAGAGCTTTCACGTTTTTTACAAGTCCAATTATTAGTTTTGAAGTTATCGGGTCTAAACCGGCGGTAGGTTCATCAAACAAAATTATTTTCGGTTTAATTGCCAAAGCTCGGGCAATAGCAACGCGTTTTTTCATTCCGCCGCTAAGCTCATTTACCTCAAGTTTTTCAGTTCCAACCAAATCAACAAAACATAGTTCCTGTTGAACTCTTTCCATGATTTCTTTTTCAGGAAGAGTAGTATTTTCTCGTAGAAAAAAGGCTACATTATCTTCTACCGAAAGTGAATCGAACAAAGCATTGCTCTGAAAAACCACAGCAATTTTTTGTCGAACTGCATTAAGTTCATGTTCTTTTAACTGAGTAATTTCAGTTCCGTCAACTTCCACACTTCCAAAATAAGGATGCCAAAGTCCGTTAATTATTTTAAGCAAAGAACTTTTACCTGCGCCGCTCGGTCCTATTATTGCAAGAGTTTCACCTTCGCTAATAGTGAGTGATACCGAGTTTAGAATATCCTTATCGGCGAGGCAAAGCGATACATCATTTATTTTTATTATAGCCAAAACATTATCCCAATAAAATCCAAACAATTTTTGTTAAAGTAAAATCAAGAATAAGCACCATTAGGGAAGACATAACAACTGAATTTATAGTTGCTTGTCCTAAACCGGCGGTTCCGCCTTTTGTCTTAAATCCGTAGTAGCAACTTATACTCGAAATAAAAAATGCGAAGAAAAACGGTTTAATACTACCGAGAAAAAGATCTTTAAATTCAATTGCGGCAACTGCCGAATTCCAGAAAAATCCAAGGTCGAGATTAAAATTTGCCATTGAAATTAACATACCGCTAATAATTCCTATAAAATCAGCAGCAATAATTAAGGGGAAAAACATTATTACAGCGGCAACAATTTTAGGCATCACAAGTTTATTCACCGGATTTGTTCCGAAAGCTCTCATCGCATCTATCTGCTCGCTTAGCTGCATTGCTCCAAGTTCAGAAGTGTTTTTTGCACCCGTTCTTGCAGCGAAAAGTAATCCGCCGATTATAGGTCCAAGTTCACGAAGCATTCCCAAAGAAACGGTTTTCCCAAGCATTGTTAGAGTCCCGAATTCTTGTAAATGGTGTCCAACTTCGACAGCAAGGATAACACCTATGAATAAACCGCCAACTGCAATTACTATAAATGCTTTTGTTCCTATCAGATACATTTCTGTCAGAATGTCATTCTTTGCTTTTTTAATGTGTTTCAGTCCGCGAAAAAATTCGAGAAGCAGAAACGCATAATCTTGAATACCCGATATTACTCTAATTAACATATTATTAAAATACTAATTATTTAATTTATATTGAATTTGCTTTTCTCTGAAAATAATTGTAAAAAATCATTTGCCTTTTTAATGTCATCCGAATGGTCAATGTCTATAATTTTTGAAAACTTAAATCCCTCGACTTTTAATCCTTCTTTTAATAGCATATTAAGCAAATTCCGTAATCTGAAAATTCCACTATTAATTGCTTTTTCAGCAAATTGGAATACATCGGGTTTAAAATAATAAATTCCGCCGGTTGCCCATTTATAATTTGCTTTTTCGTTATGAAAGGAAATAATGTTTTTTCCATTCAATTCAACGCATAGCGGTGTTTCATCATCAATATAATCCGTAATTCCAAGTATAACATCAGGCGAATTCTCAGTATTGTTTGACACACTTAAAGAACAATAGTTTACAAACTTACTATATTCATCCGGTACAAAAATTGAATCAACAGTTCCCATTAAAAAAGGTTCATTTACAAATTCACGTAATTCATACATCGTATGCAGTGAACTCGGTGTTGATTTTATTTTTACTTTAACAGGGATTTCATAGTTACTTTTTTGAATATGTTCAAGCACGTCTTTTGATTCTTCATTAATTACACAAACAATTTTTGTGATGTTATTATTAGCAGCAGTAGAAATTAATCTGTCTATCAATGCCATTCCGCCAACTTTTATAAGTGGCTTTGAAACGGGAATGCCTTCGCTTTTTAAGCGTGAGCCTTCTCCTGCTGCTATTATTGATAGTATCATAAAATTACCGATTTCATTATTTACTAAAAAATTTTACTAATGTTAAACCAAATTTCAAAAATAAAAAATATCCTTTTACAAACTTATAAATTATCAAAGAGTTTACTTTTATGAATTTATAGTTCCCAAAATACACATCGCAGTATATCGCACTGTTAAGAATAAAATTATATTTACTCTCTAAACATAAAGTAAACTGCAAAAACAATAAGAATAAAAGCAACTATATGGTTCCACTTAAAAGTTTGATTTTTGAACACAATCAAAGTAAAGCCGGTAAAAACCAATAAAGTTATTACTTCTTGAATTACTTTTAACTGCACAAGTGAAAATGGTCCGCCATTTCCTTTAAAACCTATTTTATTAGCCGGAACTTGAAACATATATTCAAACAGTGCAATTGACCAACTGATTAAAATAACTGCTGCCAAACCCAACTTATTAAACCATTTCCATTCGGTAAATTTTAGGTGGCCATACCAGGCAATGGTCATAAAAGTGTTTGACAATATTAATAATCCTATTGTTAAAGCGGCTTTCATAATGACTCTATTTTTTTATTATTCTAAATATTTCCAAATTCAACTAATTATTCTTTAATTACATTATTTTTCTTTTTGTCTTCAAACAGATAGTAAAAAGCAGGTACGACAAACAGCGTTAATATAGTTGATACAAGTAATCCGCCGATACTAACAACGCCAAGCGGTTGTCTCATTTCTACACCGGATGAACCAACACCAATTGCGAGCGGAAGCATACCGAGGATTATTGCAAGTGATGACATAATAATAGGTTTCAACTTTGTTGGACAAGCTTCTATTAAAGCATCTTTTACGCCGACTCCTCTTTCTCTTACAAGTTGATTTGTGTAATCCAGCATCAAAATTGCATTATTAACTACAATTCCGATAAGCATAATTATTGCCATCAATGATGTGATAGCAAACGAAATATGCGTGTAATATAATGAAGCCAAAACGCCGATAATTGCAAGAGGAACTGTAAGCAAAATAAAAATAGGCTGAATAAAGCTTTCCAAAATAGCAGCCAGAAGCAAGTATGTTAGCAGCATTGCCAAAACAAATGCAAAAGACATATCTTTAACCATGTCATTCATCATTTCAGCCATTCCCGCCCATTTTATTTGATAACCCGCTGGCAAATTTATTGTTTTTAATCGTTTTGTAATTTCGCCTGTTACATTTCCCATTGGAACTCCCGGAGCAGGGGAGCAGGTAAATTGAATTGCAACGTATTTATCGCGATGCAGAATTTTTGAATAACTTGTTGTGTATTTAATATCTGCTAATTGAGATAATCTATAGATCACTCCGTTTCGAGAAGGAATTGAAATACGTCCTACTTTTTCGGGTGTGTTCACCGAAGCATCATTCATTGTAATTGTAATATCGTACTCGTCGCCTTTTTCAAAATATTTTGACGATGAAATTCCTTCTATTGCTGCACGTGCTGTTAAAGCAATTTCCTGTACACTGATTCCCGTTTCAATAAGTTTTGTTCTGTTTGGAATGATAGTGATTTCCGGTTTTCCTTCTCTTGAACTTTGATCCAAGTTTATCATTCCCGGAACGTCATGAATTTTTTCCCAAATTTGATTTTTTAATTTGTTAAGCACCGTTAAATCCTGTCCCATTAAAAAGAACTGAATTGGTGCTCCGTTTTTTGAAGAAAAATCCTTGTAATTTACAGTTATTAATCTTGCGTTTGGAATAGTAGAAAAATCTTTTACAAACGAAGAAATATAATACTTTATTTTTTTATCTCTTTGATTAACGGGTACTAAATTTACGTCCATACTCGCAAGATTAGTTCCAATATCGCGGTCATTTAACTTACCAAGATTAGTAATTACATTTACAACACCGGGATAATTCTTAATCTTATTTTCCATTTTTGCAAGTGCAACGCCTGTTTCATGCAAATCATATTCCGGAGGTAATTCGGCTTGTATGCTGATTTGTCCGTTGTCGGAACTGGGAATCATATCAAAGCCGATTTTTGGTCCGTAAATAATTACAGATAAAATAAACATAACAAAAGAGATTGCAATAATTACAATACTAACAAATTTATTTTTAAGCGAAAGTGTTAATAACTTACGGTAAAAATTATCCCACTTTGCATAAAATGCATCAGCTTTTTTCGCAAGCTTTCCTCCACCGCCTTCTTTTTTAATCATCAATGAAGCAAGCATTGGCGTAAGTGTAAAGGAAAAGAGAAGTGAAAATAGTGTTGAAAATGCTGCTGCAAGTGCCAACTCTTTCATAAACATTCCAACAATGGATGACATATTTGCTATTGGCAAAAACACAACAACGTTGGTTAATGTTGCAGCAACAACAGCTATGGCAACTTCGGTTGTCCCTTTTATTGAAGCATCCTTTGGTGAGTTCCCCATATTTTTGTGCCTAAATATATTTTCGAGCACAACCACCGAATTAGAAACGAGTACACCAACTGAAACTGATATTCCCATAAGCGACATATCATTCAGTGTCATATTGAAATACTTGAACAATAGAAATGTTGAAATAATTGATGCAGGCATTGATACGGCAACAATTATAGTTGAACGGATATTGAAAAGAAAAACGAATAAAATTATTGATGTCAATATTATACCGAGTATAATATTAGTTAGCGTATCACTAACAGAAGCTCTGGTAAACTTTGAATTATCACTTGCAATTCCTAAGGTTAAACCACTCGGCAAAGAACTTTTAATTTCCGGTAGAATTTTGCGTACGGCATCTGCAACTTCAACTTCATTACCGTCAGAACTTTTAATAATAGAGAGACGAACAGCATTAGTATCGGATATTCCGTTACTTGCATTAAAATAAACTGTCCGAGTTGTAATTTTTTTGCCGGTATCAACTACGTTTGCAATTTGTCCTAATCGCTTATTTCCGTATTGAGTATGTATTTGCAAGTTTTTAATTTGATTTACATTTGTGAATTTTCCTTTCATTCTCACCGAATATTCTTGTCCGGAAATGTTAAAAGTTCCGCTCGGTAAATCGATATTTTGCGATGCCAAAGCTTGAAGCAACTGAGGCAGTGAAATTAAATATTTATATACTTCCTTATTGTTAAAAGCAATTTTAATTTCACGTTCTTGACCACCGACAATTTTAACATCGGCAACACCTTTTATTTGCGAAAATCTATCTTTTAGCCGAGTATCAGCCAAATGGAATAATGTTCTCGGATCAACATTATTTCCGCTGAGAACCAAATCCATAATCGGTGCGGCTTTTAAGTCAATTTTTTGTACAATAGACTTTTTGGCATCACTCGGAAGCTCGTTGCTAATTTGGTCAACTTTATCTTTTACTTCCTGATTGGCAACATCAATGTCTTTCGATAACTCAAATTCGATTAATGTAATTGCAACGCCGTCAAGGTTGTATGATTCAATTCTTTTAATTTCACTAAT
Organism: uncultured Melioribacteraceae bacterium; assembly: GCA_964639525.1. Classification (GTDB taxonomy): domain Bacteria; phylum Bacteroidota; class Ignavibacteria; order Ignavibacteriales; family Melioribacteraceae; genus CAZXDS01. The sequence continues at coordinate 3,584 of CAZXDS010000103.1, read as the reverse complement.
TGTTGAAATTGCGTCTTCAACTTTTTTAGTAATTAATGTTTCGGTTTCTTTAGGACCTGCACCGGGATAAATAGTAGTAACGGTAACATACGGTATTTCAACTTCGGGCAAATGATTTAATGTCAAATTTTTAAATGCAAGTGCACCAAATAAAATGAAAACGAACAATATAACTGTGGTAAGAACCGGTCGCTTAACTGCGAGTTTTGCTAAAAACATTTTTCCTCCTTTACTTTACCACTTTAATTTTAATTCCGTTAGTCATTCTGGCGTTGCCTTTGGTTATTAACAAATCACCTTCTGCAAGCCCGCTGCCGATTTCATAATTTATACCTGATAATTGTGCTACTGTAACATATTGTTTTTTTGCTTTTTCGTTTTTGGCAAGATATACGAAGTAACCTGAAGCATCTTTCTTTACAAGATTTTTTGGAATAACAATTGCATTCGGATTTGAATAAGTAATAATTTTAATGTTTGCTGTTGTTCCCGATAAAATTTTTCTATTCTCATTGTTGAATATTAAATCTGCATAAAAGGCTTGTTTAAAAGGATCTTCGCTAAGCGAAAGAGATTGAACTTTACCGGTAAATGTATTTTTACCGACTGTTGCCAAAGCGGTCATTCCTTTTTTTATTTGCATTCTTTCCTTTTCATTTAACCAAATTCTAATTTTCATTTTATTCAGTTTTGCTACGGTGAATAAAGGGGATTTCTTTTTCACATTATCGCCTTCGTGAACCATTATTTCTGTTATTGTTCCATCATAAGGTGAATCCAAATGCAAAGTCTGTTTTAATGTTTCGTAATTCCTTTTGTCAACAAGATATTTAGTTTCGGCACCGTCAAACTGTGCTTGTGCAATTTCGCCTTTTGTTAGCAACGCTTTCATTCGGTTGTATGTTTTCTCGGAATTTACAAAAGCAGCTTTTGCCTGCTGAATTTGTGAAGCCGGAGCATCATTTGGAAACTTAATTACTACTTGGTCTTTCTTCACTGTTTCTCCGGGTGTTAAAAGAATTTTTTCAACACGACCGCCAATCATTGCGCCGATAACGGTTTGTTTTTCGCCTCTGAATTTTCCGTAGAATACAAGCGATGATTCAAATTTTTGAATTTCTACTTTTTTAACAACAACAGGCATGCCGTTTTCTTTTTGAATTTGTTCCATGCTCTGTGATTTTTTATTATCATCACTTGAACACCCGGCTATTAAAAATCCTAAAAATACGACTGCAAAAAGCGTATGCAATGATTTATATAATTTAAGTTTCATAATTTTATCCTTTAATTGTATTAAAATTTATTTGTTCAAATATTCGCTGTATTCTTCAAAATATTTTTGCTTAACTGTTCCGAGCAGGTTGTTAAGCTCGGCTTTTGCTACAAGATAATCGTGAACTGAATTTGCATAGTTTACTTTAGCTTGACTTAGAGCCACATTTGCATCCTTTACTTCCAGTTCATTGCCGCTTCCTTGTTTAAAGCGGTCTTCAGCAATTTGATAAGCTCTTGCGGCAAGATTAACATTTTTATCCATCGCATCAATTTGTGATTGAACTCTTATCAAATCATTTAATTTTGATTTTACTTGTAAAACCGTTACGTCTTTTAAAGTACTTATTTGCTCTTTTGTTTGCAGTCCTGTAATTCTGTCCTGCTGAACTTTGTGGCTCGTTCTACCGCCCCGAAATAAATTTATGGAAAAGCTTAATCCGACAGTGGTAGAGTTATATGTACTGAAATTCCAGTCATCTGCCGTACCGGCATTAGAATAAGCTCCGAATGCTGCAATAGTAGGCCAATAATTGCCTTTATCAATTGCAGTAAATTCATCATCTAATTCATTCTTTATTTTCAACGTATTCAAATCAAAATTATTAGTAATAGCTTGGTGAACAAGTTCACTTTCAGTCGGCAGTAAATTTTTACTGTAAGTTAAATTTCCTGCAAGATTTATTTTTTCAATTTGAGGAATGTTTAATAAAATTTTCAATCTGTTTTTGGCATCTTTGTAAATATTTTCCATCTTTAATAATACGGGACGAATGTTTTCTGCTTGAACTTCGGCTTGCATTTCATTAAAATCAGAAACAAGACCTTGATTTTTCATAGCTTTAATATTTCTCAAATGTTCTTGTGCATTTGCAAATTGAGTTTTTGTAATTGCAAATAATTCTTTTGCAAGAAGAACACCGTAAAATGCTTTTTTTACATCAAGTACGGTTTTAGAAATTTCGCTTTTTAGTTTTTCTTTCGATAAGTTTAAATAAATTTGCGATGCTCCAATTCCTCTGAAAACGGCAGCGTTAAATAAAATTTGTGTTGCTTTAATATCTATTTGATAATTATTTGTATTTGCAAAAGTTTGCAAAATATTTGCTACCGGCAAAAATTTTGATTTGTCTTCGGGTAAAACACCTTCCTTAAACAAAATATCGTATGTACTGTTTGTTAATAAGGACTTAAAATCAGGAAAAGATATTTGTGGTTTGGATAAAAATCTTGAAATATTTGCACTTAAATCAACTGTCGGAAGTGCATAACCAAAAGCTTCCTTAACAGCAGAATGAGATTTTTCAACATTTAGTTCCGCTATTTTTATTTGGCGGTTATTTTTTAATGCCGTTTCAATCGATTCATTCAGCGTTATGTTTTTAACTTGTCCGAATAATATTGTTGAAAACAGCAACCCGATCAATGTTGTAATATGGAAAATTTTATTAGTTTGAAACATATTATTTAACCTATATTTAATTTTGTATTATTCCTGAAATCATATAATTAACAATTCTTGATATCTTTTTAGAGATGTTATTGAAATCAATTTCATTTACAAATTCCGCATCGGAATCCCAATAGCACGTATAAATTACCCCGTCAATCAGTAAATTTATATCTTCGGCAAATGTTGTGATATTATGAGGTTTGAATTCGCCCGATGAAATTCCTTCCTGCAAAATTTTTTCTAATATTTCGCGTTTGTTTTTATGAAATTCCGGAAAAGATTTTTTGATAACTTTCCCGATTTCCAAAAATGATTTTACTTTAATTGCATATTTCGTTGAATCTTCCTTGATGTGCAATAAAAGTAGTTCGATAATGTTAATCAGTTTTTTTGAAGCGGAAATATTTTGTGAAGCAATTGCAGCTTGTTTTTCCAGATGTTTATTCAACTCTTCTTTTATTATTGCCTCAAATAATGCATCCTTGCTTTCAAAATAGTAATAAAGGGAATTTTTTTTCATACCCAATATTTCCGCAATATCTTCCAATGTGGTTTTGTAATAACCGTAAGCGGCAAAGGATTTAATCCCTGCATGCTTAATACTTTCCCGTTTATTTGTGTATTTGTCCATTCTATTTTTAGAACTTATATATTAAAAGTTCTAAATTTATCGTAAAATTTGGAAAGATGCAAGAAAATTATTTTAGAAAATAATACAAAGTTAAAGCTCAAAGGAGGTAATTCTTTTAGTACACGCAAATAAAAAAACAAAGGGGTGAAACCGCATCAGCAATTCAGAGCCAAAATTTCTGTAACACAGATTAGTAATCTGTGTTACAGAAATATGGCAAATTTA
>CAZXDS010000102.1:3503-12026 GCA_964639525.1 uncultured Melioribacteraceae bacterium | reverse complement strand
AAAGTTTTTAAAAATAATAAAAGAACTATACACAAACAAAATCTAGAAAGACATTGCTCAAAATAATTTATTAAAGTTTTCTCTTTAATACAGTTCAAAAGTTTTTCATTTGTTTCAAAATACAACAAATTTATTTATCTTATATGACTTTAAATAATTATATTTTATACAATATGATACACGGTATTCAGTTAGACTTAATTGACAAATTAAATTATCTTTTTGAGCTTTCAGAAAAGCGGAGGGATGATTTTCCAAACGAGCTTTGCACTTTTATCACTACTGAATTTAATTTTAGCTCTGCAGCTATTTTTAATTATCATAATTCTCAAAATATTGTTACACTTGGCAGATCAAAAACCGCAATGTCTATAATAGGAGCAAACGAAACTTACTCTTGTGAGGAATGCCATTTAAGTAATCAAGATGGTAATTATTCATTTCAATCAGATCCCAAATGCCAGATTAAAATTTCAAATGATTCCTTATATGAAGGATGTACCGTATTTAATATTTCTGCAAATAAAAAATGTCTTTTGAAATTGGCAAGTAATTCTCCTTTTGCTGCAAGTGAAACAAATGATATCCAGAAATTGGTTAAGCATATTGGGTTTTTGATAAAATTATGGTCAAAAGAACATGATGCTAATTCCGAAACTGATATATCCAAAATAGTTGAGTCTTCAACTACAGAATTAAGAACTTATGCTAATTCTATTATAGGATTTACTTCCATTCTTGCTGATGACAATTTGACTTCTACGCAATCAGAATATTTACATACAATTAAGAGTAATGCTCAAAAACTTTTATTGAACATCAACGACATAAACGAGCTATCAAAATTAGAAAATAATAAAATTACGACTAAAGCAAACTCAATCAATATTAATGATTTTGTAACTGATATTATAAATTTATTCAAACAAAAACATATTGGACAGGGAATTAGATTTGACTTAAATACAAATAATTTAATTAGTAAAACAATAAATATTGATAATCAAAAATTAAAATTTATATTTTTTACGCTCACATCTTTTCTATCTAATATCACTACAAATAAAAAGGTTGAAATAACTATTGAAGAAATAAATAGTAATAATTTCAAGTTTATGTTAAAATCACAATCAACTGTTTTAACAAAAGATAAATTCACTTCTACTTTTGTTCCATATTCTCTATCAAGCTTAGATGAATTAAAGGATACTAATTTAACAGGACTTAGTTTTCTTCTTTCCAAAAAATATGCTGAAATTATCGGTGGCAATTTAACTATTGAGCATACGGACAATAATGTAATATTTAATTTTACAATTGGTGCAAAAAAACAAAATTCTTTTGAATCAGTACTGGGCAAACTTCCCCAAGCCGGAGCAAGTAACGATATTCTTGTGATTGAAGACGATTACGCCACTTCAAAACTGATGAGTAGTTATCTTACTAAATGGGGATACGCACCCACAGTTGTAAATACTGAAAAAGAAACTCTCTCTTTAATTCAAAAACAAAAGTATTTAGCCGTAATCCTGGACATTGAACTTCCAAATACAAACGGGTTAGAGCTTTTAAGAAAAATTAATCATAACAAATTAAGCAAAAATACCCCTGTTATCGTGTGCTCAATTGAAGCTGACCAACAAAAGGCTTATTTGATGGGGGCTGTAGAGTATTTTGTTAAACCAATAAACTATAATTACCTTGTTGAAATATTAACGAGCTACAAACTTAGAAAAAGTTCAAATGTATTAGCAGTTGATGATGATTTGCCAACATTAAATCTTGTGAAACAAGCTATTGAAACAGCAGGTTTTAATGCCATTGCCGAACATATTTCTGCAGATGTTATGGAGTTGATAAAGGATAAAAATATAGATCTTGCTATCATTGATCTTGATATGCCGCATCCGAATGGATTTGAGTTAATAAAATTAATTAAAAGCGACAATAAGTTTGCCAATTTACCTATTATTATATACACCGGTAAAGAGAACTTCGAAGCCGATTTAGCGCAAATTGATGGACTTTTTGAGCATTTGCTCAGTAAAAAAAGCACTAATATTGAGGATTTATCTTCTGCCATTGAGTCTATGATTAATCGCGTTGAAGTCCCTACAATTGAAGAAGTAATTGAAAAAGAAGATGTGATAAAAATACTTCTTGCGGAAGATTATAAACATTCGCAAATAATTGTAACACGGTTATTGAAGAAAAATGGGTTCCCAAATGTTGTAGTTGTAGAAAATGGTGAAGAGGCTTGCGATATTGCTGCAAAAGAGAAATTTGATTTAATTTTAATGGACATGCAAATGCCTATTATGAACGGATTTGAAGCAATAGAAAAGCTGCGAACTACTCCGGAATACAAGGATGCTCCAATTATTTCTTTAACGGCTTTTGCAATGAAAGGAGATAGAGAAAAGTGTATTGATGCCGGAGCAACTGATTATATACCAAAACCAATTGACAGCAAGGAATTTATTGAAAAGGTTAAATATTATACTAATTTAATTGAGAAATAAACAATTTAATCTATTCAGTATTAAACTACCACCATTCCCCGGCTACTGCATCAAGTAAACGCTGAATAATTTCTTTGTTTATTTTTTTTATTTCTTCCTTTCTTGGGATTTCATCAAATGCAGGTAAAACATCATGAAGAAATTCGGGGAGGGGTTTATTAATTTTATTTTGCCACCTTTTTCTCCATGCTTCAGGAAGTCGTTCAGGTATTTTCAAATTATTTAATATTAAATATAATATTGCCCAAACTCTAGGTGTTGCAATTGAGGAATAACCACCGCCAAAAGTAAACAGCACATTCCCATTACAATTATTGTCGGATAAATTAATTATCTTATTAAATATTTTTTCGTAATCATGAGTTGTTAAAAGATTATCAGCAAGCGGATCAGAAAAGTGGGCATCAGCACCTGCTTGTACAACAAGTGCGTTTGGTCTGAACCATGAGAGTGCCGGTTCAACAACTTTGTTCAATACCTCAAGATAAGAATCACCTTCAGAAAAAGGTTCCATTGGGATATTTATTTTTAAACCTCGCCCCATGGATTTTCCGAGTTCGTGAACCCATCCGGTTCCCGGAAACAAATATTCCCCTGATTCATGAATAGATATTGTCATAACTTTTTCATCAGAATAAAACATTTCTTGAACACCATCGCCGTGGTGAACATCAATATCAAGATAAGCAACGTGCCAGCCGTGCTTTACCATTTCTTTAATTGCCATTGCCAAATCATTGTAGATACAGAATCCGGAAGCAAGTTTATTGTGGGCATGATGAAATCCACCACCAAATTGTAAAACTTTTTTAGCTTTTCCTTCAATTAATAGTTTAGCACCAAGTACGGTTCCCCCAACTTGATATCGTGCTCCTTCCGCCATTCCTTCTACAATAGGATTATCAGCTGAACCTAATCCAAACCTTTCGATTCCTTTTATTTGTGTACCTTGACTAAGTTTTTCAATAGAATTAATATATTCTTCGTCGTGTATGATTTTTAATTCTTCGGCTGTTATTGGTATTGCTTCGACAGGCTCTTTCCAGATTCCCCATTCCTTTAGTAAATCTATAACCATTTCAGCACGTATCGGACTAAACGGATGTTCAGGTCCTAAGTCATATTTGCCATATTTAGGATGATAAATTACTCTACACATGCTATATGAACCGGCCAAACTACATCAAAATCTGCTGCACAGATTGCAGCAGCCAGAATTCTTATTTCCATTGTAGAAACTCTCAGAACAACACGTACAGTATCTTCTTTTTCAGGATAGCTTAAAATTGAATGAATGTTTACTTTACGCTCAGCAAGCAATTTTGTTAATCTTGCTAATTCACCATGCCTATCAGTAAGACGTATATCCAATCTTCCCGAAGGAGAATGTACTCCTGTAAGTAAAAGCATCGCATCCAATAAATCAGCGACAGTAACAATACCTACAAGGTTAAAATTATCCAAAACCGGAAGGCAACCAATTTTAAATTCCCGCATTCTTTTAGTAGCAATTTCGATGGGTTCTGCGGGATGTGTTGTTTCTACCGGAAAGCTCATAACGGCTCTAATTTCTGCCGTTGGTTCAAAGGGCTGCTTTGCTAACTTACTTGTTGCAAGGCGCAAATCACGGTCGGTTACTAACCCGACAAGTTTTTCTTTTTCTAAAACAGGTAAATGTCTAATTCCTTTTTCCTGCATAATGGAATATGCATCGCTCAACTTAGTATTAGGGGAAATCGTAATAGGATTTGCCTTCATTACCTCACGGATTAACATTTGTATATCTCCTATAGTATTGTAACTAATCCGGCAGTTGCCGGATGTTTATTTGCCAAGAAATTTTAATATTTGAGTCCACTTTGGAAAGTAATATTTTCATTAACCCCACGTTTTAACATGGGGAAAACAAGATAGAAACATACAATCCCAAACGGGTTTTAACCCGTTTGGAGTTTTTCGGAGTGGACTCATATTTTAAATATTTCAAGATTGCCTTAAATATTGAAATTAGATTTCAGTCCGCCGTGGCGAATTAGTTAAACAAAATATTTGAAAAATACTCTACTTTCAAATTTCTAAGTTCTAATTTGCACTTTAGTGCCCTATGCTCAATAATAGCTTTTAATAGCTCGGTCGTTTTACACCGCCAATTCTTAATTTCATTGTTATTTCTTTTTTAATAAGTGGTTGCTCGCTTTCTATTGCCTTAATTTCAAGACAACACAACCATGGCAGTTCCTCAATCATCTGTGATAATCGGCCTAAAATATTTTTTAGTCCTGATTTGTTTTCCAAATTAATGTTTTGAAAAGTATCCTCTAAATCTCTATCAGTCAGTGGTGTTATTCTTACAAATTTTCTATGTCCGGGAATATCTAATTCAATTACCGGACCAAAAAGCGGATCAGCCTTAATTTTGATAGTTATTGATTTGGATAATTTAGATTCACCGTCAAAAATATTAATTCCAAAATATTTAATAATTTCAACAGCTTGCTCATTTGTAAGCTCAACAAACATATCAGATGTTTTTTCTTCATTAATATAATCTTTTAGAACCGCGTGAGATTTATCGGATAAATATTTTTGAATCACTCGCCGTGCATCTTCGGCAAGAACATCATTATACCAAACAATTTTGCCGGGAGGTTCTTTTTTAAATTCTGCATAACGAACAATACGCCCCAAAGTTCTAACCGCAGACTCGGGAAAACGAAATGCAGGGAATTTTCTTTCAGATAATAATTTTTCCGTTTCATCAAATAATGATAATATTCCCGCGACACCCATTAAACACAGTAGTACAGGCTTTTCTTTTCCAGTAACAGTAACGGCATTTTTGACACCCCGTTTAATAGCAGCGGCAACCTCATCAGTACAACATTCTCCTACAGATGCAAAACCAATTAAAAGAGAATCCACTTCGTCATTAATTAAAGCATTTTTTACAGCAACTTCATATTTTTCCGATGAAGTAAAAGCACCAAGGTTTATAATTCCATTTTCGCTAATTTCCAAATCGTTCATCTCACAAGCATCTGCAAATATCGTTGTCATACCGGCAGAATTAGCTATGATACTTACTTTATTGCCTTCAGGTAAAGGTTGATGCTCTAATACAACTGCGGTATCAAATAATTCTTCTAATGTTGGTGCCAGTATAACACCGGTTTGCCTAAACAATGCTTCCACTTCCAAAACTCCGCCCGTAGATTTACCACTTTTTGCTTCGGCTTCTTTTCTTCCGGCATAACTGCGTGCACTTTTTACACAAAGTATCGGTTTTTTATACGTCATTCTCCTTGCTATGCGAACAAATCGCCGTGGATTACCAAATGTTTCAAGATATAAAATCGCCATCTTAGTATCAGGATCTTCTTCCCAATATTGCAGAAAATCATTTCCTGAAACATCTGCTCTATTACCGGCTGAAACAAATGTAGTAAAACCTACACCGATAGATTTAGCATAATCTAAAATTACCAGACCAAGTGCTGCAGAATGTGAGAAAAATCCTGCTTTCCCCTTTTGAATTAAATTTGGGACTAAACTAGCATTTAAACTAATTTCTTCATCGGTATTCATCAGTCCCAAACAACTTGGTCCCAATAATCTTACTCCATGTGAACGGACTAATTTTACGAGTTCCTCTTGTCTTGCTTTGCCTTCCTTGCCTGAATTTGCAAAACCGGCAGAGACTACTACAATTCCTTTTGCACCGGCTTCAATTGATTTTTCAACTACTTCAAATACTTTTTCCGCCGGGAGAGCGATAAGCGCCAAATCAATTTTTTCGGGTAATTCTGAAAGAGATGCATAAGCACGAACCCCATTTACAGAATTTGATTGAGGATTTATCGGATATATCGTTCCCGAAAAATTTCCAGCCAAGATATTTCTGAACATCATATTGCCAATTGAAGACACTTCTCTTGAAGCTCCTACAACTGCTACAGCTTTGGGTCGGAGAAGAGGAATTAAAGAGTTTGCAACTGCAATACGTTCACGCAGAGCAGCGCGTTTCCACAATGCTGCCGCACCGCTTACGGGAAACTCAATATGAACCGTATCGGAATGCCACACTTTATGATTCTCGAATCCGGAACTTTTAAAAACATTTATCATCGGCTGATTATCAGGCAGCACTTCTGCCTCAAACTCAATAAATCCATTTGCCGCCGCAATACCTGCTAATCTTTCCAGCAATAATGTAGAAATACCTCTCCCTTGAAATGCTTCTGCCGTTAAAAAAGCAACTTCGGCAGTTCTACCATTTCCCATTGAAATATAATTTGCTAATCCTACAATATTTGAATCAGATGTTTCCCCATCAATTGCAAGAAGACAAGCCGAGTCGGTGAAATTACCATTACAAAGATTCTCAATAATATCTGGCGAAACATAGGATACCGAAGCCATAAATCGCATCCGTAAACTTTCTTTTGAGAGTCCGTTCATAAACGTAGTAACACGTGGGATGTCATCAGGGATAGCAGGTTTGAAAAAGAGACCTTGACCGTTTTTTAGAAGAACATGCTCTGAATAAGCAAGTCCTTCAGGTATAATTCGGAACATAATATTTCCACTTTATTCAAACAATAATGAAATGGGAATATAAAAAAAACAGAGGTTCCAACAAAATGTTAGAACCTCCTTAGGAGAAAGAAATTTAGTAAAGCTTTTTAATTTCTTCAACAATTTCCGGATTTGCTAATGTAGTAACATCACCGGCATCTTGCCCTGCAGCAATTGCACCAAGCACTCTACGCATAATTTTACCTGAACGAGTTTTCGGCATATCAGGAACAATCCACACTCTTCCCGGTTTTGCAATTGGACCAATTTCTTCCGCTAATGTATCAGAGACTTTCTTCCTTAATGCATCCGTTGCTTCAATACCCGGTTTTAGAGAAACAAAGATATGTGGAACCTTTCCCTTAATTGGATCAGCCACAGGAACAACCGCAGCTTCACCAACTTCATCACACATAAGTCCTGCTGATTCAAGCTCTTTAGTTCCGAGACGGTGCCCGGCAACGTTAATAACATCGTCAATTCTTCCAAGGATACGGAAGTAGCCATCAGGAGCTTCTACAGCACCATCACCGGCAAAGTACGGCCAATCGTGCCAATCTGTACTATTGGGATCTTTACAATATCGCTCAAAATATTGGCTCTTAAATCGAGCATCATCGCCCCAAATTGTCATCATTAACCCTGGCCAAGGATTACGAATTACAATGTTTCCGGCTTTACCGCAGCCTTTTGGTAAAGGATTTCCATCATCGTCAAGAATTTCCGGATAAATGCCCGGAACACCGGGTCCTGCACTACCGGGTTTCATTTTATTTAAACCGGGAATAGTTGAACATAAAAACCCGCCGGTTTCAGTCTGCCACCAAGTATCAACAATAACAGCTTTCTTTTTACCAACCACATTATAATACCAACGCCAAACATTAGGTTCAATTGGTTCACCAACAGTAGTCATATGTTTAAAGTGGTAATCATATTTTGCCGGTTCATCGGGACCAACACGACGAAGAGCACGAATTGCTGTTGGCGATGTGTGGAATATATTTACATCTAATTCTTCAGCAACACGCCACGGGCGACCTGCATCAGGATGAGTTGGAACGCCTTCAAAAATAACTGAAGATGCAGCAAGTGCAAGCGGTCCATAAACTATGTATGAATGTCCTGTAATCCAACCGATATCAGCCATACACCAATAAACATCTTCAGGGTGAATATCCTGAATATATTTGGAAGTTCCGGTTACATAAGCCATATAACCGCCTACTGAATGCTGAGCACCTTTAGGTTTACCGGTTGTACCTGAAGTGTACATCAAGAATAATGTGTCAGTTGCATCAAGACTTACAGGAGCAACCTTAGCATTGCGATAATCTTTTAGGATATCATTAACAAATACATCTCTTCCTTCAACGAGAGGCGTTGCTGCCGAGTACTTACCAGGATAACGCTGCCAAATAAGAAC
>CAZXDS010000102.1:0-3403 GCA_964639525.1 uncultured Melioribacteraceae bacterium | reverse complement strand
GTAAAGTTCCTGATAAGTCATATGAGTAGTAGCTTCATTTTCAGGTTCAGGTACAAAATGAATAGCAGTTTTATTTTTATATTTTTCCAGATGGCGGTCAACGCAATTGTAACTGGCATTTAATTTACCACCAACGAACCATTTCCAATGCGGGGGATTGCTAGTATCTAAAGTTGTATGCCAGTATTCATCCCAAGTTAATAGGTCGGCATATTTTTTATAGCAGCCCGGAAAATTTTCCTCGCCGTATTCTTCAAGAACATCGGCGTTTGTTAAATTAGCCTGTGCTATAAATTCTGTATTCGGTTCAAAATATTCCTCTTCTTTCCAATGTACTGCAATTTGGGCTTCGGAAACAATATTTTCATCATTTTTTTCTTCATCAGCCATAGTTTTGTATTCCTTATTCTAGTTTAAGAATATCATTGATTATTTTTCACCAATCGGAAGAACTGTCTTTCCATAGGTTTCATTAATAACTTGTGCCAAAGCAAGGTAAACCGCAGACAATCCGCAGAATAGTCCTTCCCATCCGGCAATCTTGCCAATTATTGCACTACCGGTCGCATCTTTAATTGCAAGCAGCCAAAAAAGGATAAAAAGTGTAAAGAATACAGTCTGCAGAGCTTTATTATGTTTCAGAGTTGCTACCCACAAACCAAAAGTGAACAGTCCCCACATAAATAAATATGCAACCATAGCTCCTTCAGTTGGACCTGCAAACCAATTATGAGCTTTGCCCAAAATTAAAAATACAAGCGTTAACCAAAATAGTCCATACGATGTAAATGCAGTGGTTCCGAATGTATTGCCCTTTTTCCATTCCATCCAACCTGCAAATATTTGTGCTAAACCCCCGTAAAAAACACCCACTGCAAGTACCATTGTCCCTAAAGGGAATATCCCTGCATTGTGTAAGTTGAGGAAAACTGTAGTCATTCCGAATCCCATTAACCCTAATGGTGCCGGATTTGCAGATGTGTCAACTAATTGAGTAGTATCAGCCATGCTTACCTCCTATAATTTAATAATTAAGTTATTTAGGAATTGAATAGGTGTCCCTATTCAGAATCCATATAAATTTTTAAATCTGATTTTTTCTTGTAGTTTTGGTGAGGTTGAAAAGGATTTTTTATTATCTGCAGTGTTTTCATCTATTGTGCAAACGGATAAAAACAAAAAACTGTTTACTGAATGATACGTAGCTTTCACCTCTAAATAAAATAATTTAGTAATTTATAAAGTAATTATTCAATTTGTAACTATAATAATACTAACGAATATATTTATTCTATATAACTAATTAATTTTCTTTTGGTATAAACTAACTTGTGTTTCGAGTTGTTTCAATTAAATAATATTGAGTAATACATCTTTAATCAAATTTCGAAATATTTTTGCGCCCGAACAAAGATAATAAAATAATTTTACAATGCAAAATAATATTTGTATTTTTTTAGTACATTAATAATATAATATATTATCGATGTATTTAATATTTGTTATCGCATTATATTTTTTATAATATTATTCATTATTATACTATTATTAATAATTTTAGAAGTGTAGAATAACCGTATTTATTAATAAATTTACTAAATTCATTATATACGACTTGTAAGTTTTCAAAAAAGATTTTTTGGTTGAATATTTCATTATTTATAAGAATTAAATATTTTTATTAATCAAATGAAAACAAATAATTACATATACATAAAAAAAAGAGCCGCATGGATTTCATTAATAATCGGCAGCTTAATCTTTATTGGAAAAGCCATTGCTTATTATTTAACTTACTCCGCTGCAATTTTTGCCGATGCATCAGAATCAATAGTAAATATTATAGCATCATCAATGGCACTATACAGTATTTACTTAGGTTCAAAACCACCCGATAAAACCCATTTGTATGGTCATGGAAACATCGAATATTTTTCCGCAGGAATTGAAGGATTTATGATTTTTGTTGCCGCCGCTGCAATTTTTTACAGTTCAATAGTGAAAATGATATCAGGAATACAACCTGAACAATTGGGCTTAGGAACAATTATTATTGCAACAACCGGCATAATTAATTGGTATCTCGGACGATATTTGAATAAAGTTGGTAAGGAAACAGACTCCATTGCTTTAGTTGCCGATAGCAAGCACGTATTGACTGATTCTTTTACAAGTTTTGGAATTGTCTTAGGTTTGTTGCTTGTCCTTCTTACTGATATATATATTTTAGATCCGATAATTGCCATTATTGTTTCATTAAATATTCTGTATAGTGGTTTTAAACTCATTCGTCAATCTATCGGCGGTTTAATGTTAGAAACCGATAAGGAATTGCTGAAAAAGATTGTTGAACAGTTAACGACCATTCGAAAAGATTATTGGATTGACATTCACGAATTACGACTTTTAAGATCAGCTAATAAGGCTTTCGTTGATTTCCATTTTATACTCCCATATTACTTTTCAATTAAACAATCACATGATGAAGAAACTAAGATTGAAAAAAGGCTGCAAAAACTTTCAGAAAATCTTGAGTTGAAAATTCATACGGATTACTGTGATTCAAGGTTATGTAAAATTTGCTTTTATAATGATTGCGAAGTACGCGAATTTAAATATTCAAAAACCATTGAATGGAACGAAGACAAGCTTATTGGTTTGCCTCCCAAAGAAAGACGTGAAGATTGATTTTTACATTTGCCGTTTTTTTATTTGTTTACAAATTTTAAAACAAATATTCAAAGTTCTAATGCTTAGTTAATGTCTGCATAATAATTCTGAGACTTTCGTAATTATATCCTATAAATCAAGCTCTCTATTTTTCAACAAAGATTCTTCTGCTATCTTTTTCTTATATTCAATTAATTTTTCGGCATAATAGTTGTCTCCGGTTGCAATTATCTGCACTGCAAGTATTGCTGCATTTTTTGCTGCATCAATTGCAACAGTTGCCACCGGAACCCCACTCGGCATTTGGACAATTGAAAGCAAAGAATCAATTCCCTTTAGTTTACTGTTAATCGGAACTCCAATTACAGGCAATATTGTATGTGCAGCAGTTACTCCCGGTAAATGTGCCGCTCCACCGGCTGCAGCTATTATTACTTTTATTCCTCTTGCCAAAGCTGTTTTTGAGTATTCCGAATGTTCAATAGGTGTTCTATGTGCAGATAATATATTTACTTCGAAAGGAACTTTTAATTCACGGAAGACTTCAAAAGCTTTTTCCATAATCGGCAAATCAGAATCGCTGCCCATAACAATTCCAACAATCGGTTTATTTCCCATTTAATTTCCTAATATTAAAATAAATAATTTAATTTCCGAAATTAAAGCAAAAAAAAACCGTTTCCAAGGACAGCGATTCGGGGTCAAAATTAAGATTACAAAAAACAACACGTTA
>CAZXDS010000101.1:0-12277 GCA_964639525.1 uncultured Melioribacteraceae bacterium | reverse complement strand
CCCACGACTGAAGTCGTGGGTTAGTCAAAATATTACTTTTTAGAATGGACTCATCTTATTAAAACGCAAAAGTATTTATTCCAAATACAAAGTTGTTTTGTCCGCGATAATTTAATTTCCAAGTAAATTCAAAAGTTATCGGAAGCAAAGCCTGACCGATTCCAAATCCCAGCTCGTAAAACGGATGTTCAAAAGTTTTGAATGGGACATGCAAAATGGACTTACTTCTATCTGAAATATCTGTCCACGCTGCATTTAAATATAAATAAAATCTTAACCTCATATCTTTTAAATATGGAATTTTCAAGAGTCTGAAAAGTTCATCATTAAAATTATGTTCAATATTTATTGCAGCAACGCGGTCACCGAAAACCTCACCGATTCCGACAGTTCTAAAACTAAAATCCTTTCCTCCTGCATTTATATTACCTGGTAGTGCATACATCATTTGATAGGGAACAGCACCGTTGCTATAAAGTCCGTCAGCATTAAATTGCAGAACAGCAGTTTTAAAAGTAGGAATTCTCCAATAAATGCTTGTTCGATACATTTCAAAATTTAATTTGCTTTGCAAAAATGATTTATTGCTGAAAGTAAAATCACCACTGATAATGGGCAGAATATTTCCTCTCCAGGTTCGCCGTCTCGAATATCCGTCCTCAATATAGTTGCGAAAATCAAAAGTGAAATGCGTTGTAAATGCATTAATTTTGGTTTCATAAATAGGCGGATTTGCCCGATAAGTTTTACTTTTATGGAAAAGTGAAAAATCAGAATTGTTAATTGCGCTCTCATAATTTCTATTGATAAAACCAATCCCGAGTTTAAGAACGGGAAACATTTCACTCTTAACGGAAAGGCTAAATCCTTTTTTGTAGAAATAATCACGAAAGTCATTTTTTGTAATTAAACTCAGCAGTGTTGAACTAAGCGGATTGTAATTATCCGACTCGCCGAACAAATCTGTAATTGTGTTAAAAGCTTCAAACAAAAAAGACGTAGTTCTGTATTCACCCAATAGATATTTGAAGTTAAACGAGGCACTTAATTTCTTATCGGCAAAACCGTAACCAAAATTTAAATGAGAATAAAGTCTTTTATCCAAGAAGTTACTAAAGTTAAGACCGAAATCTAAAGCATTACCGGAAACCCGATTAAAATTATAAATATAAAGAGGACCGCTTACGGAAATATTATCATTAATTGATATTTTACTTGCCATAATTGAAAATCTATCCCAAAATGTTTTAGGAACAGATTCCAAACTGTCAATGCGTTTATAAGCAGCTTTTTCTTCTGATGTGTATGGCGTTGGCACAGTTGTTTGCCAGTAAGTGGAATCCTTTTTATCTGCATCCGGCAAAACCGTTACAACAGCTTTATTAAAAAAATCGTCCTCAATTTTCGGATTTATTTTATAGTTGCGCATAACCGTATTTAGCGAAAATCCAAATTTTGCTATTCCGAGATAATTTGCATCGGCAAAAAGTCTGTAATCAATTGGCATATAAATTCCGTTAAAATCAGCAAACTGCTGAAAGATAGTATTCTTTGTTAATAGTCCGCCGGGGTTGGCAGCATTATTCAAATGAACAACCATTTTAACAAGATTGAATGTTTTATCGGTAATATAAATATTACCATAAAAGCCCGGATCTGAGTTTGATATTGGAGCAAAATAAATTTTAAAAACGTTGGTATTATCCAAAGCCAATGTATCGGAAATGTAGTAATAGTAATATCCCAAAGCATAATCGGAAAGCGGACTTATAAGCGGCTGATTAAAGAACTGTACATCATCGTCGTAAAAATTTTGAATTATTCTTCCTCCGGTTACAATGTTAATTGTCGAAGGAAAATTTGCACTCTGTTTTTGTGCAATAATCTGTTCTTTATGAAAATCCGGTTTTTTAAAATAGCTGATACTTTCGTTTTCA
This sequence comes from uncultured Melioribacteraceae bacterium, assembly GCA_964639525.1. Lineage (GTDB taxonomy): Bacteria > Bacteroidota > Ignavibacteria > Ignavibacteriales > Melioribacteraceae > CAZXDS01. The sequence continues at coordinate 10,340 of CAZXDS010000101.1, read as the reverse complement.
ATAATTCCGGAAATTTCCATTTTCGTAGAATCATTTTTATCGCCGAAAACCGAAACATTAATTCCACTTCCGGAACCTCTAACATTATCAGACTTGGTTTTTATCCACCCTTTTGTGTAAACATCTGCAATGTATGAATTGAGATTATATTGTCTTCCATGTTTAACATCAATTGCACGTTTGATTATTTCCAACGCGGGATTTTTACCGGGAAGAACAGTAATTTGACTGAGTTGAATTGAAATTGGCTGCAAATGAAATTCAATATTTTTTTGCGAAACTAAATTAACTGAAATCGAATCGGATTTGTAACCGAGATAGGAAGCTATAACCAAATAAATTTTCTTTTTTAGTTTTAGAATAAATTTTCCTTCTGAATTTGCAGCCGTCCCGTTTGTTGTATTTGCAATTCTAATATTTGCAAATCTTAGAGCTGTGTTAGATTCGGCATCAAAAACAGTTCCGCTAAGTTCAATGTTTTGTGCTGATAAAGAAAGAGTGAAAATAAAAAGTAACACAACACATAATTTATTGTTCGACACTATTTATCCTATTGAGATTGAGTTATTGATTAAATTATAATTCCTAAATTTAGAAAAATAATCTCAATAATTTTGAATAATTAGGAATAGAAAAGCAAAACAAATAGGTGTGTCTCGGTTGATTGACAGCGATTCAGAGTCAAATAATATAGTTTTCAATATTAAATTGTTGTTGTAAAACAAACTTTCCTCACAGAGTCCGGTGGACAGTTTGTTCCTGGTTAAATGTAGAGAAAACTTGGAAAACAGTAAGAAAATTAAATATTTTAAAACATTAAAAGATAAACCGACTAGAAAGTCGGTTCTACAATTTTTAGTGTAAAAAAAATTAACCGGAAAATCAGTCGAAAGCCGGATTCGGTCTTTGCCGAAATATTTTTTATCATCGTTATAAATCATTATTTTACATAGTATTAATTTTGCCCCCGAATTGCTGTTGATTGAATAAAAGCTAACTTAAAATTCAAGAAAACCGTATTTTTAAGCTTTAAAAAAAACAGTTGGTGATTTTGGAGAACGGAAAAAAATTTCAAACAGGTAGTGTCTTTATAATTGCATTTACGCATTTTTTGCATGATGTTTATTCCTCATTTTTGGCTCCGCTGCTTCCTCTGCTTATTGAAAAATTTTCTCTCTCTTATACACTTGCAGGTTTGCTTACTGTTTTTCAGCGTCTTCCTTCTTTGTTGAATCCGCTTGTCGGAATTATTGCCGACAAACTACCGATAAGATATTTTTTAATTTTTGCACCTTCAGTAACTGCCGTTGCTATGAGTTTGCTTGGTTGGGCGCCAACTTATTTTATTGTAGCACTTTTGCTGTTTGTTAGCGGAATAAGTGCTTCACTTTTTCATGTTCCTGCTCCTGTTGCTGTTAAAAAAATATCGGGAAATAGAATAGGAAAGGGAATGAGCTATTTTATGTTTGGAGGTGAAATTGCAAGGTCTGTCGGTCCTTTTTTAATTTTAAGTGCTGTTTCCATGTGGACATTGGAAGGTTCATATAAGGTTATGCCTATTGGTCTCGGTGCATCCGTACTTTTGTTTTTTCAGTTCAGAAAAGTTGATCTTTCGCAAAACTTTAAAAATAAAGCGGTAGAAACAAATGTAAAAGAAACTTTGAAAGGCGTTTTACCGTTAATTGTTACTGTAGCCGGAATTTCATTTTTTATGTCAATAATCCGTTCGGCATTAACAGCATTTTTGCCGACATATATTTCCGCGCAAGGGCACACACTTTGGGAAGGCGGAATTGCACTTTCGATTGTTCAGTTTGCCGGAGCGCTCGGTTCATTTTCATCGGGGACACTTTCCGACAAATTGGGAAGACGTGAAACACTTATTATTATCAGTGTAATTTCACCGGTACTAATGCTTCTTTTTGTATATTCTTCAGGCTGGTTTGCTGTTCCCATTCTAATATTATCCGGATTTTTTTTGTTTTCCTCAACTCCGGTTCTGCTTGCTATAATAAACGAATACAAATCGGAACATCCATCATTTGTAAACGGATTGTTTATGACTATGAATTTTATATCAGGTGCGGGAAGCGTAATGATAATCGGTGCTTTAAGCGATTGGCTCGGTTTTGCAGCTACTTACAAAATCTCGGCATTTCTCGGATTGTTGTCACTGATCTTTGTTTTGAGATTGGATAAAAAGTAGTTGGACTGTAATTACTGTGAAGTAATGCTTAATCAAAAAGCAATAGCCGATTAGTAAAATATATTGGGAGAAACACTAACTTTTGTTCAGGAAGTTCAGAATATTCAGCCAAGGACAGAACAAATCCATTTTCGATATTACCATATTTTCCCAAAAGCAGATGCATGCTTTTCAATTTGCCGGAATGTCCGCTTTTAACTTCGATAGGAATTATCTTTCCGTTTTTTGATATAATATAATCCACTTCGGCAGAACTGTTTCTTGAATTTCTCGACCAATAATAAAGATGAGAAACGCCGGCAGATAATATTTCCTGCCCGACAAATTGTTCCGCCAAAGATCCTTCATAAATGTTTAACAAATTATCATTTAATATTTTAGAACTATGCTGCAATCCGCAAGCAATATTCATTAATCCAATATCTAAAAAAATTGTTTTGAATCGTTTTGACGACACTGTTGCACCCAAAGGTAAACCGGAGGGATTAACAGAAGACACTTTGGAAATTACTTTAGCAGATTCTAATAAATTGTAGGCATTTTTAATCGTGGGATTTGAAAAACCTTCTGCAAGTTTTGAATAATGCGTTTGCTTCCCAACGTTTTTTGCCGTGGAAAGTAAAACTTCTTCCAAACACTGTTTGTTCGATTTTCCCGCATATTTTGAGAAGTCTTGAATATATGTTTCGAGTAAACCTTTCTGTATATCGAACACATTAATATAACTTTCGGTTTTTAGAAATGTTTTTACGGCTTCCGGCATACCGCCGATAAAAAAATATTTTCTGAGTTCTTCCAAAATTATTTCGTGAAAATTTTCGGGTAGCTCGTTAAACGGAAGATATAATGTATCGGTTAAAATTGAATTCCCAATTGCTATTAGGAACTCATAAAAGTTCATCGGATGCATTGATAGGGTTTCGACTCTTCCGACCGGAAAAGAAATATTTTTTATTGCAAACTCAATTAGTGAGCCGGCTGCAATAAGATGAAGCTGCGGCATCTCCTCATAAAAATAACGTAATGACGAAAGTGCCTCCGGAACATTTTGAATTTCATCAAGAAATAAAAGATCCTTTTCAATATTTATTTTCTTTCTAAGATGTAATTCTAATTCTACAATTATTCTCTTCGGGTTTTTATCTTTTTCAAAAATATTTTTTATTCCGGGATTTCTTTCAAAATCAATGAAGTGAATTGTTTTATAATTTTCATCGCCAAATTTTTTTACAGTATAAGTTTTACCAACCTGACGTGCACCGCGTATTATTAACGGTTTACGCAGCGGATTATTTTTCCACACAAGAAGTTTTTTCTCAATTTCTCTAATCATATTATTTTCCCTTTAAAATAACAAGGTAAAATTACAGAGTATTCTTTAAAATAACAAGGTAAAATTGGCAGCCATCCTTTAAAATATCAAGGTTGTTTTTTGATAAAAAGAAAAATTTGGGCTAAGTTATAAATGTTTTTAATTTCAGATAATTTTTTATCAAAATGGAATTTACTTCACGAAATTGAGCTGTTGTTTAACCCAAATTATGCTTTAGAAACTGAAAAATGACAATAAAATTATCTCAACGGTAGAGTAGCAAATGGTTTAATCCAAAATTAGATTTCCTTGATTTAAACCCAAAAGGTTAAGCAATAAATTTGGTTCAAACCTTAAAAAAAATTAGTCGTTTATGCATTAATCTTTTTCTAATGCATAATCCGGATTTAAGGTTTTCGTGCAACAAGTTCAATCATTGAATGCTGCTCAATCGGACCATCTCCGTGCCGGTGTTTTTTGCCAAGACCTTCCCAATGATGAATTATTTCAAAACCGTCGAACAAAGTTAATATTTCATTATCCGCTAAAAATGTCCTTATTCTTTTATCATCACTTTCGAATGAATTTGTGCCGATTTCATTCCAATTATTTTTACAGTTTTTATACTTATCATCCCCGTTACCGAATGCAGTTACAAAAATAAGTCCGCCGTTTTTTGACCATAGTTTTACATTATCAATTAAATTCCTAATCTCTTTCCACGTTAATATTTGAATTATTCCAAGCAATAAAATTGCAGAATAGTAATTATTTGGTGAGTGAAATTTTGAAATGCCGCTTTTAACATAATTTATGTTTTTATGCTGCTGTTTTCTTAAAATATCAATTGCTGCTTGGGATGAATCTACAGCATCAACAATAAAATTTTTTTCCGCCAAATAAAAAGAGTGCCTTCCCTGACCGGCTCCAATATCTAATACACAGGAGCCTGCTGGAATTCTATTAACATATTTTACCAATATTTCTTCGGGATTATCTCCAAAATAATTTTTGTGGTGCAAATAACTCATATCAAAATTTTCACCCATCCAACAACTCCCATCAAAAACATTTATTATTGATATTGTATATTCTAATATAAAACTTTATCTCCTTTTTATTTTTTACGAATCAATAATTGTAAAATATAGCTGATGATTTCAACCACCAAGTGGTTGATTATCAGCCACTTGGTGGTTGATTATCAGCCACTTTTTCTTATATTTGGAAGTAGTATTATGAAAATAATTAAAAGAAATATTACTCTGCGTTTATTAGATGCCTTAAAAGATACGCCGGTTGTTTTGCTCCAGGGTGCACGTCAAACAGGTAAGAGCACATTGGTTCAACTTTTAGCACGAAAGCAACATCCGGCTGAGTATCTTACTTTGGATGACTTATCCATCTATTCAGCTATAAAAGACAATCCTGATGATTTTTTAAATACCTATTCAGATAATATTATTTTGGATGAAGTTCAGAAAGCTCCTGAATTATTCAGGGCAATTAAATCGGTTGTTGATAAAAACAGAAAACCCGGTAAATTTATTTTAACCGGCTCTGCAAATATTTTATTACTTCCTAAAATATCGGAATCTCTTGCAGGCAGAATAGAAATATTGCAGCTTTACCCATTTTCGCAAAGCGAAATAATGGGAAATAAAATAAACGTTCTTGATAGATTATTTACAGAGAATATGAATATCAAAGCGAATCCCGCTGATGGACACGTTGATATTTACAAAAATATTGTTGTCGGGGGTTACCCCGAAGCAGTATTTAGAAAAACCGATAGAAGAAGAAATGCGTGGTTTGAATCTTATGCAAAATCAATGCTGCAGCGTGATATTAAGGAATTATCACATATTGAAAGTATCGCTCAGTTCCCTAAATTGTTAAATCTACTTGCCGCACGAACAGGGGCACTTTTAAATTTTGCAGAAATTTCACGTGCTATATCAATTCCCCAAACTTCTCTAAAAAGATATTTCACACTTTTGGAAGCTTCTTTTCTTGTTTATTTATTACCGCCATACTATAAAAATAGATCTAAAAGACTTATTAAAACAGCAAAAATATATTTTAATGATACAGGTTTATTAAGCCATCAATTATCAATAAATATTAATGGATTGAAAAAAGACAAAATTCTTTTTGGGCATATATTAGAAAATTATGTTTTAATGGAATTAATTAAATATGCTGCTTGGAGCGATTATCAGTATAAATTTTATCATTATAGAACAGTCTCGGGTAGAGAGATTGATTTTATTATAGAAAGAAGTGATGGCAAAACTGTTGCGATTGAAGTCAAATCGTCTGCAAATACTGAAGCAAAAATGTTTGTTCACATTAAAGATTTTGAATCGGAAATAGGAAAAAATTTCCACAGGGGATATGTATTTTATCTCGGAAATAAAATATTTCATTATTCCAAAAATAGAATTGCCGTGCCGATAAATATCATCTAACCCAAATTCTCACTTTCAATTATCAATTTTTCGTTGCAGCCTGCTGTGTTGGGAATTCTCTTTCGCAATATTTCTTAAAATTCTGCAAGTTCACCTTTTGAGAACTTAACATCGAATTTAAAATCATTCCTAATTTCATTTTGTAAATCATTTTTTTGAAAAAAGATTTACCGTTTTCCTCATTGTAAATAATTTTATACTCAACTTTAGTATAGTTGCCGGATTTGGTTAAATGGAAATCATTGATAAATTTAACATCGCTTTTAACAACAGCTTCTTCCTGGAAAAAATATTCGCTATTTATTATTTGGCTTGCTTTGGTAGTAAACTGCAAATTCATTTTATCAAATTTACAAATGTGAACTGCATTAACCCGATTGATTTTATTATTGTCAGTAATGTTGACTATATCTTTTACCCAATTTACTTTGCCTTTTGTATCAATTAGTTTCAAATGAACAAAATCAAGTGGGGCATTAATTAAAACTGAAATTGTTTCGGATTTTTCTCCTTGAGTAATTCTTTCAATTTTTGGGAAACTCGGTACTTCATTTATCAGCGGAGTAAAATCCAAATACTTTGTTTCAATTTTTCCGAAATTTTCATACTCCTCAATATTGTTTATCAGTCGATTTTCGTAAATAACAGAATCACTTTTCTGAGCTTTGAAAAATTGTTCCGTGATTAATAAATATTCATTTAGCGGAACGCTGTTTTTCAGCAAACGATGTATGAGTATAACATCACTTCCGATTATTTTTTTAAAATTAGCAACATCAACTTCCTTTAGCTTCCCAAAATGTGAAATGAATTTCAGTGTTAATTTAGCAGACCCAGTGCAAGCCCCGCAACTGCAAACATTGTCCCTTTCAATAATTCTTAACTGCGAATGAAAATTAAGGTAAATTTTTTCGGCAAGGTTCTTCAATTCGTTATAACTCGGAGGTTTGCCTATTTGGTATGTTAATACGGCATCTCCTTCAATTTCGGAAACAATGAATTTTGGACTTAGCGATTTCACAATAACTTCAATCAACTCTTTAATAATATGTTGACTATGATTTATTTCCGTTTCGGTAACAAATTTTGTAAATCCGCTAATGTCCGGAATAAATATTAAGGCTTCATTTTCCATTTTTTTGAAACAAGTTTGAAAAGACAAGTGTTAAATTTATTATCATTTAGTTATTGATACAAAAATATTTTTACACAATACAATAAATAACATTTTTCAACGTTTACTGTAATACAATTGTCAAATGGTTCAGAATTTGGAAAAAGAGTTAATAAGCAAATGCCGGCAAGGGAACTCAAATGCGTTTAGGGTTTTGGCAAATAATTATAGACGAAAATTATTTGGCTATTGTTTAAGAATGTGCGGCAACGAAACAGATGCAGAAGATATTTTTCAGGAAATATTAATTAAAGTTTGGAGAGGAATAGGGAAATATAACGAACAGCAGAAATTTTCTAACTGGCTGTTTACAATTGCTCACAATGTAATTCAAGATTATTTTAGAAAAAATAATCGAAGAAAACACGAAGAAACTTTTGAAGATTTATCAATAATTGCAAACAGTGAAACTCCGCATACGAGTTTTATTTTAAGTGAAGAAAAAAGCTTAATGATGAAAGCAGTGATGAATTTACCGGACAAGCAAAGGGAAGTGTTTTTACTGAGGCAGCAGACAAATATTACTTTTAAGGAAATTGCTGTCATAACCGGAGAACCGATAAACACAGTATTAAGTAGTATGAATTATGCAGTACGGAAAATTAAAAAATATGTCGAGGCGCAATATGCTGACGAATAATGAGAATCTGATTGAACTTTTTGAAACTGAAAGATGGCTTTATGTTGACGGTTCTCTTGATGAAAAAAGAACGGAATTTTGGGATAATAAAATTGAAAATAATTTAAAACTCAAAGAGCTTTTAACAGATGCACAAAAATATTCCGCTAATTTTTATGAAGAGATCGAAGCAGACTTGAGTGAAGATAAATTTAATAAATTTGTTAGTAATGCTATAGAGCAATCGACTCGAAAGTCAATTAATTCAATGATAAAAGGATTTTTTACAAAAACAAAAGGAGTGCAGAATTCACGTTCCTTAAAAATAGCATTTGCCGGAAGTATCTTCGTCATAATTATTGTTACTCTTTTTTCACTGCAATATCCAACTCAACAACACAAAGTTGATTCTAAATTTTTAACGTGGGATGATAGTTCCTTCAGTAAGGAATTAAGTGCGACGAAAATTGAATACACAAGCTTATTTGATAATCAAGCAAAGCAATACATTAGATATCAACTTGCCAACGACAAATGGTTCAGGGATGTTGTTTCTATTCAGAATGAAATTAATAAATTAAGTTTAACTACAGACACTAAATCATTATAAAAATAAAGAGGAAATGAAATGGCACACAGATTAAAGAAAAAGACAAACTCGGTTTTATTAACGGTTCTTATTTTATTATTAAGCGGTTCAGTTTTTGCACAAGAAAAAACATTGCCTCCTCCTCCTCCAATAGCTCCTCCGTTCCCGAACTTATTTGATAAAAATTCCGAACACGAATACTTGCAATCCTTGAACAATGTTCTACGCAAAAAGTTGAGTACAATTAAAAGATTTGATAACAAAACGTACCAGAAACTTTTGCAGAAAACATATTTTAACACGATGGATGTTCCGTTTTTCAATGAGTTTGATAAAGTTCGAATGGAAAGAAGAAAAGAGATTTCTACTCTTGAAATAGAAACTACATCTCTTGCTCTTACTTATAAGAATGATGCAAATGCGGATAAATCAAAAATAAAAAAAGAGCTGACTAAAAAATTAAATGAATTATTCACGTTAAAAGAACAGAACAAAAAGCAAGATGTTGAACGCCTTGAAAAGAAATTAAAAGATTTAAAGAAGTCTCTTTCGGTTAGGAATGACCACAAAGACGAGATAATTAAACGAAGATTCAACCAACTGATAGGCGAAGAAGAATATTTGGATTGGAATAAATAATAACCAAAGCAAAAACTAAAGCTCAACAGAATTGTTGGGCTTTTATTTTACCGCACTGATGGATATTTCGGAAAAAGACAACAATTTTTTAAGCACGCGTTCAACGTCAGCATCCGGGCAGGAAGCACCGCTTGTTAAGGCAATATTTATTTTGTCTTTATCGGGCAAAAATGAACCGGTTTCCATTATTGTTTTCGTTGATAAATCAAAATGATTTATCATGTTTTTAGAAATTATTTCATCGGCTGAAGAAATAAAATATGTGGGGAATTTTTTTTCAAGCAGTTCAACTATGTGTGAAGTGTTTGAGCTTTTATAACCGCCTACTACAATCGCCAAATCTGCGTTTACATTTAACAATCCATGTGTTGCACGTTGATTGTCATTTGTAGCATAACAAAGTGTATCACGCGTATCGGCAAAATGTTCCGGTAAATTTTCTTTGCCGTATTTTTCAATCATTGCAGCTTTAATAACATTGCCTATTTCTTCCGTTTCCGAAGCAAGCATAGTCGTTTGATTTACTACGCCGACTTTTTGCAAATTGGTTTCAGCATTAAAATTTTTGGAATATTTATCCTCAAAAATCTTATAAAACTCAGCTCTTTCAATTTTACCGGTAATTATTTGTGCTAATAAGTCAGCTTCCTTAATATCACGTATAATAACTGATTTTCCGTTTGCCGTGGAATGTGAAAATGTTGCCCGTGTTTCTTCGTGCTTGTGCTTTCCGTGAATTATAATTGTTTGGTTGTCCTTCCCCAAGTCTTCGGCTCTGTTCCAAACTTTTTCAACAAACGGACAAGTTGTGTTGTATTGATAAATTTCTATTCCAATTTTGCTAAGCCGATTTTCAATTTCCAGAGTTGTACCGAATGCAGGAATTATTACAATGTCGTTTGGTGTAAGTTCCGCCCAATCAATTATTTGACTTCCGTCAGTCCGCATTATAAATTTCACGCCTTTTTTTACAAGGTCGGCATTTACTCCGGGATTGTGAATCATTTCGCTGAGGAGAAATATTCTTTTATCCGGATTTTCGTTAATAATTCGATAGGCGGTTTCGATTGCGTTTTCCACACCGTAACAAAAACCGAAATGGCGAGCAATGAAAAATTTAATTTTTCCATAGTCTAATTTTGTTGGAGAAAAGTCTTTTTTACGCGGGTCGTCTTCTTTTCTCTGCTTTTTTATGTCCGAAATAATCACGCTTTTATAATATTTCGGTATGTCAAATTTTTTCATTGATTAAATATAGTACTAATTACTAATAAACAAATTGCTAAAACTCCAATAATTTCTCACTTAAAAACCAAAGTGAAATTAAAAT
>CAZXDS010000100.1:5202-12291 GCA_964639525.1 uncultured Melioribacteraceae bacterium | reverse complement strand
CAAAATTCAACTGCTCCGCAGTTGTTTTATCTTCTTTTCATTCAAAATCTACGAATTTCATTCGTGGCTATTGTAAATTAAACTGCTTCGCAGTTTTTGTTTGTAAGTTTAAATTGCGATACGGTGTTTGTTTTCAATGTTAATTTACGGTAAACTCAATCTAATGCCGTTTCTTTTCCGTAGTATTCTTTGGATAAGAGACGGTAAAATATTAATTAAAAAACCCAATTCAAATTAATTGAATTGGGTTTTGTTTTTTATTCAGAAATTTGGAAATAATTATTCTTCATTCATAAACGGATAAGTCCAATCTTTAGGCGGATTGAAAGTTTCTTTCAATGTTCTTGCAGACATCCAACGAAGAATATTCATTGCACTGCCGGCTTTATCGTTTGTGCCGGAAGCACGCCCGCCGCCGAAAGGTTGCTGACCAACAACCGCTGCCGTTGGTTTATCGTTAATATAAAAATTGCCGGCTGCATTTCTTAGTTTGTCGGACATTTTAATCAATATATTCCTATCCTGCGACCAAATTGCACCGGTTAAAGCATATTGCGTGCTTGAATTACAAAGTTCTAAAGTTTCATCAAACTTATCATCTTTGTAAACAAAAATAGTTAAAACGGGTCCGAATATTTCTTCAACCATTGTTTTGAATTTAGGATTTGTTGTAACTATTGTTGTCGGTTCAATAAAGTATCCTTTACTATCGTCGTAATTTCCGCCGGTAATAAATTCAGCTTCGTCGCTTTCTGCTGCATATTTAATATATTCGGTAATGCTGTCGAATGCACCTTTATCAATAACTGCGGTCATAAAATTAGAAAAATCATTAGCATCTCCCATTTTAATTTTTGCAACTTGGGCAACATATTTTTCTTTGAATTCATCATATCGTGATTGTGGAATAAACATTCTTGAAGCAGCGGAACATTTTTGCCCTTGATATTCAAAAGAGCCGCGAAGGGCAGCTACAACAAGTGCGTTAACATCAGCAGTATTGTGTGCAAAAATAAAATCCTTACCACCGGTTTCACCAACAATACGAGGATAATATTTTGCATTTGTAATGTTGTTTCCTACGGTTTTCCACATGCTTTGAAATGTTGCGGTTGAACCGGTAAAATGTATTCCGGCTAAGTCGGGGCTTGCTAAAACCGGATTACCAACACTTGCACCCGAACCGGGAATAAAATTAATTACTCCGTCAGGAAATCCTGCTTCTTTAAATAACTGCATTAAGAAATATGCCGAATAAACAGCACTTGATGCCGGTTTCCACAAAGCTACATTGCCAACAAGTGCAGGAGCAGTTGGTAAATTACCTGCAATAGAAGTAAAGTTAAAAGGCGTTACTGCAAAAACAAAACCTTCCAAAGCTCTGTATTCAACACGATTCCACATTCCGGCAGGGGAATATGGCTGGTCCGCTATTATTTGGGACATATAATATGCGTTGAATCTCCAAAAATCAATTAGTTCGCAAGCCGCATCAATTTCTGCCTGAATAGCTGTTTTTGATTGTCCCAACATTGTTGCAGCATTTAAAGTTGCCCGCCAAGGTCCGGCAAGTAAATCGGCAGCTTTTAAGAATATTGCAGCACGCTGTTCCCACGGCATATCAGCCCAAGTTTTTCTTGCTTCAAGTGCAGCATCAATTGCCATTTGAACTTCGTCTTTTCCGGCTTTGTGATATGTGCCAAGAACGTGTGAGTGGTTGTGCGGAATTCTCATTTTGCCAAGGTTACCGGTTCTAACTTCCTTACCTCCAATAATTAGCGGTACTTCAATTTGCTTGGATTGTAATTCTGTTAATTTCGCTTTTAATTCTTCTCTTTCTTTTGTGCCTGGTGCGTAGGATTTAATCGGTTCGTTAATCGGCATAGGAACCTTAAAAATTGCATTGCTCATAATTATCTCCTTCAAAGTAATATAGTTTTATAAAAATTTTATAATTCAAAATTAAGGAAAATTATACATAATCTAAATTGGTTTTTTACAGAATCTGAGATCGGATTTTGATTTAATTAAAGACTCAGCTCTGTCCTCTCTTAAAAGCCTGTCCGGCTCTGACGGGAGAGGATGTAGGCGGAAAAATTGATTTGAATAAATCTTTACAAAAAAAATAAAAATTTGTGATACAAAGCATACATCTTGTCTGATTATTTGTTATTTTAGTATGTAAAAATTCCTACTTATTTTTATTTAAGGGCTATACTATATAACAATTGATACTATTAAAATTATAATTTATTAGTTTTCAACTGAAAAAGTTTTATCAATCTGTAAAATTATATCAAAAGAAATTCTTTTTAATTTTCCAATAATAATATTTGGTTATCATGAGTAACACAGTCCATAAAATATTTATTAGTTTATTAATATCAATAGTTGTACTATCAACTTTTATATTAGTGTACCTCGGGTACGGTTATTATTCAATCCCGATTACCGAGAGGTTTTTTAATCCGCTACATAAATTGTTAAAACCAAGTGGACTAATTGGACACGGTCTTGGCATTATCGGTTCACTAATGATGCTTGTTGGTGTTGCCAGTTATATGATGCGTAAAAGAATGCGGATGTTTTCAAACTGGGGCGTATTAAAACATTGGCTGGAATTTCATATTTTCCTTTGTACATTAGGTCCTATTTTTGTTCTTTTCCACACATCATTTAAGTTTAACGGAATAGTTACAGTAAGTTTTTGGAGTATGATCGCTGTTGTTGCAAGCGGTGTTGTAGGTCGTTATATTTACATTCAAATACCTCGTACGATACAGGGAAATGAGCTTGATTTTTCAGAGTTGCAGAAAATGAATTCGGACATTACAATAAAATTGCGTAAAGAATTTAATCTAAAAGAAGAAACTTACGCGCTGATTGACAATATTTCTTTTGCAAATAATAAATCCGGTATTAAGTTATCGAAAATATTATCGACAATAATCTCATCGTATTTTTATAATAGAAAAATATTGATGCAAGTTAAAAAGAATATGCATAGCAATAATATTGGTAAACATAATGTAAAAAAAGTGATACGAATTGGTAAATCAAAAATTGTGTTAAGTAGAAAAATTGCACTACTTAAATCTATGCAGCAGTTGTTTGGTTATTGGCATGTTTTCCATTTGCCATTTGCAATTTTGATGCTCATCGTTATGCTTGTTCACGTTGGTGTTGCAATAACCTTTGGATATAAATGGATTTTTTAGTGAGGAATTATGAAAAATAAAATGAAATATTTATACGGTGGTTTGTTTGTATTTATAGTATTTGCTATTTGGCTTTCGACTCGCAATGAGAAGAGTTCGGATTCGGATGCTGAGCTGCATAAGACAATAAATATCAGTGATAATGCACGAATGCCGAAGGATGAAATACACAATAAATTGAATACTACAAAACCGGTACCAAGCAAAAATAATGTTACAAAAGGTTTTATTCACGAAATGGAAATGTTGAAAAAGCAAATTACAAAAGTTCCTGATGATACCGTAAGCATAAAAAAATATGCCCAACTATTGTCTGCATCACATAAGCAATCGGAAGCAATAGATTATTATAAACGAATATTAACCATAGACAAAAAAAGAAAAGATATTCTTTTGGATTTGACTTTTGTCTTTTACAATATGAGGGATTTAAAAAATGCTGAATTTTACACACAACAATTATTAAAATATTATCCCGATAATCTGGCAGGGCAATATAATTTGGGTGCTATTTATGCTTCCAATGGAAATAAAAATAAAGCTTCTGATATTTGGAATAAAATAATTACGAATTTTCCAAATTCTGAACAGGCTAAATTGGCTAAATCATCATTAGTTAGATTAAATAAATAATATGGAATCATTTTTAGAAAATAGTGCTGCTTATGCTTTTTCGGGGATCATTTTTTTTGCAATTCTGTTTTTCTATTTGCGAAGAGAAAAGAAAAAATCCGCCGAAGTTGGTGAGAAAATTAAAAAAGCTAAAGAATATGGTTTGTATGAACCCGTATCACTACATCCGGTTGTTGATATCGGTTCGTGTATTCAAAGCGGTGCATGTATTTCAGCTTGCCCTGAAAAGGACATTCTTGGAATTCAAAATGGGAAGGCAACTACCATAAATGCTTCGCGTTGTGTCGGACACGGCGCATGTTTTCATGCTTGCCCTGTGGAGGCAATTACATTATGTATTGGAACAGAAAAACGCGGTGTAGATCTTCCGCACGTAAGTCATAATTTTGAATCGAATATTCAGGGATTGTTTATTGCCGGAGAGCTTGGCGGTATGGGATTAATTAAAAATGCTGTAAAACAAGGAAAACAAGCGGTAATGAATCTTACAAAATCTGTTTCTAATAGTTCTTCCGCCGAATTTGATTTAGTAATAATTGGAAGCGGACCGGCGGGAATAGCCGCTTCACTACAGGCAAAAAAGAATGGACTAAAATTCGTTACTATTGAACAAGATTCACTTGGCGGTACGGTTTATTCTTTCCCAAGAAAAAAAATTATCATGACTCGTCCTATGGAACTGCCATTATACGGAAAAATAAATCGTACCGAAATGACAAAAGATGAGTTGCTTGAAATATGGAATGATGTATTGAACTTAAATAATATAGTAATTAATGAAAACGAAAAAGTTGAAAATATATCAAGTAGTGAAAATGTTTTCAAAGTTTCGACCAATAAAAATTTGTATTCGTCGCAAAAAATATTATTGACAACAGGAAGAAGAGGTTCCCCTCGCAAATTAAATGTACCTGGTGAGAATCTGGAAAAAGTATCTTATCGGCTGATTGAACCGGAACTAATTTCAGACAGTGAAGTCCTTGTGGTTGGGGGAGGAGATTCTGCCGTTGAATCAGCGCTGTTGTTATCCGAAGAAAGTAGTAATACTAACGTTACACTGTCTTATAGAAAAGATAAATTCGGAAGAATTAAACCGAATAATCTTACAAAAATATCCGGTGCAATTGAATCCGGAAAAGTTAAAATAATTTATAATTCAAGTGTGAAGGAAATATTTGAGGATTCTGTTGAACTGATAGTCAATGGGGATGAAAAGATAAAAATTAAAAATGATTTGGTTTACATCTTTGCAGGGGGAGAATTGCCAACTAAGTTTTTGGAGAAAGTTGGAATTAAAATTACAAAGAAATTCGGAGATGCTGTTTTAAAACATTAAAAAATTTGGAGGGTTTGTTTAATATGCGTTTTTCATCTGTTGGGTTTGTTTTAATACTGTTCAGCACAGTTATAACTGCGCAAATTTCACCCGGAAAATTAAGTTCCGCTCATGCAAAATTGGAAGGGATGAGCAATTGCACTAAGTGCCACGTACTGCGTGACAAAGTTGAAAATAAAAAATGTCTTGATTGTCATAAGGAAATTAAAACACTTATTGATAAAAAACTTGGATTTCATTCTTCCTCCGATGTTAAAGGGCATGATTGTTTTAAGTGCCACGGAGAACATTTTGGGCGTGATTTTAAGATGCTTAAATTTGATCCTGACAAATTCAATCACGGTAAAACCGTTTTCCGGTTAACCGGAAAACATGCCGAATTAAAATGTAATGAATGTCATCAAAAAAAGTTTATAAAATCTGCTAAACTTAAAAAGCGAACCAAAACATATTTGGGGCTTTCTGTAAATTGTACAAATTGTCATGATGATTATCATCAAGGTACTTTTAAGAAACAAAAATGTACAACTTGCCATAATACTATTGACTGGAAACCTGCAGCTTTTTTCGATCATAGCAAAACCAATTTTAAACTTGAAGGAGCGCACAAAAAAGTAAAATGTGAAAAATGCCATGTAAAAAAGAAATTAAATGGTAAGGATTTTCAGAAGTTTGCCGGAATTAAATTTGCCAAATGTTCAAATTGCCATAGGGATATTCATAAAGGAAGGTTTGGGCAAAATTGTTTAAAATGCCATTCGATAACTTCATTTGCAAATGTAAAGAATTTAAGAAATTTCAATCATTCAAAAACACGTTTTGCATTAAAAGGTAAACACAAATCTGTTGCATGCAGTAAATGTCATATTTCAGGTTTTAAGAAAAAACTAAAATTTAAGTATTGTATAAGCTGTCACAAAGATGAACATTCCGGGCAATTAATGGAAAATGATGAACCTGAGGATTGTTCTCATTGCCACACTGTCTCCGGATTCCATCCATCTTCATTTTCAATTCAAAAACATAATAAAACAAACTTTAAGTTAAGCGACAGTCATCTTGCAATTCCTTGTTCGGCTTGTCATTATAAAAATGACGATAATATTTTTAAGTTCAAAAATACAAATTGCGAAACGTGTCATAATAATATTCATGGAAAAGAAATAAATAAATTTGCTGACAGCGATAATTTGTGTGCTGTTTGCCATAATGTAAATAGTTGGCATAATGTAAAATTTGATCACAGCAAAACAAAATTTACACTCTTAGGCAAACATAAAAACGTTGAGTGCTCTAAATGTCATTTCAAAAATAGAAACAAAATGACATTTGAAAAAATATCATCAAAATGTACGACTTGTCATGAAGATTTTCATAATGGGCAATTTAAAAGAGATTTTTCAAATAAATGTTCAACTTGTCATGGTTTTGAAAATTGGAAACCAAGCAAATTTGACCATAGCAAAACGAGATTTAGTCTTGCCGGTGCACATGCAAACGTTGAATGTAGTAAGTGCCATAAAAGTGAGATAGTAGATGGTAAAAAACAAATACAATTTAAATATGAAGAGTTTTCATGCGAAACGTGTCACAAATAATTGTAATAATTTTCATAGTGCAGAGTTTATTGCTGGGACAAAAGTCTCCGCACGGGAAAAATTTTAATGTTGATTGTTCAAATTGCCATACTATGGAAAATTGGAAAGTAAATAGTAAAAACATCAAGTTTGAACATAATATGACAAGTTTCAAATTAATCGGTCAGCACAAGGATGTTCAATGCTCATCTTGTCATAAATCATTAATATTTAATGATACGGGGCAAAGTTGTTCTGATTGTCATACAGATATTCATCAAAATTCAGTTGGTGTTAATTGTGAGGAATGCCACAATTCTTCGTC
>CAZXDS010000100.1:2663-5102 GCA_964639525.1 uncultured Melioribacteraceae bacterium | reverse complement strand
ATATTCATCAAAATTCAGTTGGTGTTAATTGTGAGGAATGCCACAATTCTTCGTCTTGGTTAGTAACGGATATACTTGAAATTCATGAAAACAGCAGATTCCCGCTGCTTGGAGTTCATCAAACTTTGGATTGCAAGCAATGTCATATTTCTGCGTCTTTATTGAATTTTAAGCCGATTGGTTCTACTTGCTATCAATGCCACAAGCAGCAATATTTATTGGCTACTCCAAACCATAAGCAGTTGGGTTATTCTACAATATGTGAGCAATGTCATTCAATGATTTCAACAAGTTGGGGATTAACTGGGTTTGTACACGCATTTTTTCCGTTAACCGGCGGACATGCCATATCCGATTGTCTCACGTGTCATAACGCAGATTCTTTTTCCGGATTAAGTTCGGATTGTTATACTTGCCATCAAAATAATTATGAACAGACGAATAATCCTAATCATCTTGCAACACAATTTTCTACTGATTGTGCTTTGTGTCATTCTATAAATGGCTGGGTACCTGCAGATTTTAAGGCACACGATGCTTTATATTTTGAAATATATTCAGGTGAACACGATGGTGAATGGGATTCATGCACTGATTGCCACATAAATGCAAATGACTATAATGTTTATTCTTGTCTTAAATGTCATGATTCAAATAATGGTGGTGATTCAAATATAAAAGGAAATAAAGTAAAATAAATAATCAATTATCTGAGTTCAGATAAAAAATATAAATGACGGAACAGATTATTTAAAGTTGACTCATTACAAATGTAGAGAAATATTATGAAATATTTATCGAAAATAATAATAATAATAATGGTTATGCAGAGTTTTATGTTGGGGCAAAAATCTCCGCACGGGAAAGATTTTAGCATTAAATGCTCCAACTGCCACACAACCGAAAGTTGGAAAGTAGATGTTCATAACATTAAATTTGACCATGGTAAAACAAATTTTAAATTAGTTGGTCAGCACAAAGATGTTCAATGCTCATCTTGTCACAAGTCTTTGGAATTTACAAATACTTCAACAAATTGTGTGGATTGTCATACGGATATCCATCAGAATTCAGTAGGATTTAATTGTGCTAATTGTCATACTCCAAAATCTTGGTTAGTTTCTAATATTTTGGAAATTCACGAACGAAGTAGATTTCCACTTTTTGGAGTACATCAAACTGTAGATTGCCAACAATGCCATTTATCGGCGTCTCTTTTGAATTTTAAACCGCTTGGTGTTAATTGTTTTCAGTGCCATAAGCAGCAGTATTTAGCAACTACTAACCCTGATCATGTTCAAGCGGGATTTTCTACCGATTGTGAACAGTGTCATTCTATTACGTCAAATTCTTGGGGAACAACCGGTTTTATTCATGACTTTTTCCCTTTGGCGGGCGGGCATGCAATTTCCGATTGTTTTTCTTGTCATGCAAAAGGAACTTTTACCGGATTAACTAATGATTGCTATACTTGTCATAAAAATAATTATGAAGCAACAACTAATCCAAACCATGTTTCATTACAATTTTCTACAGATTGTGTCCAATGCCACACTACAAATCCGGGCTGGTCGCCGGCTGATTTTCAAAATCATGACAGCTTTTTTGTTTTAACCGGCAGGCATGCTGAAATTAAAAACGATTGTCAAAAATGCCATGCGAGTGGTTATGAGAATACACCGACTGACTGTTATACATGCCATCAAAGTAATTATGAAGCAACTACAAATCCTAATCATCAAGGTGCAGGTTTTGGTACCGATTGTGAAACTTGCCATACTACAACTGCGTGGACTCCGGCTACATTTGATCACGACGGATTATATTTCCCTGTTTATTCGGGAAAGCATAGCGGAACTTGGGCAAATTGTAACGATTGTCATACTAATACAAGTGATTATACGATATTTTCGTGTTTAACTTGCCACGAGCATAATCAAACGGAAATGGATTCAAAACATTCAAATATTAATGGTTACACATACGAATCAGTTGCTTGTTTTACTTGTCATCCGCAAGGAACAGGTGACGATGCGGTTAATCATATAAATACAGGATTTCCGTTAACCGGCTCACATGTTACAGTACTCTGCTCCGATTGTCATACAAACGGTTACACAGGTACAAATCCTGAATGCATAAGTTGTCATCAGGATAAATATAATTCGGCATCCGAACACGTTTCGCAAAATTATCCGACAACGTGCGAGCAATGCCATACAACAACAGTTTGGTCTGATGTAACATTTGACCACAATACAACAAACTTCCCGCTTACAGGTTCGCATACAAGTTTAACTTGCGATAAATGTCATTCAAGCGGCTATGCGGGAACTTCAACTTTGTGTATTACTTGTCATCAGGATAAATATAATTCGGCGCCTGAACACGTATCGCAAAATTATCCGACAACGTGTGAACAATGCCACACTACAACGG
>CAZXDS010000100.1:0-2563 GCA_964639525.1 uncultured Melioribacteraceae bacterium | reverse complement strand
TTAACTTGCGATAAATGTCATTCAAGCGGTTATGCGGGAACTTCAACTTTGTGTATTACTTGTCATCAGGACAAATTTGATTCGGCACCGGAACACGTATCGCAAAATTATCCGACAACGTGTGAACAATGCCACACTACAACGGCATGGGATCAAGTAACATTTGACCACGCTGCAACAAATTTTCCGCTAACGGGTTCACATACAAGTTTAACTTGCGATAAATGTCATTCAAGCGGTTATGCGGGAACTTCAACTTTGTGTAATGATTGTCATAATTCCGATTATACAGGAACTACAAATCCAAATCACCAAAATTTGTCATTATCAACTACTTGTGAAACATGTCATACTACAAATCCGGGTTGGAATCCTGCTCAGTTTCCGGATCATAATAATTATTATCAACTGCTTGGTGCTCATGCAAATATTACGGATTGTGCAAATTGCCATAACGGTAATTATAATAATACACCAACTTTATGCTATGACTGTCATCAAAGCGACTATAATAACTCCAATAATCCGCCGCATCAAAGTGCACAATTTCCTACAGATTGTGAAACGTGTCATACTCAAAATGCTTGGGTTCCATCTACTTTTGACCATGACGGACAATATTTCCCAATTTACTCGGGAAAACACAATGGAGAATGGAATGTATGTTCAGACTGCCACACTAACGCAAATGATTACAATATATTTTCGTGCTTAACTTGCCACGAGCACAATCAAACGGATATGAATTCTGAACACAGCGGAGTTTCCGGTTATACATATGATAGTGCAGCTTGTTATGATTGTCATCCAACCGGTGGTGGAGAGGGCGGGGGAGATGGAGATGGTGGCATTCCCGTTAAATACAAAAAAAGGAGATAAAAGAGTATGAATTGCAAAAATATATTAGTTATTGTCCTACTTCTTACTTCAGGAATTTATGCTCAGAATAAAAAACGAGTAGAAGGGAAAGTAAGCTACATTTCAACGGTAAATGTTTATGTTAAGTTTGCAAACACAAAGGGAATTAAAAAAGGAGATAAACTTTTTAATGATTCTAATGGGAGCTTTGCACCTGTTATTAAAGTCGAATTTTTATCCTCAACTTCGGTTTCCGGAAAATTTGTAAATAAATCTCATCTAAAAGTTGGCGATAAAGTAGTTGCTTTTGTAAAAATAGCGCCGGAAAATAATAAAATTAAAAATAACAGTTCCAAACATGTTGCTACGGTTGAAAATAAAGTAACAACTCCAAATCAAAAGTATGTTGTCAAATCCAAACTAAAATATTTTAAATCTGAAAATGAATTGAAGGGAAGATTTGCCGTTTCGGCCTATACCAATACTTCGAATACAAATTCGACGGATTATGTTCGTTGGCGTTATACCTTTTCTTTAAACGGCGATAGAGTAAATAATTCAAATTTTTCTTTCGATAGTTATATTTCATTTAATTATCGTTCAACTGACTGGGCAAATGTAAAAAACAATATTAGTAATGCGCTTAAAATATATGCACTATCGGTAAAATATAATTTTAGTGAGAACACAAGCGTAGTTGTCGGACGAAAAATTAATCCGGTTATTACAAATATTTCGGTAGTTGACGGACTTCAATTTGAAAGCAAAATCGGGGAATTGAACTACGGATTAATTGCAGGTTCGCGTCCAAATTTTTCGGATTACGGTTTAAATGCTAAATTGTTTGAGTACGGTGCTTATATTAGCAATTCTACCCAAGCCGGTTTTGGAAAAATGCAGAACTCTATGGCAATATTTCAGCAGACTAATAATTTTAAGACAGATAGAAGATTTTTATATTTTCAACATAATAGTCGTTTTGTGAAAAATGTAAGTTTATTTCTCTCATCTGAAATTGATTTATATAAACGTGTTAGCGGAAATCCGCAAAGTACATTTAGTTTAACAGGGTTTTACACATCGCTGCGTTTTCGCCCATCAAGATTTATTAGTATTTCGGCATCGTACGATAAAAGGAAAAATGTTATATATTATGAAACATTTAAAAGTTACGCTGATAGTCTTCTTGATGCTGCAACACGGCAGGGTTTGAGACTGCGTTTAAATTTACGTCCTATTAATCGTCTTTCGTTAAACTTTTCTTATGGCTACAGATTTATGCACGGCGATGTACAGAAAACGAATAACTATTCCGGTGGATTCTCATATTCAAGACTTCCATTAATCAACGGAATGATTTCCGGTACTTATAGCAGTCTTAAAACAAGTTATTTAGACGGCAGAATTATTTCAGTGCGTTTTTCAAAAGATATTTTCGGCAGTGCTGTGTATTCATCATTTGGCTACAGAAATATTAAATACAAATTCTTATCCGGCATTAATGAGTTGAAACAAGATATTTTCAGCATTGATTTAACTTGGCGTGCATTACGAAAGTTAAATGTAAATATAAGTTACGAAGGAGTGTTTGAGTCAATTAATAGTTATGGAAGATTATATTTTAATTTTACTAAAAGATTTTAATTTTTTATTCCAAAGAGTATTCTTTTTTACTTAAATTGCCATTATAAATTAAAATGTTTTT
>CAZXDS010000099.1:1932-12338 GCA_964639525.1 uncultured Melioribacteraceae bacterium | reverse complement strand
TGGAGCAAACTTTTTTGTATGAGCAATATCCCAAGGTCCAGTAAATCTGGACGCAATCACACTTGATAAAAATATGTCTTGCTGAGCTGAAAGTCTTTCTCGAGAAAAATAATTATTTTTGTATAGAGTTCTCAAAAAATTAAAAACATGTAATGAATATTTGTTGTTAAAAACAGCTTTGTCATTTTGGATTAAAGGCTTTCCGCCGGAAGCAGCTAAATATAAAGGATAATAATCAAATAATCTCTGCCACCAAGTGGGTAAAACTTCTGAATAACCAAACCATCTATAAACATATCCATTTGCATTACGAGATTTATTTTGTAAAATTTCAGCATCGTTGTAAAACTCGGAATACGTTCGCGGTGGATTATTTATCCCCAATTCGAGCAACAATTTGCTGTTATAAATCATCATAATAGGATTTATTTTCCATGGAATTTGGTAAATATGTCCATCGCGAGATTTAACTTCATTTAATGCGGAACTATCACTTCTATTAAGCATAAAATTATAAAAATCAGGGAATTTGTCCAGTGGATGAATTACGTGAGCATGCGCATAAGTTTCTACATCACCTTGCCACATATTTGAATAAATATCAGGAGTGGTTTTTCCTACAACGGCGGCAAGAATAACTTCTTCGCTCGATTGTCCCTCAGGAACGGGTTGATATTTTATTAATTTATCAGGATGATTTTTATTCCACTGTGCAACCATCATTTTGGCATACTTTATCTCATAAGTATTATTTGATGACCAATAAGTCAAAATGTATTTCGATTTATTCCGCTCCGAACATGAATTTAAAAGCAAAATTAGAAGTAATGAGAAAAGAATTATATACTGTTTACTAATTGGTTTTCGGATTTTCCCATTGGCTTCCTCTCTTTTAAGAGAGGACAGAGGTGAGTTGTTAAATAAATTAAAATCCGAAAACCAATTAATATGTAATATATTAAACTTTTTCAATGCCATTCGCTAATCCCAATTTTTCCATTCGTGATCTATTGTAGGGTATGGATTGCGCGGTATAAGTCCGCCCTTTTTAACAGTGTAAAAATCAACCGCCCTTTTATCCTTTTCATCAAAAAGTTTTAAACTATTTAATAAATTATGATTAATAGTTACATGATATTTTGCTTTCATCTTTTGAAGAGTTCTGAATATTTTAACTCCAAGCTGAAAGTTTATTTCTTGTCTTGCGGTTAATGAAGTGTCGTTACCGGTCAAATTTTTTTCATTGAATTTTAGAATTACTGCTTTCGATAAACTGTTTCTTGCGGCACTGTATAAAATTTTTTCTCTCCACCATTTTTCCTGCTCTGTTACATCAGGATTTTTATCATATCCTTTTTTCTCTGCTTCAATAGTCAAAAACCTATCGCGTGTCATACGCCAAACCATTTGCTCAATCGAAGCGTAAAATGAATCGAAATTTGATTTATTAAGTTTAATATATTCAATTCTTGTTCTGAACCAGATTAAAAATTGTCTAATTGAAATATTTCCGTTGTTATATTGAATCAAAGACAATTGGTTAGCCTGCAATGGCGTTTTAATTCCGGATTTTTGAACCGCTTTTGAAAGAAAAGAAGATACATTCCAATCTTTGTACTTTTTTTTAGAAAGCATAAAATCTGCAATAAACGCAACAGTTATATTAAGCGGTATTCTCTTTATTGAGGGAGAATAGTTCACCATTATTTTTTTGACATATATGTCACTTAAAGCATCCATTTTATTCTTTTTTACAGCAGTAATAGCTTCGCTTTTAAGTCGGCTATATTCTCCTTCATTTACAATAATATCTTTCCAAGCTTTTTCCAATTTAAAAATGTACCATCCTTGCTCTTTGTAAAATGGTTCGGATATTTTACCAATTGTCAAAGTGTCAATAATAATTTTTGCTACTTCAGAATTTCTTAAACCTAATTGATATCGTGTGATATTCAATTCTCTTTCATCTTTATTAACACCATTTTTTAATTGAGCGGAAAATACGGAATCAAAATAGTATTTGTCATTTAATTTTTCTAAAATAATTATTTTTGGTTTTTGAGTTTGATAAAAAAGCCACTTGATTTTAAGATGCAGAATTTTTTGATTAATTACCGTATCAATTTCAGTATCATTTACTTTAACTTTAGGTAAAATTTCATTTTTAAACATTTCCTCGGTCGCCAGGTCATGTGAAAATGCATTGTAAGTTTCTTTAACTTCAGCAAGTGTGTCGGATTTAATATTTAATCCGTAAAGAGCCAATAATTTCTCATTGATCATATATTTTAAATACGATAGTCTGGGGTTTTTCATTTTACGAATAAAAGCAGGTCCATAATCAAATCCGTTCATAAATTCATTTGGGTAAATTTTAATTGCTCCCACGGTGGCAACAGGTTTTAACACAAATTTATTTTTGTTTATTGCATTAAGGCTGTCATTACCTAAAGTAAACGCAACAACGGAGGACGTATAAAAAAGTAATGAAAAAATGATTATGTGTTTTTTATATATTGGTTTCATTAAAAACTTATATCAATTGTAAAAGAATGTATGTTGTTAAGTCTTCCGTAGTCCACAAAAGCATAATCGAATTTTACTAAAGAGCTTGAAAAAAGAGGTTTTGAAGAAATGCCAAATCCAAAGCTGAAACCACCTTCTCCATCTTTAAGCAACAAAGATTTATAACCGGCTCTAAAAAACAAAAAATTATCATAAACAAATTCTGAACCAATATTTAAACTTTCATAATTGTTGTTTGGATGAATAGCATCTATAGCAATATTCATTCTATAATCATTGGTTTTAATTACATCAGTGGAAACACCAAGTTGTATTGCTAACGGCAAATCCCAAGAATCCATTTGAATATTGGTTGGAATCTGGTCATTTGAGCCTTGCTTGCTTGGATCAATTCTAATAAAATATCTTGAATCCCTTCCAGCCATTTTCATAGTGGTTCCAAAATTTCGGATTGCTGCACCAATTACCATTCCACCAAATAAATCTGTTCTGAAAAGGACACCGAGATCAACTGCAAAACCGCTTGCAGTTTCGTGCCAAATACTTTGTTGTATATACTTAGCAGTTAAACCGAGTGAAAATCTTTCTGTTAAATTTTTCGCATAGGAAATTCCAATAGCGAGATCTCCGGAACTAAAAAATTCACCCGTGCCTTCCGGTAATTCAACGGTTCTGACTTTCATATCGCTCATGGATAAAGATGTAAAAGAAATACCCAATGTTCCAAAATTGTTTAGTGGAATAACCAATCCGGCGAAATCAAATTTTGTATCGGCTAACCAGTTGGTATGTGAAGCAATAAATTCAAAATTATTCAAATTTGAAATTCCTCCTACATTCCAATAAAGAGAAGAAGCATCGGTTGCTTTGCTAACGAAAGCGCCTCCACTTCCCAAT
Organism: uncultured Melioribacteraceae bacterium; assembly: GCA_964639525.1. Lineage (GTDB taxonomy): Bacteria > Bacteroidota > Ignavibacteria > Ignavibacteriales > Melioribacteraceae > CAZXDS01. Next base: position 8,915 of record CAZXDS010000099.1, on the reverse strand, counting down.
GCCGAAGCTCCAATCCCGATTTCTAAAAAATTAGCAGCAGTGGTTCCGCTTTTTGAAATACTCTGTGCGTTTGTTGAATCAATAAAAAATGATACAACAATCAAAATGTAAAATATCTTATATTTAAGCATCATACTCTCAAAATCTAATAGTAATTTTATTTAATAATTGCAAAACGACCAATTTTATCCCCTATATTTGGAGTATTTACGTGGTAAATGTAAACTCCATATGATATTGCCATGCCATCTTTAGAGTTCATATCCCATGGTTCTCTACCATCATCAATTGTGCTATTGTGATAAAGAGTTTTAACGTGAACTCCACTGATAGTATAAATTCTGATGGTACAAGTTTGAGGGAGATGTATGAAATCAATTTTTCTTTCGCCTCTTCCAACTACATTTGTAAATGGCTCCCAAGAAGCGGCACCAACGTAAGGGTTTGGAACAACAGCAATTTTATCCAAATCTGTTTTTGCTTTATTGATATTTAATTCTTGTCCTTTCGTTTTGAATTCAAAAAACTCTCCGTTCCTGAAAGGTTTTTTTGTAACAATTTTATAAACATCGCCAATTTGGGGAGGTCTTTGATCTTGATCGGCAATGGTTGTATCTTTAATGAAACTTATCGACCAAGTTACTTTAAGATTGCTAAATGAAGTAGCTCGCTTTCCTAAGGAATCTCCGGATACAAGGAAGACAGCATCCCCATCGGTAAACATACCGTCATTATCTTGATCCTTAAAAATAAATTGAAAATGATCGCTTTCTTCGGTTAAATTATCAATCATGACATTGGATTGTATTGGGTTGCTAAAACCGGTTGCAGGGAAAGATAAATCACCTTCATTATGATTTTTAAGGTGAATTTCAAAATCGGCTGGGTAATAGACTCTTTTCCCATTATAAGCAGGAGCAAAACGTGGATCGAAACCAATGTTTACAATATAATTACTATTTCCTTTTGTCCAACCTGATTTATCAAAATCAACCGTTACCGATGTATCAGCAGTAATATCCATAATAAAACCATCCGAAATAGGAGTTTGGTTATCTTCAGATTCAATCTGTTTGCCGGATATTAAAGTATCTCCAGTAGTAACATTAATAAATAAGTAGTCGGGATGATGATTATTGTGAAATGGAGTATTTTCTAAAAATTCCAATCTATAAGCGGAATTATTTCTGATCAATTCCGGATTAAGTACTTGAATGCTAAATTGTCCGGTACCTGGTCCGCTTGCAAAAGCATCATTTATTTCCGGGGGAAGATAACCGGCTGCAGGAGTATGTGGTGTAACTACAGCCGTGTTAATATCAGGAATAACCTTCCCATTAATGTCTGTCCTTAATATTGTTGTTGTCTCCGATGGCGGAATTCCTTCAAGAGTTCCTTCAACGGTAGTAGTAAAAAATCCTTTATCATAGGCGGAAACAGCATAATAATAAGTCTGTCCGTTTTGAACTGTTGTATCAACAAATGAATGTTTTATTCCACTATCATTACCAAGATAAAACTTTACTCCATTCACGTCTATCGGGTGAAATTCCGTAACACCATCAACCAAATCAAACTGAGCAATTGGTTTTCTAAACGTTGGTTTACCGAAAGCATCTGTTATTATTTTATTTTCAATAAAACTTGATTCGGTTGATCGGTAAATTCGATAGCCTTCAAAATTAACTCTTTGATAAAATGCGTCAAATGTTTTTTCAGCCCTATCATCCCAATAGAGTGTTACTTTATGGTCGCCTGCGATGGTTGTAACAATGGGTTTATCAGGAGGTTTTGCAAATCTATAATTCGCATTATAAATTTGCTGAATAGTTTTCTTGCGTCTGAATAAATCGTTTTTATCAATTCCAAATAACAAAGCCATTGAAAATCCCTGCGATTCTCCGGTTTCTTGTATTTGACCGGTTGTATTGGAATAAGTATTTCTCCCATCCATTTTAAATAAGTAACTGGAAAAATAATTGCCGAGATTTACTCCCACCAACGATTGTCCGTGCGGTGATGGCAAATTAGAAAGAGCATCCCAATTGTTCGCATCATTATTCAGGTCATAAGTATGTACTGCAAAAATTGCAAATCCGGTTAATCCCAGCTGATCGGATTCATCTTTATCAAGAATTCCGAAATTAGGTTCTCCTTGTTCAGGTTTCCCGTCTGCTTCAGAACCGTCAACATCAGGTCCGGTATAGTTTTCGTTGAAGGGTCCAATTCCATCAACGCCGACATCGTCATTTAATGGTTCTCCTTTATCCCAAGTCCCATTGTTATTTAAATCTGTAAAAGACCTCCAATTGGCATTTTCGTCAGCATCCCAATGAGGTCTCCAACTGTATGAATAAAAAGATTTAAAATTAATTGTGTCTCGAATAGCATTAACAATAAATGGATCTGAATTTACATCAGAAATAAAATTATTTGCTACGTTATCTCTAACTTCATCAGTGAGTCCATCACTATCATTATCAATTCTATCGTTTGATTTTCCGGGACTTTCTAAAAATGCGTAACCGGATAAACCAACGGGACTCCAGTTACCTGGGCTTCCAAAAGAAACGGTTGACCACGCATACGAAATATCTAACAGTTCATTATAATCGCCTGCATTATTCGATGAATTATCATGTCCACCAATCCCCCAATCAATATATTGAGCAAAAAGTGTTTTACTATAATCGGTTGTTCCCATATTAGTAATATTATAAAGCCAAAAAATTACATCTTCGGCAAGAACTTGAGACCATTGAAAACCACGAACCTTTACCTGCATTCCGAGACCGCCTCTATTTAGGTCTTCTGCATCAGGGTGAAAATTATTATTTAAAATATATTCTCTGTCTTCGTTATCGTCCATAACAAAGAAAGTTTCCAAATCTGCATTCTTAACGCCTTTCCCAAAAAATCCATCCCATTTTGCATTCCAATCAAATGGTCTATCCGGCCATGTTAGCGGCCAAGTACTATTATCATCACTTCGTGCCGGTAATGAAGAATAAGGGGCCGCATATCCTGGTAATGGCCACCATCCGTAAGTAACACCTGTAGAGGGATTAAATCGCGTGTTTTCGTAGTAATTTGTTTCAAGTGGATGTAATATGTTTCCTAATGGATCTTTAGTTTCCGCTTGTACAATAACGGCAATACCATCTACATAAGTGTGATTTGTTCCCTTAGGCCAAACACCGCTCCGGCTAGGTTCGTTTTGCCAATCTGCAATTTCACCAAAATTGTAATAAACCGTATAAACTAAATTACCGTCCATAAATCCTTTTCGCGATTGGTTATGGTTTCCTTTTGTAGTATCAACTAAAACTTGAGCACTAATGTTTAACGAAGTGAAAACTACAATAAAGAATGACAACAATAATTTAAACTTAAAATATTTCAATGTATTTCTCCTAATCTACACTGTTAAAAAGAAAATGAGGCTCCAATATTTATTTGTCTAGGTGCGGAATAAAAATCGGGTCTTCTAAAATATTCAGCAAGTGTATTTACACCTCTCGGAGCCTCTTGGGCTCTCGTTAATTCTAATGTATAACCGGCTCTTCCTGTATCACCATAAACTTGAATTTCATTTGCAATATCAAATAAATTAAATATTTTTATAAATACTGAAATTTGTTGTCCAAATACTTTAAAATATTTTGTTAAATAAAAGTCGGTATTAAAAAAAGCAGGTTTATTTTCACTATTTTCTAAGCCTGTTCTTTGATTTTGAATTGAAGGAGTATAAGGTAATCCGCTTCCTAATTGTCCAATTAAGCTTATAATAAAATTATTAGGAGTGCCATATGTTAGTGTAAAATTGAGTTGATGTCTTCTGTCCCAATTAAGCGGTACTAATTGTTTGTTTGCTTCAATGGGTGGACTTGCCTGTGCTTTATCAAAAGCTGCATTAGGGTCGGAAGCACTTCCCTTAGCAATTTGAAATGTATAATCTAAAGTTGCACCGAAATGATTCATGAATCTTTTGGTAAAAGAAAGAGTAATTCCTTTTACAGAACCATAATCCAAATTAACAAGCTGACTAAACTTTTTGAAATTATCCTTTATGAATATTTTGGTGGCAAGTAAATTACGAATATCTTTGTAATATATACTTAAGTTTACTCCAAAATCATCAGTTAATGCTTGTTGCAATCCAATTTCGTACATAACGGTTTTTTGCGGCTCTAAGTTGGTGTTGCCAATAGTGTTGCCAATATTATTCGGAAAATCCCCGGTAAGTGGAATACGAAAATTCGGGTTTAAGTATAAGTTTTTAAATGGAGGAATTTGGAAAAAATGTCCATATGAAATATGAATAGCACCTTGTGATGTAATGGGAAATGAAATCCCTAATCTGGGACTAAATTTATATTTTACAGTTGCATTAGCCATTAATGAATCAGGAAATGGCGGCTGTAAATTATCCAATAAATTGATTTTATTCGGATCTTTCAAATATTTTCCATCAGGTTGAAAATAATCGAAACGCAAGCCTATATTAACAATAAGATAATTTAATTCTATCTTATCCTGAACGTAAGAAGCTAACTGATATGGATGAGTGTTGTAAGCATTAAAATTAAAGGCGCCTTTTTGAGGTAACGTAGGGTTAAAATCGGTTGCCGCATTTATGATAGTTTGAAAATCTTCAGATTCTAATTGAAAGCTTTTGAATTGAACACCTGTTTTAATTTGGTTAATATTATCTATTTGCCAAGTTAAATCAGCTTTTCCGGAATAAGTGGAAGTTTGATGCGAAAAATGCCAATTTTGTGTCCCGCCTGTTAAGAATGAATTCCCACCCACATCTCTCAATCTGTTCGGATCAACATAGTTTTGATCTAATGGGTCTTGAAAAACATACTGTTGAAATTTAGTAACAAATGCAGAACCTACAAAGTTAATAAATGCAGAATTATTCAACACAAGTGTATAGTTCATGCTTGTTAAATAACTCTGTTCATATTTAGTATAATCTCCATCAGGATTCAATTTGAATCTATGATCATAATCTTTATACGTTTGGTTTTGGTACATTCCACTTAATACAAGGCTATGACCTTTTGCAACATTAAAAAATAACTTTCCTTGTAGAGTGTATCTCTTTCTAAATTGCATCGGAACATATTTATTATCTCCGGTATTTCCTACGTGCCAATCAGCTTTGTCATTAGCTGAAAAATTTGAAGAATCCGATGGGTTAAACATTCTTCTACCGTATATATATCCATCATTATTGTAATATCTGCCGGATAAAAAGAATTTCATAAAATTGTTGAATATTGGAATAGGTCCGGAAATATTACCTTGAAAATTTTGGATATTTTTTGGTGAAATATTATCAGTGTTCTCGAATAAATCAGTTCTGTTAGTAATATAATCACCCGTATAAGATGAAGCTCCGAATAAAAATTTATCAGATGCGGTTTTGGTTATTTGATTTACAACCCCTGATAATGCTTCGCCGTATTCAGCATTAAATGTTCCGGTTAGTACTTGAACCTCTTGAATACTGTTAATCTCAGGAGAAAGAGAGGAAGAACCGGAATATGCATCATTAACGGCAACGCCATCTATTAAATATTTTACTTCTCCGGAACGCCCACCTCTAAAGTGACCATTAACAACACCGGCTTGCAGATTAATAACAGCAGCAATGTCTTCAACAGGAAGCATTCTAATATTTTCTCCATTAACGTTTGCCTCCGTAGAAGTCAAATCTTTTCTAACTAATGATTTTTTTTCCGTTACAACCACTTCTCCTAAAGATAGAGCTTGTGAACTCAACTCAAAATTAATATGAGTTGTTTGATCTGCCGAAACCCTTACGGATTTAATTATTACTGAGCCATATCCTAACATCGAGGCTTTTATGGAATAAATTCCAGGGGGAATATTAATTATATAATAGTTGCCATCTAAATCTGCCGCAGCACCCTGCGTTGTTTCCAGTAATAGTATATTCGCGGCAATTAATGGCTCTTTTGTGTCTTTATCAATTATCTTTCCAGATATTTTGCCCGTTGTTCCACAATACAAATTACCCACACTGAAAAATAAAATTACGATTGAAAAAATTAATATTTTCAAGTTTTTCATAGTAAAAAATAGGTTTAATAAGTTAATAATATATGTGTACATAAGTAAATGGGAAGGAGAATTTCCCTTCCCATTTGATATTAATACTTACTTAAGCAGCATCATCTTTTTAGATTGAACGAAACTACCTGCTTTTATTTGATAAATGTATAACCCTGACGGTAGATTGCTAGCATCAAAGTTTGCTTGATAACTACCGGCATTCTGAACTTCATTAACAATCTGAGCTACTTTTTGTCCTAAAATATTATAAATATTTAGTGATACAAAACCTTGCTTTGGAAGTTGATAACTAATAATTGTACTAGGGTTAAAGGGATTAGGATAATTTTGTAATAACTGATATGTTTTTGGAGTTTCATTAACATCAGTAATACCTGTTACTCCGTCTATTTTTTCAACAGATAAGTCATCAAAATAAAGAGTACCGGTTAATCTGGCATAAGCGTGTAATCTAACGGCAATAGCTTTAGCATCAGTAGTATTAGGAACTTGCACATCAATACTGTATTGAGTCCAATCAAAACTGGTTACATTAGGAAATTGGAATTGCATATCTATCGGATAACCGTCAACAGCATTCCAACCATCATTGTTACCATTGCCTTTGAAAAATCCATAGGTAAATCCGGCAGCCCAAGTCGTTGGGTATAGTGCAGCAGAATCCGGAACTAAATTACTTGCTTTTACCCAAACACTAATTCTTACCCAATCACCAGGATTGACAGCAGTTGTCGAACTACCATCGGTCAATCCTTGAATACCGAAAGTATTATTAGCTGCATTTGTTGGAAGAGCTGAACCATCTAAAAGCATTCTATTAGTACCAACAAAGGCGTCGTGAGGATCTCTTGAAAATGGTAAATCAAACTTTAGTG
>CAZXDS010000099.1:0-1832 GCA_964639525.1 uncultured Melioribacteraceae bacterium | reverse complement strand
TATCTGTTACGCTTTTTGTAATTTTAAGTGATCTCCCCATTGAGCGGGAAGCAGCAGTTGACCATTCTAAAGTTGCTCCGCTCGGTACACTTCCTTCATGCCAATATGACGGCATGTTTCCTTCAAAATTACCTATCATATTGATTGAACTTTGAGCCAATAGCTGCGATGAAAGAAACATCGTAACCGCTATGACAATAGAAAAGTTTCTTAAAAAAATTCTAGAAAACTTCATTTCTATTTCTCCTTGTTTGTTAATGTTTAATTAATTATTAGAACGTAAAACGCAAAAATTTAAGTATTAACTATTCATTTTGATAAAAAATACACGTCGTATTTATTCATAAATAGTATTTTAAAGTGAATATTTTACAATCAATTCATTTTAAGTAATTAAGTAAAATCACGGATTAATTTTTATTTTGGTTGATTCTCTTTTAATCAATTCAACCGGAAAAACAATTTTCTTATTTGTATATTCTTTGTCTTCAATCGCGTTTACTAATAATTTTATTGCCTCAACGCCTAGCTCAATTTTGTTAACTCTAATTGTAGATAAGGATGGGCTATTCAAAATGTCCCCCTCAATATCATCGAATCCTATAATTGATAACTCATTTATCATCGACTGCTTGTTTTCTCTTAAATAATCAATTAAGCCCAATGCCATAGTATCATTAGAGCAGAAAACCGCTGAAAAATTTTCTTCTTTAGCAAATAACTTTTCGCCAGCGAGATAACCATTAGCTTTATTAGTCTCCAAGTGATTAACTAATATTAAATTATCATTAATCGCTAAATTGTGTTTGTCCAAAGCAGACTTATAACCAATTAGCCTGTTAGATATACTTGGGTGTTCAATTTCCCCCCCAACAAATGCTATGTCGGTGTGTCCTAAATTTATTAGATGTTCAGTAGCCAGAAAACCACCTTGTATATTATCAATAACGACGGCAGGATATTTCCCTTCATTAGGAAAATAGTCAATAAAAACAGATGGTATTTTATGTTTGCTCAGCAAATTCAAAAATAATTCGGGAATTTTACCGGCTAATATAATTCCATCAATATTTCTTTCTAAAACAAAACGGGGAAGTTGATCTTCGGAAGAAAAATCAGGATCAATTACGTTCAGAAAAACATAGTAGTCTTGATTTTGTGCTTGAAAAGTGCTGCCAAGAAATATTTTAGTATAAAATGGTTCTGTTTTTAAAAAATGGTTTTGTGTGAGAATAAAACCGATATTTCCTGTAGTTTTTGTAACTAAAGCACGTGCTTGTCTTGAAGGATAATAATTTAATTTTTTTGCAATTTTTAATACTTTGTTCTGAGTGTCAGAGCTAATTCTATTGTTGTTATTTAATGCTAAAGAAACCGTAGCTGTAGAAACTTGAGCGGCTTCAGCGACTTCTTTTATTGTAGTTTTCAAATAATCACCATTAGTTAAACGTTTAAATATAAATAAAATATTTCCATCTGTCAAGTAAAATTATATCTATTTATGACGAATAATAGGCAATAATAAATATATTTATTGGTTAAAGGTTTAACTAAAATTGAATATTTATTGATTTCCACCATAAAAAATTAAAATAATTTATAGTAACTGTACCTCAACTCAAAAATATTTTTTAAGTATTAAAAATATCAATAAAAAAAAGAAAAATATTTTCGTATAATGTATAGTGAAAAAAATAAGTTTGGGTATTGATGTAAGTACAACATAGAAATTATGGGTGAAAAGATAACTTCAATTATAATAACAAGTTACGCAAATAACTTTGGAGATTTTTCGCTAAATTATGCAATTTAAAACCGGTAAACCGGTTAAT
>CAZXDS010000098.1:0-12396 GCA_964639525.1 uncultured Melioribacteraceae bacterium | reverse complement strand
CTCAAAGAGCCGGACTTTTTTGTAAAATACAACAGTGAAATCTACTAATACATTCCACCCATACCACCCATACCGTCCATTCCGGCCGGAGGCATTGCAGGCATTTTTTCATCTTCTTTTTCTTCATAAACTACAGCTTCCGTTGTAAGCAATAATGCAGATACCGAAGCAGCGTTTTCAAGAGCGGTTCTTGTAACCTTAGTAGGATCAATAACACCCGCTTTTACTAAATCTTCATAAGTTTCAGTAGCAGCGTTAAATCCGAAGTCGCCTTCGCCTTCAAGAACTTTATTTAATATAACAGCACCTTCTAAACCGGCATTGCGAACTATTTGTTTCAAAGGTTCGCCAAGAGCTTTTTCGATAATTTTTATTCCGGTTGTCTGGTCTTCATTTTCACCTTCCAAGCTTGCTATTTTTTGAAGAGCTCTGACAAATGCAACACCGCCGCCGGCAACAATACCTTCTTCAACAGCTGCACGAGTTGCATGAAGTGCATCTTCCACTCTTGCTTTTTTCTCTTTCATCTCAATTTCAGTAGCTGCACCGATTTTAAGAACCGCAACACCGCCGGAAAGTTTTGCAAGTCTTTCCTGAAGTTTTTCACGGTCGTAATCTGAGGTTGTGTTTTCTATTTGAGCTTTAATTTCATTAACTCTCTTTTTAATGTCTTCCGTAGTTCCTGCACCTTCAACTATAGTTGTGTTATCTTTATCAATAACAACTTTTTTCGCAGTTCCAAGAAATTCAACAGTGGCATTCTCTAATTTGTAGCCTCTTTCTTCAGAGATTACAGTACCGCCTGTTAAAATTGCAATATCTTCCAACATTGCTTTTCTTCTATCACCAAAACCGGGAGCTTTAACGGCAGCAATTTTCAATGTACCGCGTAATTTGTTAACAACTAATGTTGCGAGAGCTTCACCTTCCAAGTCTTCGGAAATTATCAATAATGATTTGCCGGCTTGTGCAACTTTTTCAAGTACAGGTAAAAGGTCTTTCATTGCCGAGATTTTTTTGTCATGAATTAGAATAAAAGGATCTTCTAAAATTGCTTCCATTGATTCGGAATCAGTTACAAAATATGGTGAAAGATAACCGCGGTCGAACTGCATTCCTTCAACTATATCAAGACCTGTATCTGTACCTTTTGCTTCTTCAACAGTAATTACACCGTCTTTCCCAACTTTTTCCATAGCATCGGCAATAAGTTCTCCAATAGCAGAGTCATTATTTGCTGAAATAGAACCGATTTGTGCAATTTCTTCTCTTCCTTCAACTTCTTTGCTGAAAGATTTTAAGCTCGCAACAATTTCTTTAACTGCAATATCAATACCCCTTTTTAAATCCATAGGATTTGCACCGGCAGTTACATTTTTTAATCCTTCGCGATAAATTGCTTGAGCAAGCACTGTAGCTGTTGTAGTTCCGTCTCCGGCAACATCACTGGTTTTAGATGCAACTTCACGTACCATTTGTGCACCCATATTTTCAACTTCATCGTGTAACTCTATTTCTTTTGCGACAGAAACACCGTCTTTAGTTACAGTTGGTGCTCCGAATTTTTTGTCAAGGATTACATTTCTTCCTTTAGGTCCTAATGTTACCTTTACAGCGTTGGCTAATTTATCAACACCGTTTTTTAATCTTGATCTGGCATCAACACCAAATTCGACAACTTTTGCTGCCATAATTATTTCCTCCGAAATTTATTATACATAAAAATATTTTTTAATTAGTCAGTAACAACAGCAAGAATATCAGAGCGCTGTACTATCTTGTAATCAACACCTTCAAAATTCAATTCTTCACCGCCGTATTTTGCAAAAAGAATTTTATTCCCGACTTTGATATGTTCCTGTAAATCTTCGTCTGTTCCAACTGCAACAACTTTTCCCATTCTGGGTTTTTCTTTAGCTGTATCGGGAATAATAATTCCGCTTGCAGTTTTGGATTCTTCTTCTACATACTCGACTAATACTCTGTCGTCCATTGGCTTTAATTTTAAGTCAGCCATTATTTCCTCCAATTATTTATTATTTAGTTTAGTTAATGTATAAAAATTATTAGCACTCTTAATTAACGAGTGCTAAAATAAATATGAATTGTTACAATGTCAATTATAAAAAAGTTTCAATTTTATTTAAATAAAGTAAGTTATTTTTGGGAAGAAAAAGAGGTTGCATTAATTTAGAAAGCAGGTAATGGTGAGAAATTCAAATTTTTGATCGGATAATGCTATTACTTTTGCTTTAATTTTAGGCAGTTGGAAGTGTAATTGTAAAAGTACTGCCTACGTTTAATTCTGACTCCACGGTTAAAGTTCCGCCGTTTAACTCTACAAATTCCTTGCAGAGAATAAGCCCCAAACCAGTACCTGGTTCATTGTTAGTTCCTCGGGTAGTGTATTTTTCTTCAATTTTGAATAGTTTTGGAATATTCACCTTTTCAATTCCAATACCGGTATCGGTAACTTGGATAACAATACTATCTTCACTTTTGTAGAGTTTAATTTTTACGCTTCCTTTATTTTGAGTGAATTTGATTGCATTACTAATTAAATTTCTTAATGCCGTACGAAGCATATTTTCGTCACAACTGCAATCAATATTTGCCAAATCAGATTGCAAAAAAACATTCTTTGTTCTCGCTGTTTCTATTTGAGAAGAGATAACATCGTTTATTAATTTTGTTAAACTGATATCTTTTGGACTGAATTGAATTCTCTCACGCTGAAGTAAGGACCATTCTAAAAGGTTTTCTAAAAGTGAAACATTTTTGCCAAATGAATTTTTTATCTCGCGAAGAATTTCTTTTTTTTCATCATCCGAAAGTTTGTCATAATCCGAGATTAATAAGTCAACAAACGCTGCCGAAGTGTTAAAAGGGTTCCTTAAATCGTGTGCAATAATGTTGAAAAATTTATCCTTTGTAGCATTCGCAATTTTAAGTTCTTCGGAAAGTTTTTTGTTACGCCTGAATCTAATAAATATGACAAAAATCAATATTATTCCTAATACGGAAATGCTAAACAAATAATTTCTTTCTGTCAATCTAAGTTGTGATTCTTTTTTTAGTAAGCGATTTTCTTTTTCTTTTTTTGCTAATTCAAAATTGGACTGGATTGCAACTAATAACTGTGTGTTCTTTTTTGAAAAAATAGAATCCTTTAGTGTTAGATATTTTTTATGAAAGAAATAAGCTTTTTTATAATCTTTTACTATCTCATAAAAATCGGATTGTGTCTTATATAATTTTACATAAGCTACTTCAATATTTAATTCTTTCACACCGACTTTAGTTTTATTCAGTGATTCTTTTCCCAAGGAGAAATTTTTGAGCCTGGCATAAATCAGAGCCATTTTCCCATAATTACGAATGATGCCTACTTTATCCTTAACTTGTTCCAACATATTTTTTGATGTCAATATATTCTTTAATGATGCGGAATAATTCCCCTCTTCGTAATTTATTGTCGAAAATCCTTCATAACATGCAGCTATTCCTTTCCTATCATTTAGTTTGGTAAATAAAGACAACAGTTCTTTGTAATACTCAATTGCTTTATCATAGTCTTTCATTTTTGTGTGAACAATTGCAATTTGATTCAGCGACAATGCAATACCCTGTTGATAATTTAACTTTTTTCTTACTTCAAGAGAATAGTTCAAAAATTTTAATGCCTGCGGAAAACTTCCTTCGTTTAAATAAACAATACCAATGTTGATAGCACAAAACCCGATGCCTGCTTGATTATTTATATTTTCAAAATATTTCAAAGCAATTAGCATATGCTCCAATGCTAAAGGATTGTTTCCCTGTAGCCTGTAAATGCCTCCAAGATTATTATGCGAATAGGCAATTTGAATTGAATCGGAATATTCCAGTGCGTTGTTCAAAGCCTTAGTATAATAAAATAATGCTTTGCCATAATTACCTGAATTTCTATAAGTTACACCAAGAAAGTTGTATGTTTTTGAATATAGTTTCGGTTTATTAATTTTTGTGATGAGTTTAACAGCTTCATTGCCGTAGCGGATTGATTTTGCTTGATCGTTACTTCGCAATTTCCAGCAAAGCTTATTGTAAATTTCTATTTTCCCTAATTCATCAGCATTATTTATTTTAGATAAAAGATTATCTTCAATATTTTGTGAGAATATTGCGAATGAACACAGCAGCACAATAGTAAATATTTTGTAAATCATTTGCTCAAAATGAAGTTTTTATAATATGAATTTCCGATCTATTCCTACTTTTCAATAAAAGTAATTCTTAAATATATTAATTTTAAATAGAAATAGCTTGTTATTATCGAAAAAGAAATTTAAAACTTTAATTTTTCCGGCTAAGTTCTATTTAGAACAGCAACTTCTCATATTTATAACAGATTGAACGTACAAAAAAACGGAGTAATGAATCTGTTCTACAAATTGTAAAGTAGATTATCTGATGGCAGCAATGCTTTCAACGCAAGAAATATTGGAAAAAATTCTTAAAATGCAGATGTGACGAGAGCCATTTTCCCTAAGTTAATTAGGGCTTGATTATTAATGCTGTCATTATTAGAACTTAGCCATTTTTATTTATTGATCTGTCGAAAATAAAATCAACATTTTTTAGCATATTAGAGGTATCAAATATTCCGTCAATCTCTTCAATTGATAAATATTTTAAAACTTCTTCTGATTTTTTTAGTTCATCCGGTAAGGTTATGTCTTTATCTGCCCATACTTTCATCGCATAAGTTTGAACAATTTTGTAGGCATTTTCGCGGCTAACACCTTTACTAACCAATTTTAATAATACCTTTTGTGAGAATATAAGTCCGCGTGTTAAATTAAAATTACGCATCATATTTTCAGGATAAATTAAAAGTTTATCCAATAAAGCCACCATTAAATCCAGCATATAATACATTGTAATGCAACTATCCGGTACAATTACTCTTTCTACCGAAGAATGTGAAATATCCCGTTCGTGCCAGAGAGCCACATTTTCCAATGCTGCTATTGAGTTGCTTCTTAAAAGTCTCGCGAGTCCTGCAATTCGTTCACTTACAATCGGATTTCTTTTGTGCGGCATTGCGGATGAGCCTTTTTGTCCTTTGGAAAAATATTCCTCCGCTTCCAAAACTTCGGTTCGCTGTAAATGCCTGATTTCAATTGCAATTTTTTCTAACGAAGCTCCGATAATGGCAAAAGTTGTTAAAAACTGTGCATGTCTGTCCCGCTGAATAACTTGAGTAGAAACTTCTGCCGGTTTTAATCCCATTTTTTCACATACATACTCTTCAACTTTAGGAGAAAGGTGATCAAATGTTCCCACTGCACCGGAAATTTGACCGACACCGATTGTATCAATCGCATCGACTAATCTTTTTCTGTTTCGTTTCGCTTCTTCAAACCAAAGTGCAAATTTCAGCCCCATGGTTGTCGGCTCGGCGTGAATGCCGTGGCTTCGTCCAATGCAGATAGTATTTTTATGCTCAAGTGCACGCCGCTTTAACACCGCAATCATTTTGTCTAACTTGATCAAAATTAATTCACCGGCAGTTTTCATTTGGTAAGAGAGGGCAGTGTCAAGAATATCGGATGAAGTCATTCCATAATGAATATGTCTTGCTTCAGGTCCTACATATTCGGCTACATTTGTTAAAAATGCAATCACATCGTGTTTGGTTGTTTCTTCAATTTCAAGTATTCTTTTTATATCGAAGTTAGCTTTATCTTTAATAACTTTTACATCGGCAGCATCAATCTCACCGAGTTCCGCACGAGCTTCGCAAGCAAGTATCTCAATTTTTAACCATGTAGAGTACTTAAAATTATCTTCAAATATTCTTCCGATTTCTTTTCTAGTATATCGCTCTATCATTTTCTGCTTTCCAATTTTAATTGTTTAATATCAGACTTGCCATCACGTAAAATGTGTACATTCATAATATCATTAGTTAAATAATTATTTAACAAATTAATTAAAAATGCGTCATCGTCAATTTTATAACTGTCAATTTCTTTTATGATATCGCCTTGTGCTAATCCGGCTTTTTCTCCCGGAGAATTTTTTTCTACATTAGTAATTATAACACCTTTATTATTCGATAGACCATAGTATTTTGCAATTGATTTAGTTATCATCTGTATCTTTAAGCCGGTCCAAAAATTCCTATTAACTTTGCCATCAGCCTTTAACTCGGTAATAATTTTTTTTATTTTATTTATGGGAATTGCAAAACCAACCCCAATGTTACCCGAAGAACCGTTTGCCGTATAGATTAATGTATTCATCCCAATTAGCTCGCCATCACTGTTTACAAGCGGTCCGCCGCTATTCCCTCCATTAATTGCAGCATCGGTTTGCAGCATATCATAATAATATCTTCCATTAACCGCGCCTAAATTCATTCCTTTTGAGCTGACAACTCCAACAGTAACAGTAGGTTTATCGTTTACATTAAATAACCCGAACGGATTGCCGAGAGCTATTGACCACTCGGCAATTAAAATATTATCGGAATTTCCGAATTTTATGAACGGTAAATCTTTTGCGTCTATTTTCAGAAGACAAATATCGGATATTGGATCCGTGCCTACAATTTTAGCATTATATTCAGTTCCGTCAGTCATTGTTACTTTTGCTTCCACAGCATTTCCGGCTACGTGATCATTGGTTAAAATATATCCGTCCGGACTTATTATTGAGCCTGAACCTAGACCTTTTATTTTTTGATTATAAACTCTGTTGCCGAAAAACTGATTCCAAAACGGGTCTAAACTTAACGGTGAGCGGTATTGCCGTATTTCCGTAACAGTTATTCCAACAACTGCCGGACTAACATTCTTTACCGTTTCTGTTATTACCGTTTCGCGGGAGTTATTAATTTTGGCATTATTGCTTTCGAGTGTTTGAGTACTTATATCATTTTTAATGGGAATAACTTCTTTTGGCTCGGTATTATTTGGAGTATCGATAACGGCAATTTGTGATTGTTTCTGTTGAGTCCAATAGTAATATGCGAATACTGAAGAAATTACTGTTAAAGTTATTAAAAAAGTAATGAATATTGTTTTAAATTGTTTCCTTAAGGTCTGTGACATAATGTATCCTAATTTTTTTTATTGTTTCTACCAAAAAAACTGATTATTGTTTCATAATGCTTTATTAAAATAAGCAAGAATATTAGTGTTATTGAAATCGAAAATGATAAAGTAGTCAAAGGTTTTGGATGTGAATATTTGATTAAAATATTTGCGGATGAAAAAGATATAGCCGATGTAAGTATTGAGGAAGCTATACTAGCAAGATGCACATTCTTTTTATATGTAAAACTAATTAGCCAAATAATTCCCCAAATTATTAAAATAAAAGGCGATATAATTAGTAATGCACCTGCGGCAGTTGCTATGCCTTTGCCGCCATTGAATTTAAGCCAAACTGAAAAGCAATGCCCGAGAACAACAGAAAATGCTGTAATAGCCAACAGCTCAAAATTATAATTAAATAAATATTTGACAATTAAAATGGGGATTATTCCTTTTAGTAAATCAATAATCAAAACAAGAAGACCAATACTCTTTGAACCTGAAACTCTGTAAGCATTTATCGTTCCTGAATTTCCCGAGCCCTTATTTAAGATATCAATTTTCTTGATTCTTTTAATTAAAAGAAAAGCTGTTGGAAATGATCCGAATAAATATCCGATTATTCCACTGTAAATGAAATCCATTTTCAAAATTATTGTTAAAAAAATTATTACTAAATTTACATAAATATTTCAATAGAATTAATTAGTAACATTTAAGGCAAAATAATCTTTTGATGTGTCTATAAAAAGTTAATTATTCCACAAAGTTGCTCAAAGGAAGCACAAAGTTACACAAAGATTACAATTTATTTTTTTGTACAAACACAATAGCAATAGACTTATATTGAGTTATATTTACATATGAAACTGTAATTATTGATTTTAAACACACAAGGAAATCCGACGGTTCCCACTGTCATTCCGGCAATCTTTTAGCCGGAATCTCAAACAGTGTCAGGGATTCCGATTATTCAAAGAATGCTGCGAAGAAGCATTCGGGAATGATAATTTGCTTAAAGAGCATACACTTTTTACCGTAACAATGTGTGTAACTCAAAACTTATATTTTCTCAAATAAAACAAATGTAACTGAAACTTTAGCCGCATTGGCACAATCAGAATTGGCAAGAATTTAATAAAAAATTAATTTCGAGTTATTGCTTTTATCAAAATATTCTAATAACATTCATAGCTTAAATAAAAATATTTACGCAGATTTTCGGAGAGATATTTAATGATAGATTTAATCGGTACATTTAACGTTGTTCCAGTCCTACCCAAAAAATTAGAGCCGCTAAGAGAAATTGTTTATAACCTTTATTGGTCGTGGAATCAGGATTCAATAGAACTATTTCGGCGTATGGATAGGAAGATTTGGGAAGAGACAAATCATAATCCTGTTCAATTGTTAGATAAGATAAGCCAGGAAAAATTGGATGAACTTTCCAACGATGACGGGTTTGTGTCGCATATGAATCGAGTATATCTGCAATTGGAAGTATATTTGGATGCGGTAACTTGGTATCAAAAAAAATACAAAGCTATTGATAAACCATTCATTGCATATTTTTCGGCAGAATTCGGGTTAACAGAATGTCTTCAAATTTATTCCGGCGGTCTTGGTGTTTTATCCGGCGATCACTTAAAAGCAGCAAGTGATTTGGGAATTCCTCTTGTTGGCGTTGGGCTTTGTTACAAAGAAGGATATTTTCAACAGTATTTAACTAACGACGGCTGGCAGCAGGAAAAATATGATTTAATTGATTTTTATAATCAACCGATGAAATTGGTTTTAAGTGATGACAATTCGGAATTAAAGCTGTCTTTGGATTTTCCCGGAAGAAAAGTTTATTTTCAAGTTTGGCAGATTGACGTAGGGAGAATAAAATTATATTTACTCGATACAAATGTGAGTGAAAATAGTCAGGAAGATAAAGAAATTACTAAAACTCTTTATGGGGGCAACAATGAAACGCGAATTCAGCAGGAATTTATACTCGGTATTGGCGGTTTAAGAGCACTTCATGCGATGGCAATACAGCCCTCCGTTTGTCATATGAATGAAGGGCATTCAGCTTTTCTGTCGTTTGAGAGAATCCGTTATCTTATTAAGTATCATAACTTAACTTTTGAGCAAGCTCAAAATATAGGATTTTACTCAAATGTATTTACAACACACACTCCGGTTCCTGCAGGAATTGATGTTTTCCCAAATGATCTTGTGGAAAGATATTTCGGTAATTATTATCGTAATGAATTAAATATTGATAATAAAACATTTTATAATTTGGGTACAATAATAAAACACAGAGAGCCGAGCAATTTTAATATGGCTCACCTCGCAATGAATATGTCCGGATATGTAAATGGCGTTAGTAAACTGCATGGTGAAGTTTCAAAAAAAATGTGGGTTTCCGGTTTTAATGATATTCCGTTTGATGAAATTCCAATAGATTATATTACGAACGGCATACATACGCAATCGCATCTTTCAAGTGAAATGTATTATTTGTTTTTAAGATATCTCGGGCAAAAATTTATTAACGATCCATCCAACAAAGAAGTTTGGGAAAGGATAGATGAAATTCCGGATGAGGAATTATGGAGCAGCCACGAACGCCGCCGCGAAAGACTTGTTGCATTTGCAAGGAAACGTTTACGCAAACAAATAATTGCCCGGGGCGGTTCTGCTTCCGAACTTGCAGCGGCTAAGGAAGCTTTAAATCCGCAAGCATTAACAATTGGTTTTGCCCGTAGATTTGCTACATACAAAAGAGCCAATTTATTTTTACGGGATGTTGAAAGGCTGGCAAGTATTTTGTGCAGCAATGAACAGCCGGTTCAGTTTATAATTGCCGGCAAAGCTCATCCGCGCGATGATGCAGGGAAGAAAATAATCCAGGAAATTGTATCGACTTCTAAAGCAGAACATTTACGAAAGAAAATTGTGTTCTTAGAAAATTACGATATGAATGTTGCTCGCTATATGGTTGAAGGCTGTGATGTGTGGATGAACAATCCGCGTCGCCCGCTTGAAGCCAGCGGAACTTCGGGAATGAAAGTTATTGCTAACGGCGGATTAAATTTTTCTATTCTCGACGGCTGGTGGGACGAGGCATATAAATACAATCTCGGCTGGTCAATTGGCAATGCCGAAGAATATGCTGATATTGATTATCAAGATGAAGTTGAAGCAAGATTGCTTTATGAAACTTTGGAAAAGGAAATAAT
Source organism: uncultured Melioribacteraceae bacterium (assembly GCA_964639525.1). Classification (GTDB taxonomy): domain Bacteria; phylum Bacteroidota; class Ignavibacteria; order Ignavibacteriales; family Melioribacteraceae; genus CAZXDS01. The sequence goes on along the minus strand of CAZXDS010000098.1, from coordinate 2,078 downwards.
TCCTCTTTTTTATGAAAGGGGAGATGATAAGCTTCCGAGACGCTGGATTGAGTTTATGAAGAACTCAATGAAAAATTTGGGACCGTTTTTTAATACCAACCGAATGGTAGCCGAATATGCACAAAAATATTATTTTAATGCCGATGGGAATAGAAATAAACTTGCTGAAAATAATTGGGAACACGGCAAAGCTTTTACGGATTGGAAAAATAAATTGTTTGCAAATTGGGATAAAGTAAAATTTGTTAAAATTGATAAAGAGTTAAATGGCGGAGAGCTAAAAGTAGGCTCAAAGTATATTATTACAGCCGATGTGGAACTGGGTAAATTAACGCACAACGATGTTAGTATTCAAATATACTATGGCAAAGTTGATGATTGGCCTTTAGCTCATTCAAATCATTTTATTAATATGGAATTTGTAGCAGAAAAATCAAAAGGAAACAAGAAAAAATATCAAGGTGAAATTGAGTGCAGTTCATCAGGACAATTTGGTTTTACTCTTAGAATTTTACCAAATCATCCTTTGCTTATCAATCCTTTTGAACTTGGGTTGATTAGGTGGGCTGATTAGCTTTAGAAATTAGAAATTAGAAATTAGAAATTAGAAATTAGAAATTAGAAATTAGAAATTAGGATTTATACAAGAATTTAAATTGTTAAGGACAAATGTTTTTAGAAACACTTGATGTAAAAGCAAATGATATAGTAATATTTTCTCAAAATAAATTTGATTTCGAGAATAATTTTTGGATGATTCCCAAGAATAAAAAGGAAAAAATCCCTCAACATATCAGTTATTTCGATATCTGCGATTTTGTGAAAAACGATGTTCCCAAAAACCTTGTTATTTATCGTTTACTCACAAACAGCAAAAAAGTTGATGCATTTTCTACAAAGTTCGGATATTTTTTGAATATTGATGGCGAAATGGAGATAATTTATTTTGATCCGGTATTTGCATTAAAGGATTTGAATCACCTTAAATTTGAAGGTGATAAGGAACAGTTTAGATTTAAAATTCAACAATTAGGTTTAACTTCAGTTACAAATTCCAATGGAGATTCTAATTTTTCAATAGTTTATACTTCTAATTTAAGAGCTTATGAAGCAGAAAATCAGAATGACAGAATATTTACTGATGCCATTTTTGCTTTTGATGAAAGTTACAACAATAATATGTACTTAATAGAAAAAAAGATAAGAAACGGCAGCTCAATATTGCCTGATATTTCTTCGAAAAAAAATATTTATTCATCACAGAGTAAAATTATTGAAGTTCAAAAAACAGCACAATCAAATCTAAATAAATTAGATTTACCCGATAAAGGACAAGTTGAAAATATTCGTGAAAAAAAAATGAATATGCTTAAACAGGCTCTTGGTATTAGTGAGTTTGAAAAGAGTGAGAATATTATGGCTATGAGTTCTTTAAACAGCAATAAAATGTATGTTAAGCAAGATAACTCAAATAATAGTAACGGATTATTGACCTTGTTTAAGTCAGCCGAAAATAAAAAATCAAGTGAAATTATAAAAGACAGTTTTGTGCTGAAAATTTCAAATAAGAAATAATTAATGTGATTTTTATCACATTAATTATTTCAAAAAAAAATACTTTAAATACAAGTTTTTTTTGATACAAAAAATGTATATAATTAACTTTAAATAAAATTCATTTATGAGCTCATTCTAAAAAGTAATATTTTGACTAACCCACGACTTCAGTCGTGGGGAAACAGACTAAAAACGAACTTCCCCCAAACGGACTTTAGTCCGTTTGGGGCTTTTTAGAGTGGACACATTTATTGATAGCACGATAATTTAAAATGAATTTATTAGGGTATTGCAAATTTAATAAGGGCAAAATATTGAAATACTTTCCATTATAATTTATTCATTTTAAACTACTATTTAACTACTTAAAAAGTGTAACTTTTTATATTAGTTAGTGGAGTTGTATTAAAATTTTGGTTGGAAATATTTAATCTGATAGTAAGAAAATAAATTTCAGGACAAGAATTTTTATTTTTCAAATTTGCCTTTAATTAAACTACTTGAGTATTTTAGAAATTAAT
>CAZXDS010000097.1:0-12492 GCA_964639525.1 uncultured Melioribacteraceae bacterium | reverse complement strand
TTTTATATACTCTTAACGTGTTGTTTTTTGTAATCTTAATTTTGACCCCGAATCGTTGTCCTCGCAGAGTCCAATGGACGGTTTGTTTACTCTAATAATGTGCACAAAAGCTACATAATGCTAAAATATTAAGTACGAATACATTACAAGAGTAAACCGACTGTTCACAGAACTCTGCGAGGAAAGTCGGTTTTACTATATTTATTTAATGTTATAAGCGGCGACTTATGTTGTTTTTAATTTTGATGCTGAATTACTGTTACTAATGAATCAATTCAAACTAATAAATATTTCGTTTTTGTCTCGGTTTTTTCATTATTGACTGTAGTTATAACATTTTGTGCTTAAATAAATAAATATTTGATAAGTTTAATTAAGCATTTGGGGATAGAAAAATGAATAAAATTTTAATAGTTGAAGACGAAACAGATATTAGAGAGAATATTGAAGATATTTTATATTGTGCAGATTATGATGTATTGCCGGCAAAAAACGGCAGGGAAGCGTTAAATATTTTAGATTCCGTTACTCCCGATTTAATAATTTCGGATATACGGATGCCGGAATTTACCGGATTGGAGTTGTTAAACGAACTTTCAAAAAGTGTCACTTCACATATTCCTTTTCTGTTATTAACAGCTTTAAGCAGTCGGGAAGATATTAGACTTGGTATGGACTTAGGAGCAGATGACTATATTACAAAACCATTCACATCCGAAGAATTATTAAATTCGGTTAAACGAAGAATTGCAAAAGTTGAAAAAAATAGAACTCATATTAACAGAATTAAATCGAACATAATGAAATACATTCCACACGAATTGAGGACACCGCTAACTCCTATGCTTGGTTATACGCGAATGCTTCTAGATGATTTTGAGTCGTTTTCTAAAGATGAAATTTTGGATATGATTTTAACTATAAAAAAATCGGGACTAAGATTAAGTACCAGAATTGAAAAATTCATTCTCTTTTCAGAATTATTACAGGAAAAAGAGACCACCGGTAAACAGAATTATAAAGATTTTATTTACCGCCTTGAACCAAATACTATAGCCAATTTGTTACAAGATGATGATGAGTTAAATGGGAGAAAAGATGATTTAAGCATAATTCTTGAATCTTGTACAATTTATATTTGGAAATTATATTTTAATTCGATAATCAAAGAATTGATTGAAAATGCATGCAAATTTTCCGACCCGGGAAGTGAAATTAAACTTGAAGGTGTAAAGAAAGGCACATTTTATGAAATTACTATTACCGATTTTGGAATTGGAATGACAGAGCATGAAATTAGAAATATTACTGCATTTGAACAATTTAACCGTGCACAGCTTCAGCAAGTTGGAAATGGTTTGGGCTTGGTTATGATTAAGTTAATTTTAGAATCGATCAATGGTAAATTTAAAATTGAAAGTAAAAAAGGAAAGTTTACGAAAGTTACCGTTTCACTTCATGTGTAATTTCTAAAAGTAAAACAAACCTTCCTCGCAGAGCACTACGGTGGACGGTTTGTTTATTTTGCTAAGTTCTAATAATGACTGCATTAATAATCGAACAATAATTACACGGATTGACCTCTTCGCTAATCATGCCTACCGTTATCAATGCTATCAACTTAGGAAAAATGCGGCGAGAGCCATTTTGTTTCCAAGTAAATATTTTACCGTCTCTTTATGCAACGGGTCTAAAAATCGAATAATAATAATGGCTCTCGCCACATCTGCATTTTAAGAATTTTTTCAATATTTCTTACGTTGAAAGCATTGCTGCCATCAGATAATCTATATTACAATTTGTAGAACAGATTGATTAGTCTGTTCTTTTTGTACGTTCGTTCTGTTATAAATATGAGAACTTGCTGCTCTAAATAGAACTTAGTCCTAACTTGTAAAATTTCACAAGGTTGTTGATGCTTTTACGCAGCATTCTGTAAATAACCGGAATCCCTGACACTGTTTGAGATTCCGGCTAAAAAATTGCCGGAATGACAGTCTTTTCATCCGGCAGCCACCGGATTTCCTTGTGTGTTTCATCATACAATTATTGATTTAAGAAATCATTTCCGAAAGATAATTTGATGTTTTTCTTTTTTAAACTAAAAATAGATGTTCATTTTCAGAATAATTAGAAATAATTTACAAGTAATTGCATTTGAAAAAAATATTTGAAAATAAGCGGGTTTGCGAAAATTTTAATCTTGACATTTTTTTCCAGATTGACTAAATTTTCAATTCAAATTAAAGGATGTTTGTAAATGAGTGATGAACAAAAAATAATTGACAATGTAACCGATTCCGAATACAAATGGGGATTTGTTACTGATATTGAAACGGATGAGTTTCCAAAAGGATTAAATGAAGATGTTATTCGCAGAATTTCCGCTATAAAAGAAGAACCCGAATGGCTGACCGAGTGGAGGCTTAAAGCATATCGACATTGGCTGACAATGGAAGAACCGACTTGGGCACATGTTCATTATCCTAAAATTGATTTTCAGGATATTCGATATTTTTCTAAACCAAAACAAAAACCATTACTTGATAGTATTGATGAAGTTGATCCGGAGTTAATTGAAACATTTGAAAAACTTGGTATTCCTCTTGACGAACAGAAAAAACTTGCCGGTGTGGCGGTAGATGCTGTTTTCGATTCGGTTTCTGTTGCCACTACGTTTAAGGAAACTCTTGCAAAAGACGGTGTAATATTTTGCTCTATTTCAGAAGCAATTAAAGAGCATCCTGAACTTGTAAAAAAATATCTCGGTTCAGTTGTGCCTTACACAGACAATTATTATGCGACATTAAATAGTGCCGTATTTAGCGATGGCTCATTTGTTTACATTCCCAAAGGTGTTCGCTGCCCGATGGAACTTTCAACATATTTTAGAATTAATGCGGTGGATACAGGACAGTTTGAACGAACTTTGATTATTGCCGAAGATGACAGTTATGTAAGTTATCTCGAAGGCTGTACGGCACCGATGCGTGATACAAATCAACTTCATGCGGCAATTGTGGAAATTATAATTTTGGAAAATGCGGAAGTGAAATATTCAACAGTGCAAAATTGGTATCCCGGTGATAAAAACGGAAAGGGCGGTATTTACAATTTTGTTACAAAACGAGGTGTCTGTCGCGGGAACAATTCAAAGCTGTCGTGGACACAAGTTGAAACGGGTTCCGCAGTTACTTGGAAATATCCCGGATGTATTTTGCAGGGCGATAATGCAGTCGGCGAATTTTATTCTGTAGCAGTAACAAATAATTATCAGCAAGCCGATACCGGAACAAAGATGATACATATTGGGAAGAACACAAAAAGTACAATTATATCAAAAGGAATTTCAGCCGGAAAAAGCAATAATTCTTATCGCGGATTAGTTAAAGTTGCAAAAGGCGCTTCGGGTGCACGTAACTTTTCACAATGTGATTCGATGTTGATGGGTGATAAATGCGGTGCTCACACTTTTCCATATATTGAAGTCAATAACAATACTGCCGTTGTAGAGCACGAAGCAACAACTTCTAAAGTCAGCGATGACCAAATTTTTTACCTAAATCAAAGAGGTATTTCAACGGAAGATGCTGTAAATATGATTGTGAACGGTTTTTGTAAGGAAGTATTCAATAATCTCCCGATGGAATTTGCAGTCGAAGCACAAAAGCTTTTGGCTATTAGTCTTGAAGGCAGTGTCGGATAATAAGAAGTATTATAATAAAAATTTAAAATAGTAAGGATTAAATAAATGTTACAAGTTAAAAATCTGCATGCAAATGTAGAAGGTAATGAAATACTAAAGGGAATTGACCTCGAGGTGAATCGGGGAGAAGTTCATGCCATAATGGGCCCGAATGGTTCAGGGAAAAGCACGCTTGCCAATGTTTTAAGCGGCAATGAAAATTATGAGGTAACTTCAGGACAAGTGTTGTTTGACGGTAAGGATATGTTGGATTTATCAATTGAAGACCGTGCGAGGGAAGGATTATTTTTAGCATTTCAGTATCCCATTGAAATTGCCGGCATCTCTAATGCTACCTTTTTGAAAACAGCATTAAATGAAAAAAGAAAATATAACGGCTTACCGGAACTATCGGCAAAAGAATTTTTTGATGAAATAGAAAAGAAATCTAAAATTCTTGATATGGATAAAATTCTTTTACAACGTGCTGTTAATCAAGGTTTTTCAGGCGGCGAGAAAAAACGAAACGAAATATTTCAGATGTTAATGCTTAATCCAAAATTAGCATTGCTTGATGAAACTGATTCAGGGCTTGATATTGATGCGTTGCGCATAGTTTCACAAGGTGTAAATTCATTTCGTTCTGAAAATAATGCAATTATTCTTGTTACTCACTATCAGCGTCTGCTTGATTACATTGTACCCGATTTTGTTCATGTTCTATACAAAGGAAAAATTATCAAATCCGGAACAAAAGAACTTGCTTTGGAATTGGAAGAAAAAGGCTATGACTGGATAAAGGATGAACCTGTGGAAGCATAAATAATTGATAATGGATAATTGAGAATGTAGAATTTCTGTCTGTAATATTTGGTAAGTGTTGCAGATAAAAAAAACATTATTTTAAAAATTTCGTCATTCCGATATGCTTTTGCACAGCATTCGGTGAATAATCGCAATCTTTTGAGAATACGCGAAATTCCCAATAGCCACGCGGGGATGCAAATAGCAAAACATTCGGGAATGACAAATAGGAATTAAAACAGATAAAAAATGATTATGAAAAATGAAAAACATATAGAAGCGAAAACTTGGTATTTATCTGAGTTTGAACGTTTCCAAAATAGTTTAAATGGTGAAAAATCCGGCGATATTAATAAGTTGAGACTAAACTCATTTGATAAATTTAAATCATTAGATTTTCCTACAAAGAAAAATGAAGAATGGCGGAATACAAACGTAACACCAATTCTGAAACAGAATTTTATGCCGATTACTTCAAAGAATAATGTTGAAGATGATGTTGATATAACCGAGTTTATTTTTACGGGATTTGAATGTAACCTATTGGTTTTTGTAAACGGTTTATATTCGGAAAGGCTGTCTGAAATAACAGAAACGTCTCCTGATATTTTTATAGGTAAACTTTCAAACTTTGTTACAAAATACCCGGAGCAGTATAACCGATATTTTAACGTTGATTCTAAAAATGAGACCCCGTTCAGTGCACTTAATTCTGCTTATTTAGTTGACGGCGCAATAGTTTATTTAAAAAAGAATGCGGTACTTAAGCACCCGCTTCAAGTGCTTTATTTAAGCGGGCACAACCACGAAAACATTTTAGTTCAACCAAAAAACTTAATTATTGCAGAAGAAAATTCGCAGGCAAAAATTATTTTTAATTTCCGAGGTATTGAAGGGAAAAAATATTTTACAAACGCTGTTACGCAAGTATTTGTCGGTAAAAATTCAAATGTTGACATTACCAAAATTGAAAATGAAAGCAAAAATGCTTTTCATATTGAGCAGACATCTGTTCATCAGGAGAAGGACAGTGTTTTCACACATTTGTCGCTGGCACTTGGTGCTTCAATAACAAGAAACGATTTATCGTCTGTTTTGAATGATGAGAATATTGAATGTAATTTTTACGGATTATTTTTAACTAATGGAACTCGTCATGTAGATAATCATACTTTTGTTGACCACGCGAAACCGAATTGTTACAGCAACGAATTATACAAAGGAATACTGGATGATGATTCGCACGGAGTTTTCAGAGGCAAAATAATGGTTAGGGAAGATGCACAAATGACGAATGCTTATCAATCTAATAAAAATATACTTCTGTCAAGAAATTCAACGATAGATACAAAACCACAATTGGAAATTTATGCAGATGATGTAAAGTGTTCCCATGGTGCTACAATCGGTGCTCTTGACGAAGAAGCATACTTTTATATTCGTTCACGCGGCGTTCCGGAGCATTTGGCACAATCGATGTTAATAAAGGCATTTGCAGAAGATGTTATTGAATCAATAAGAATTGATGAGTTAAAAGAACAGGTAAATCATTTAGTTTTTGAACAATTACATAGAGAAGAAATTTAATGGATTTTTCAGAAGTAGTTGAAAATAGAGTTAAGCCGGTAGTGAAAAAACGACCTTTTGAAATAGAAAAAATTCGTGCTGATTTCCCGATACTTTCGCGTGAAGTAAACGGCAAACCGCTCATCTATTTTGATAGCGGAGCTACTACACAAAAACCGGATATTGTAATAGAAAGCATTAAGCATTTTTACACTTCTGAAAATGCCAATATTCATAGGGGTTTACATTTTTTAAGCGAGCTTGCAACGGGTTCTTACGAAACAGCAAGGCTTAAAGTAAAAGAGTATATAAATGCTCCCAGTGCCTCCGAAATTATTTTTACAAAGGGAACAACAGACGGAATAAATTTGCTGGCTACAACTTTTTGGCGGGCAGGATTTTTGAAAGAAGGCGATGAAGTTATCATTACCGAAATGGAACATCACGCCAATATTGTTCCGTGGCAGCTTTTAGGAAACGGAAATAAAGTTAAGCTTAAAGTAATTCCGATGGATGATAACGGCGAATTAATTATGGAAAAATACGAGGGATTATTTTCCAATAAAACCAAGTTAGTTTCTGTTGTTCATACTTCAAACGCACTTGGAACAATAAATCCCGTGAAGGAAATTATTGACATTGCTCACAAAAAAGGCGTACCGGTTTTGATTGATGCAGCCCAGTCAATTCAGCATTCTAAAATTGATGTGCAGACGTTAGACTGCGATTTCTTAGCCTTTTCCGGACACAAAATATACGGGCCGACCGGAATAGGCGTACTTTATGGAAAAGCAAAATACTTAAACGAACTTCCGCCATATCAAGGCGGCGGTGATATGATTAAAGAAGTAACTTTTGAGAAAACAACGTTCAGTGAGATTCCCACAAAGTTTGAAGCGGGAACGCCAAATATTGCCGGTGCAATAGGACTTGGTGTTGCTCTTAAATATCTTCGTTCTTTTGATTTGAATGAAATTATAACTTATGAAAATTCTTTGTTAGAGTATGCTACGGAGAAACTCAGCGAAATAAAAGATTTGAAAATTATCGGTACGGCAAAAAATAAATCCTCCGTTGTTTCCTTTATTATCGAAGGAATTCATCCGTATGATATAGGGACAATTATTGATAGTTATGGAGTTGCGATAAGAACAGGACATCATTGTACGCAGCCGGTAATGAAGCATTTTAATGTTCCGGCAACTGCCCGTGCATCATTCTGTTTCTACAATACTAAAGAAGAGATTGATATTTTTGCAAACGCCTTGCTAAAAGTGAAAAAGATGTTGTTATAAAAATTAAAGTTATTTGTACGGAGATACTTTATGAACTGGTTCCACAAAAATGATAACGAAAATAAAAATAAAATGACTGAAGAAAATAAAGAAATAAATGTTCAAGATAAGGTTGATGAAATCATACCAAATCCCAATTTGGAAATTAATAAAGAAAACATGGAGCAGGAAATTATCGGTGCTTTAAAAACCGTATATGATCCTGAAATTCCCGTTGATGTTTGGGAACTTGGACTTATTTGCGGAATTAGTATTGATGATGCGGGTAATGTAGATATTGATATGACATTAACTGCTCCCGGTTGCCCTGTTGCCGGAAGTCTTCCGATTGAAGTGAGGACGAAAGCTGAGTCTGTGCCAAATGTAAGATCTGCCAATGTTAATCTTGTTTGGCAGCCGGCGTGGGATAAAGATATGATGAGCATGGAAGCTAAATTTAAACTTGGTTTCATGTAAATAATTAAAATATCAGAAATTATAATATATATTATTTACAATTTTTTAATCAAAACAAAATAAGAAAGGCTACATAAATGTACGAAACGAATAGAACACCGATATATAACACAGAAGCGGTTCAGCCGATGAGAGATGAACTGACGCGAGTTGGATTTGAACATCTGCTTACTCCGGATGATGTTGATAATGCTTTATCGGCTAAAGATGGGAAAACGACATTAGTTTTTATTAATTCGGTTTGCGGTTGTGCCGCTGGAACAGCTCGTCCAGGTGCGGCATTAGCATTACAGAATAAAATAATTCCTGATAAAATGGTTACGGTTTTTGCAGGTATGGAAAGAGATGCTGCCGATTATTTTCGGAAAAAATATACTGACGGAATTACACCGTCTTCACCTAGCATGTTTTTGTTCAAGGACGGGAAACTTGTTTCTGCACTTGAGCGATATCAAATTGAACGTAAAAATGAGGAACAGGTTGCTTCGCAATTAACTGAATTGTTTGATAAACAATGCGGCAATAAAGGTCCATCAATTGCGGAAGAGGAATTTGCAAAACTTGGATACATAAAAATGTGCGGTTCAAAAGTTCCGTTAAATAATTAAAATTTATCTCCGGCGTTTAAGTCGGAGTTTTTTTAGCGTAAATAATATATAAATGAAATTCAGTGTACAAGAAGAATATGGTCTGAGGTTTTTAATCCGTTTTGGAAAGAACTATAATGCGGGTGAAGGTTTGTCCATACCTGAAATTAGTGAATCCGAAGCAATTGCTCAACATAGCGTTGCCAAAATTTTGAGGCTTTTAAGGCTTGGCGGCTATTTAACAAGTGTTCGCGGGCATACCGGTGGATATATGCTTGCAAAAAATCCTGCTGATATTAAAATTAGTAACGTTCTAAATCTTCTCGGCGGGAAATTATACGATGCTGATTTTTGCCAATCACATACAGGGCTGAATGATTTCTGCATTCATTCGACAGAGTGTGCAACAAGACCGGTGTGGCAGCTTATCCAAAAATCAATTGATAATGTGCTTGAAGGTATGACGCTGAAAGATTTGTTGGGACCTGAAGAATTAATTTATATGAAGTACAAACCGAAATCAGAAGTGTCCGTGAAAGTAAACTAACGGGGGAAAAATTGTTAGGATATTATCAATAATATTTGTGTTTTTGCGGTGATTTATTTTCCGGCTTGTCCGGCTTTGGGTGTTTAAAAACGTTCAAATTTATTATGTTCAATTATAAATAATTAAAAACAAAATATAGAGCCATAAATATTGCAAAAACTAAAAAGAGTTTTACTCGGTTTCTTTTCCGTTCCGGATATCAATACTTCAAAGAAGAATAGAATAAAATCAATTAAAAAGATTACGGATTGGGAAAATATTTTCGATCAAAAACAGTCCGGTACAGAGATAATTCTTTTTAAAACAAGTCACCGATGTATGATTAGCTTTGCAGCTAAAAAAGAATTTAAAAAATGGGTTGAAGACTTACCCGAGAATTTTGAGCTTGATATTTACGAAATAGATGTGATTAATCAGCGTGCAGTAAGTAACCGTATTTCTGAGGATACAAATGTATTTCATCAATCACCGCAAATTATTTGGTTGAACAAAGACAAAACCATTAAATTTCATTTCAGTCATGGTGAAATTAATAGGCGTACATTAAATAATTATATTCAATAATGTTTTTCCTTTTATTAAAAATTATACAATTTTCTTCCAAGTTTTTGTTATAGTTTTCTATCCATTCTTTTAGTGCTTCTATTTTCTGTTTATCAAAAGTAATAAATTTCCCATTTTCTAAATATTTATTTACTAATCTGGCAACCAAGTCTTTTCTAATTAGCTTAAATATTTCTTCTGGACCAAATGGAATTTTAGCGGAGGAAAACAAGCGGGGGCAGGATGCAAGGTTCATGATACAGGATGCATGATACAAGATGCAGGATATGATTTTGTAATAAGGATATTGTTTGAGGGTGTTTTGCGGAGCGGACGATTTAATTTTAAGGAAACAATTTCGACAATACTTTTGTAGAAATAATATTCTTGACTTTAGTGTTAAGATTTGGTTATTTAACATCATAAAATTTTCAGAATCCGGATTGGGGTGTCCCCGGTCGGCATAAGCCAAGATATTGTTCTTGGCTTTTGTTTTTTATGGAAAGATTTTCAAGCCGTAAATTTTATCGCCTTTTGAGTAGAACTTATTTTTAAATATCTCAAAAGAAGGGTTAGTGCGATTTGGATCCAGAACATAACGAGCAATTGGATATGCTATTAAATCGGATAACTGTAAACCATCTATATTGTCTTTTTTTCTGCAAAACTTAATTACTGAGCCATATTCATTTATCCGTTTTGAGTTTACAAATGATGTGCCCCTAGATTTTAGTATTTGAAAATGGGTGTTGAGTTTTTTGTCCTCTTTTTTGCCACGTTTTTCAATAATAATTTCCAAATTTATATCTTTCTTTTTGGTACTATCTAAATAAAAAATGGTTCTTTCTAAAATAAAAGAAAGTGCTATCTCATAAACATCATCTTGTAGTTTGCCATACTTTTTAACATATTTGCCCTTATTGACAGCAGAGGAGATAATTTGATATTGAGTATTTGAAATGATTTTGTTGATTTCCTCATAAAAATATTTTTTAATATTAAGATCGAATAGAATTGAAAATTCCTTTTCGCATTTACGAATATCGCGGGAATGGAGTATAACTTTTTTGTTGGGCCATAAATTGTTTTTAAGTCTATTGGTTGCTGTTTGAAGAACAGCATAGTTGTCAGATGATATAATAATACCGGCAAGAACAAAGACAGGGAAGTTGGGATCTATGTTTGTTAAGCCGTGATCTCCTGATTCGTCAAGGAAAAGATAATATTTTTGTTGACTCATAAGTATAATATAGAAAATTTTTCAAAAAACCGAACTATTATCTTGTGCATCATCATTCTTGGCAAACATGTAAAAAATGGCGGTACCAATAGCCATTAAAAACATTCTTTGATGATTTTGCTTTATTTTGACTTTTGGAAAGATAACGCTTTTTATTTTTTTTGTCATCGTTTCTACATTGATTGACGAATCTATATATTTTAGTCCTTTTATAAATGCGGGTAATTCTAATGACTTATTTAATACAACTGGAAGAATATATTTGTTGTTACCTTTTGCGATGCCAATTTCTTGGGAAACCCATTCTGAAGATTTTGAATTTTTACTCCAAATAACTATAAACAAATCACAATATAATATTGCATTTTGTATATCTTGACTTAAATTTGCACCAGGCATGGCTGAGTATTCAGCAACATAAACATCAATTTTATCATTTGATAATGTTTTCTTGACATGATCTACGATTGTAATATCTTTTGTAGAGTAACTAATAAATATTTTATATGGCATATTGTTATCCTTTCCCTAATTATTATTTGCTTCTACGAATCTTAAAATTAATATCTTTGTCCTCTCTACCCGTTTTGGAGTTTATAAGCAGCCTAATAATAAAAACTATTGTCCCTATTGAGCCTACAAACATATATGAATAGGGTTTTAGAATTTTAATTGTTTTGTATAAAAAGTGTATGATTGGTTCTGTTTGAACTCCTAAAAAATTTTGCATCGCTATTAAACCATTAGCTAGAATAGAAGTAATGATGACAATCAAGTATTTACAAAAAAGAAAGCCCCATATACTTAGAACTATTTCACTTACGATTTGATTTACTCGTGAGACTGAATGAGACTTATTGGAAGAAACTACTTTGTATAATGGACCTGTAAAGTTATCTTCAAGCCTATCGATATGTCCTTCCCAATTAGACTGCCATTTTTTACTGCCCCGATTTACAAGATACCAAGAAAGTGAAAGCAGAAGCCCTAAGCAGATAATTAAAAATTCAAAAACGTGCAATTGAAAATACCCTACCTTATTATAGTTATCTGATGAAATAACTGCGAAATAGAGTGCAAATGTTGAAGCTATAAAAGCCCAAAAATAAGTAGCACGTTTCCAATACATTTCAATTTCAAAATCACGAACATGCCAGGCTTTTTCGAGAGCCTTTTCTCTAACTGTTATTGAATTCCTACTATTTGTAAAAGGGAATAATTCATCATATTCATCTATACTTGAAATATCTTTTGGTTCAGTATGAATTATTTTACGAGGTTGTCTTAGTCGTCTATTTGTTCTCATAATAATATTTACTCACCGTTACTATTGCTTGGTGTATCAGCCATTTTTAACCATTGTTTTATAGCTTCAACTTTCTTTTCATCATAAGAGATAAATTTTTTATTCATCAAGTAATTCTTCGCTAATAATCTTGTAAGTTCAATAGATAACAACTCTAATATAACTTTTGGAGCAAACGAGATATAATCATTGCTAACATGACCATAGTCATCAAACGATTGCTGGAATAGAAGTTCAAAGTTTTCTGGATTGTTTGAGACAAAGTCATGTAAGTGCGTGGACAAATCAATTTTCAATAGAGTTTTATCATCTTCACCTTTTTCTTTTAAATAATTTACAGCTTGATACCAACGCCAAATAGTAGAGATAGTATCATCAAAATAATTTTTGTTAAATATAGATTTCTCTTTTGGGAATTTTATTTTTTGTAGTTTTGTATCAATACGTAAAAGAAATTTTTTGG
>CAZXDS010000096.1:0-12549 GCA_964639525.1 uncultured Melioribacteraceae bacterium | reverse complement strand
TTAAAAGAAGCTCAATCAATATCTGAAAAAGCAATTTCGTTTCAAAAATATAATTTAAGCCGGACTTTCTTAACTCAAACAAGAATCTTTGCTTCACTTGATAAATTTGATGATGCTTTAACTTCACTTAATTTTTCACACAATTTTTATGACAGCGATAAAACTAAAATTGAAAAGATGAAAGAATATCTTTTTATTTGTCGGGAATTGCAAAAAGGAAAAGCTAAAGTTAAACCTCGAAATGTAAAAGACTATTTTAACATTTGTAATGAAGCGTTGCAAAGTGGCGAGAGCTGGGTTGCTATTTTTATTACCAAAATTATTTTGAATGATGAAAAACTAACAAGATTTAATGATACCGCTTTACTGATTTATCTTAATGCTCTGCTTAAACAATTCAAGTATGCGCCCGCATTAAAGCATGCTCGTAAACACAAAAAATTGTTAAAGACTGACAATGAATTTTTGGAGCTGTATAAAACTATTCTCCAATTCAATGGAATTGACCCGAAGGAGGAATTAGGACTTTTAAGCAAGCTGACTGAAACCGGACTTCATGTTACAAAGGAAGATATTGGAAAAACATCAGCTAAAAGAAGCACAAAAAATAATGCTGATAGAAAAAGTGAAACTAAAATTCCGATGAAAAAACGCACGGATTTTGTCTATTTTCCAAACGATACTGCCGAAGTATTTCTATGTAAAATATTTGACGAAGAGGAAGAATCTATTACCGGGAAGCGAAAATATTACTCGGAAATTGATGCCGATTCAACTGATTCTATAGGCGTAGAAGTTATTTTTAACAATCCGTTTTTTAGAATTGAAACAAATATTTTTGAAGGGAAAGCAGTTTGGTACGTTAACGATTTTCAAAAAAATATAAACCATTTTGAACTTACTGTCCGCGATGATTGGGATTCTGTTGTCTTTACGCAAAATTACAGTTTGGAGGGCAAACTAAAGTGGGACTTGGGACAAGGCAGAGTTGAAGTATATTTGAATGATTTTAAGATAGGTGAAAAATGGTTTTGGATTGGTGATGAAAGTATTCAGGAAATAACCGATTCTCCCCTACCTCAAAAAACAAAAAGCAATGCTCGGTTTGAAAATTTACAAATTCAACAGCCGGATTCTCAAAAATCATTGGATGAATTGTTAGCGGAACTGAATGAATTTGTCGGACTAAATAATGTAAAAAAATCTGTTAAAAATTTTGTTGATTATCTTGCCTTTATGAAGGAGCGGAAAAGTAAAGGATTAAAAGCACAGGAAGGCATTGCAATAAATGCAATTTTTACCGGAAATCCGGGGACGGGGAAAACCACAATTGCCAGAATCCTCGGAGGCATTTTTAAAGCAATGGGAATACTTGAAAAAGGGCATGTTGTTGAAGTTGACCGCTCTGCACTTGTGGGACAATATATCGGAGAAACCGCACAGAAAACTGAAAAATTAATTGAAAGTGCAATGCAGGGAATTTTGTTTATTGATGAAGCCTACACACTTGTGAAAAAAGGCGGCAGTCAGGATTTTGGACAGGAAGCCATTGACATCCTTTTAAAAAGAATGGAGGATAAAAAAGGACAGTTTGCTGTTATTGCCGCCGGTTATCCCGAGCCGATGGAAACGTTTTTAAAATCTAACCCCGGACTAAAATCAAGGTTTACACAATTTATTACTTTTGATGATTATGCTCCGGCGGAACTTATGGAGATATTGAAACTTAAGATAGAGAAAGATGAATATCTGCTTGCAAAAAATGCAGAACAACTTTTAATGAAACATTTTATCAATCTATATAGAGCAAAAGATGAGACTTTCGGCAATGCACGTTTGGTTGGCGGCATTTTTGTCGATCTAAAACTTAGCTTGAGTAAGCGGTATTTAAACTCTCCCGAAAGCGAAAAAACAACCGAATCAATGATGACAATTCAAAAGTCAGACGTTGAAAATATTTTACAAACTGAAAAGAACGATTCGGTAAACATTCCAATTGATGAAGATGCTTTAACTGATGCTGTAAACGAACTGGACAAACTTGTAGGGTTAGTTTCTGTAAAAAAAGAAATTCAAGATTTGATAAAATTAGCCCGCTATTTTAATGAACAAGGAGAAAGTGTTCGTTCAAAGTTTTCATCTCACATTTTATTTCTTGGGAATCCCGGAACAGGTAAGACAACTATCGCAAGAATTTTTTCGAAAATTTATTCCGCTCTCGGAATATTACCCAAAGGTCATCTCGTAGAAGTTGACAGACAAAACATGGTGGGAAGTCATATTGGAGAAACTGCAGAAAAAACAACCGCAGTAATCGATAAAGCAATCGGCGGAACTCTTTTTGTTGACGAAGCCTATTCACTAATTGCGGGTGGCTCAAGCAATGATTTTGGAAAAGAAGCGATTGACACACTGCTTAAACGAATGGAAGACGATCGTGGAAAATTTATTACTATCGCTGCCGGCTACACTGAGGAAATGAAAAAGTTTATCAGCAGTAACCCGGGAATTAAATCGAGATTTACGAAATCATTTTTCTTTGAAGACTATACTCCTGTAGAGTTACTTACACTGACAAAAATTTATATCAATAATAAATCAGCAATCTTAGCACAGGAAGCTATAGAACGGTTAGAAAAATATTTTAATGAGATATACCGGACAAGAGATAAAGAGTTCGGAAACGCACGTTTAGTAAGAACAATGGTTGACGATGCTTATCAACAAATGCTTTTGCGTGTTTCTGCTTTGAAAAAGGAAGACCAAGACACAGCAAAAAATGTTATTCTTACTGCTGATTTTAAAGTTCTAAATCAAAGTACAAAACAAAAAAAGAGATACATTATTAAAGGAGATCCTGAACGATTAAAAGAACTGGTTGAAGAACTTCAAAATCTAATTGGCTTGGAGGATGTTAAAAATAGTGTTCAGCGATTGATAAGCAGTATTAAAATAGCCAAATTGCGAAAGGAACGCGGACTTAGAATAATTGATAAAAGTATGCATTCAGTTTTTCTTGGTCATCCGGGAACAGGCAAAACAACTGTCGCCAGATTATTGAGCAAAATATACAAGGAACTTGGAATATTAGAAAAAGGACATTTGGTTGAAGTTGATAAGGCCGACCTTGTTTCAGGTTATCAAGGACAAACTGCAATAAAAGTTAACAAAGTAATTCAAGATGCACTTGGAGGAACTCTTTTTATTGATGAAGCTTACACTTTAGTTCGAGGGAAAAGTGAGTTCGGGCAGGAGGCTATTGACACACTTCTCAAAAAGATGGAAGATTACAAAGGACAATTCATTGTTATAGTTGCCGGCTACACAAATGAAATGCAGCAATTCTTAGAATCAAATCCGGGCTTAAAATCCCGTTTCAATAATTACCTTGAATTTGAAGATTACACTCCGCGACAACTTCTTACCATTGCTGCTGACGTTGCCGAAAAAAACGGTTATATTTTAGACGAAGGAGCTTTGCAATTATTGCTCGAAATTTTTGCCGATTTATACGAAAACCGTGATACACATTTCGGAAATGCACGCACCGCAAGAAATTATCTTGATAAAGCAATAAGCAATCAAGAAGAGAGAATAAGTAAAAGTGAACTGCAAAGTGATGAAGAGCTAATAACAATTATTTATGAAGATGTTGAAACGCTTTTGCCCAAAAGTAGTAGATGATTTAATAAAAGAAACAAAATGTAGAAGACAACACTGCAATGCAATGTTACTTAATAATTATTCGAGAGGTTTTATTAACAAATAGTATATCAGATTTTCGAATCAATCTTACTGCCTATTTTTGATTTAGTTTGATTTTTATTATTCTTTTCAACAACTTTTTTTTCAATTAAATGAGTCTTGTTTACTTTAGCATCCTGTTTAACATTATGTGTTTTTGAATTTTGTTGAACCTCATCTTTCGCCAAAACATGTTTTTTATTTTCCTGTTGCTTTTTAGCTTCCAATTCTGCTTTTTTCTTAATCAGTTCGAGATTTTTTTCTTCATACTTCCTGTCCGTTCTTGAACTTGCAACAACAAAATCAACTACCAGAGTAGATGAAGATAACTTTTGTATTTGAATCATATTATTTGACATACCTATCCTGTCCATTTCTTCCTCCATTTTTCTTTTTAGAAGAAAATCCAATTTTAAATACTTAATCAGATAAGTTGAAAACCAACTTTCCTTAAACAATTAAATAGATTTACTAGGAAATAAAACTTTGAACTTCCGCAACATCCATGTTACTATGCACATTTACCGCCGTATTAACATTGTTCTTAATTTCCTGAGTAACTCCTTTCAGTACTTTTTCAATATTTCGTGAATTATCACCGAACAAATCTCCCAAAAATCCGAAATCGAATTCGTTGTGCACTTTACCGGCTACTTTAGGATTCGCATCCAATTGATTTTGTACATCCCGAAGAGTATTCATCATACTGCTGACTTCTTTAGCCTTTGATGAAATCTTTAACGAATCGCTGATTTTGCCTGTGCCTTGCGATGATTTTTTGCTTCCCTTTTTTGAAGAAAGCTTGTCTTTTGGTGAGATTGACTTGGTAAAACCGAGTCTTTCAATCCCTGAAGTACTCATTTTGGATCTCCTTTTCCAAATTAAAAATATTTCCGCATTTCACTATCGGTAAAAGTTTAATTTTGTTTAGCCGTTTTTTAATTTTTTTTGAAGTTTTTTAAAATAATTATTTTACGGGAATCAAATGATATTTTCCTGTGCTTATATTACAGCAAAGAGCCTATAAAAATGAATATCGAACAAGGAACACCGATTTACGATTTTAGATGCAAAACAAACGGCATCACTCAAAATTGAACTGTTCCTTTACTTTTCTCTTCTTCTCTATGGACTGCGTCCACAAATATTGTAAATTAAACTGCGTAATTAATGAGAGATGAATAATACTGTAACTATTTGAGCTAAGCCAAAGTACCTAAACAGAAAATAGAGTTGTACAATTTTTTATTTATAAGAATTTCCCAGCCAATCTTTTCTTAAAATTAAGAAGAAAAAACAAGCTTCCTCTCTTTTCAGCAAAAAAACCTAACATTGAATGTTGGCAAGATAGTTGACATCAGTCAATGCAAAGGATGGAGTTTTATGAAAAATAAACCGAACGACCCGATATACACAATCAGTACTGCTGCAAAAATTTTAGACATATCGGTTTATACATTAAGAATGTACGAACGTGAAGGATTGATTATTCCGTTTAGAAAAGACAGCAATCAAAGGTTGTATTCCGAAATGGATATTGAAAGAGTAAAATGTATTAAAAGAACAATTACCGAAGACAGAATGACAATGGAAGGTATGCGGCGAAATTTAGCATTGTTACCTTGCTGGGCAATTGTGAATTGCAGTTTGGAGGACAGACATAAGTGTAAGTTTTATTTGGGACACACAAAACCGTGTTGGATGCTTAACCACAAAGATAACTTTTGCGCCGGAAAGGATTGCCGCGAATGCGAAGTTTACCAAAGTTTCGGTAGTTGTGAATCAATCAAAAATAAATTAAAAGAACTATTACCATAATTAATTAGGAGATAAAATGCGTAAACTCGTAATTCTCGGCGCCGGAACCGGCGGAACAATGATGCTTAACAAACTAAATGATATTCTTGAAAAAGATGAATGGCAAATAACAATAGTTGACCAGTACGAAACTCATTATTATCAGCCTGGCTTTTTGTTTATTCCATTCGGAATATATTCTAAAAAAGATGTAATAAAACCCAAGAGGGATTTTTTCCCTTCAGGCACTGATGTAATTATGTCGGAAATTGAAAAAATTGAACCGGAAGAGAATAGAGTGTTGTTGAAAAATAATGCTGTGCTAAATTATGATTATTTAATTATTGCAACCGGAACAAAAATTAGACCTGATGAAATTGAGGGAATGACGGGAGACTTATGGCACAAAAATATATTTGACTTTTACACAATTGAAGGTGCGATGGCTCTTGCCAATTTTTTTAAATATTGGGAAGGCGGGAAATTAGTTTTGAACATTGCAGAAATGCCAATTAAGTGCCCTGTTGCCCCACTCGAATTTGTATTCCTTGCCGATTGGTATTTTACCGAAAGAGGGATTCGCGATAAAGTAGATATTCATTTTGTAACCCCATTGCCGGGCGCATTTACAAAACCAAAAGCTGCTTCAATTCTCGGCAACTTCCTTGAAAAGAAAAATATTAAACTTACTTCCGATTTTAATATTGCACGAGTTGATAACGAGAATAAGAAAATTATCTCTTGGGATGAAACGGAGGTTCCTTTCGATGTGTTGGTATCAATACCCACAAATATGGGCGATGAAGCAATTGAACGCAGTGGAATGGGAGACGAATTAAACTTTATTCCAACAGATAAGCACACATTAAAATCCGATAAATACGACAACATTTTTGTTATCGGCGATGCAACAAATCTGCCGAGTTCAAAAGCAGGTTCGGTTGTGCATTTTGAAGCCGAAGTTTTAACGGAAAACTTTTTGAGTGCAATTGACGGAAAAGAACTCCGTGCAAAATTTGATGGACACGCAAATTGCTATATCGAATCGGGTTTCGGCAAAGGAATTCTTATTGATTTTAATTACGAAACCGAACCGCTTCCGGGTAAATTTCCCCTTCCGGGCATCGGACCATTTTCACTTCTTGAAGAAACTAAAATGAATCATTACGGAAAAGTAATGTTCCGCTGGATTTATTGGAACATATTATTGAAAGGGGCTGAAATGCCTGTTGAGTCTCAAATGTCAATGGCTGGTAAGAGGTTATAAAATGGAAGATATAAAATATCAAACAGAAATAAGCGAACTAAATAAAAAGTTGGATATTGTTCTTGAGGAAATTGAGTTACAGCGAAGACACCGTAAAGAAATGGAAGATTTGAAAGATGATTTAATGCGTGTGGGAACTGATCTTTTTCAAACTGCCGTTACCGAATTGGACGAAATGCACGACTCTGTGAACTCCGGTGATATTCTTTTCCTTGCAAAAAAATTGCTGCGAAATGTAAATAATATCACAAAAACTTTTGAACTGTTGGAAAATGTGAAGGGATTTTTTGAAGACTTTTCTCCAATTTCAAGAGAACTAATTTTAGATTCAATGAAAAATCTTGATGAGTTTGACAGAAAAGGATATTTCAATTTTGCAAAGGAACTAAAAAATGTTGCTGATAATGTTGTTACTTCTTTTTCGATAGATGACGTTAAAGCACTTGGAGACAACATTGTTACAATATTAAACACGGTTAAAAGCCTTACGCAACCGGATATGCTGCACTCAATTAACAACGCGGTTTCAGTTTACAATAAACTTGATATCGAAGTTGCAGACGAAATATCAGTATTTACACTTATCAAACGACTTAATAAACCCGAAGTAAGAAGAGGAATGGTTTTCGGATTAAAATTCTTAGAAAGTCTTGCCGAACCAAAATCATTTAACCAAATAAAAAATAATACTAATGCAAAGTAAATTACGGAGGCAGTTATGAGTACAAAAGAAATAGCAGGAAAACAGGTGGACGTTGATGCAGAAGGTTATCTTGAAGATGCAGAACAATGGACAGAAGAAATTGCAAAAGAAATTGCAAAAGAAGAAGGTTTGGATGAACTAAATGAACAGCATTGGAAAGTAATTAATTTTATGCGCAAGGAATATGCCGAAAACGGTACAGGCCCGTCAATTAGAAAATTAACTAAACAAAGCGGTGTACCGACAAAAGATTTATATCAGTTGTTCCCAAAAGGTCCGGCTAAAAGAGCAGCACGGATTGCCGGAATACCAAAACCAAAAGGATGTATCTAATCTATTATTTATAATAGATTATTTAATATTTTTTAATTAAATATTTTATTATTCCCTGTTAATATTTTACAGGGAATAATACTTTAATAAACAAGAACTAATATAATTGAATTAAGAAAATTTCAACGGAGAAAAGAAATGGCAAATCAAATTGAAAAAGTATCTATAGTTGTATCCAAAGGTTCATTGGAAGGCGTTTATCCCGCACTAATAATGGCAAACGGCGCAAGAATGGAAGGAATGGAAGCCACATTATTTTTTACATTTTTCGGATTGGATGCGGTTATTGATAAAAGAATGGACAAATTAAAAGTAGCAACAGTTGGAAATCCTGCCATGCACATTCCTACAATTATAGGCGCAATACCCGGAATGTCGGCATTTGCAACGTCAAAAATGAAAGGAGAAATGGAAAAATTGGATATTCCTCCTGTACGAGAATTTATTGAAATGATCCACGATACAGGTGCTGAAATTTACGGCTGCAAAGCAACTGTAGATATGTTCCATCTTAAAAAAGAGGATTTTTGTCCGCAAGTTGATGAAATAATTACAGTCGGTGAATTCTACGAAAAATCAGCCGGAGCAAGTATCATTTTTACATAGAACCGGAAATTTGTTTTATTGTGGTATAATTCTTGACATAGTAAAAGAGTAGTTTTTGTTAGTATAAATTAATTATTTTATCCAGTAGCGGGGAAAGAAAATGAAGATAAAACTAACGACACTTTTTGTTGCATTTTTTGTAACTTTTAGCGTTTTTGCTTCAGAACATGGCATTTATTTACAGACTGTAACTTCAGTAAAAGGAACGGTTCCGGAAGTTCAATCACAACTTACCACTATATTTGAGAATAACGGATACAAAGTTCTCTCAAATTTGAAAATTTCAACTCCTGATTATATAAGACAGGATACTTCTGAACATTGCGGATTTAATGCGGGCGTTCTCGTTTTAGAAAATACCGATTATACGCAGATGCTCACTTCTTACGGCAGCAAATATCTTGTCGCTTCATTTTTACGCATTGGTATTTATGAAGATACTAATGGTGTAAACATTGAAATTACAGATCCGGAAACGATTAACCGAATCATATTCAATGACCTTTATGAAAATGATCATGAAAAAATTTACAATGAAGTAGTCGAAAAAACAAAAATATTCAAATCTGAATTTGTAAAATTGATTCACACAATTGGAATCGGGACAAATGTTGAGAAAGCAATGCCGCCGATTCGCGATGATGAAGATTTAGCTGAATCATCAAAAGACATGTTTATGATGGTTGGGCATTTAACTTTTTTTACAGATGAAGATCAATTTCCGGTAATCTACACGAAAAAAAATCAAACCGGTTTTGACGGTTTATTAAAACTGAAAAATCAATTTTTATCCAATTTAAAATCATTTAAACCTACTGAAGACGACAGTACTTACAGATGGTCTCCTTCAGCACAAGATTTACAGTGGAAATTGGTTTCAGAAATAGAGTCACCAAAAAAGGATGCTGTTTTATTGGGGTTTACACGCCCGCGAACGGAAGCAGTGTCATTAAATATTGCCGGAAGTTCAAGAGAGGATGATGCCAATATGTGTCCCGGACTCGATCACGCTTCGGCATATCCGATTGAAGTCCTTTTAATTCAAGAAGGGAATGAAATAAAAGTTTATACTCAGAGAGAAATGTCGAGAATGGATATGTATTTCTGGGATGCCGGAATGAGTGCTTTTATGGATCACATGAGCATGCCGGGTATATTGGACGAATCAATTAAAAAAGCTTTACTCGGTAAAGAATATACGGAAGACTAATTAACAACCAAACAACATAACTAACTTTTAATAATAAGGGAAAGAAAAATGAAAAAATCAAAACTATTATCAATTTTTGCAGCAGTTGTACTTTTTGTGGGTTTATCTGCTCAAACTGTATTAGCAACCGGCGGATATTTTCGTCATGGAATTGGAATAAGATACAGTTCTCTCGCAGGTGGTGGAACAGCATTATCATTAGGTTCACTCGGTGCTTCAAATAATCCGGCTGGATTGGCTTTTCTCGGGCGCACTACTTATGATGTAAATATTGCATATTTCAATCCGATGCGTCAATTTACCGTTACAGGTAATCCATCAGGTTTTCCCGGTACATTTGGATTAAAACCACAAACTCTTGAAAGTGATAAAAATGCTTTCTTCTTTCCTTCAATTGGTGCGAGTTTTGCATTAAATAAAACTATGGCTCTCGGCATAATGCTTTTTGGAAACGGCGGAATGAACACTGAATATCCTGATCAAGTATTTTACGATACTACTTCACCTAAAACCGGTGTTAACATTGAGCAAATGTTTGTTGGTGCTACTTATTCTATTGAATTTACAAAGGGACATGCACTTGGTGTAACCGCATTATTAGCTTACGATAAATTTGCTGCTCAAGGTTTAATAGCTTTTAGTGGATTTTCAAGCGACCCGACTGCATTAACAGGAAACAAAAACAGCACAGCAACCGGAGTTGGTGTTCGTGTTGGTTATCAAGGTCAGCTTATGCCTGCATTATCAATTGGTGCTTCTTATCAAATGAAAATTTCTATGGGGAATTTTGATGACTACAAAGGACTTTTTGCCGAACAAGGCGGATTTGATATTCCTGCAACTTGGAATGTTGGTATTGCAGTAACACCGGCTAAAGGATTTAAAATTACGGCTGATTTTCAGCAAATTCTTTATTCCGGAGTTAAATCAATTGCAAATCCAATGGACTTAACAACTAATTATCCTGCTGATCCTACCGGCACTCCAAACCCAAATTTCCAGGCTCTTGGAACTGACGGCGGTTGGGGTTTCGGCTGGACAGATATAAACATTTACAAATTCGGTTTGATGTACGAAGTTAATAATTGGACAATTATGGCAGGATTTTCACACGGCGACAATCCCGTACAAAGTTCAGAAGTTTTATTTAATATTCTTGCACCGGGTGTTATTGAAAACCACATTACTTTTGGTGTTACAAGAAAAGTTAATAAATCAAATGCTTTAACTGTTTCAATGATGTATGCTCCTTCAAGTACAGTTACAGGTCCAAATCCTTTAGATGCTCCAAATCAGCAGACTATCGAATTGGAAATGAAACAACTTCAGCTTGAAATTGGCTGGCAATTTTCTTCATTATAGAAAATAATTTTCATTATTACCGCACTCTTTTAAAATAAGAGTGCGTTTTTTTTTGCCAATTCAGAATTTGTTTTAAATATTTCCCATTCTACTTTAATTAATTCCTTACATTAGCACTTCAAAAAAAGAATATTTTACATTGAAATCATTTATATACATTATTTTATTATCTTCGCTTTCCGTTCAAGCACAAAACGGGATTATTCGCAGTTATTATTCTAATCATAAAATACAAGCAAGACTTTCTTATGTGAACGATGTTCTCGATTCTAAAAGTATTTGGTATTATGACAACGGTAATTTGGAAACAATAAAAACGTATAATCAGGGAAAATTAAACGGTAAAGTTACTGAATTTTATAAAACCGGTTTGGTAAAGGAAGATTATTCTGTCTCAAATGGAATTAGAGACGGTATTGATAAAATTTATTGGGAAAATGGTGCATTAAAGGAAATTCGTTATTATAATATGGGGAAATTAACCAAAAGGGATACCATTGAAAATGATTCTCTTTTTGTTCCAAAAATTAATGATTTTAAAGGTATTATTGCTAACAAAAGAAAATTATCTGAAATCGACATGCCGATTTGCGATGTAGATATATGTCCCGAACCAATTGGTGGAATAAAGGCAATTCAAGAGAGAGTTGTTTATCCGAAGGAAGCTAAACAATACGGATTGGAGGGAAATGTTTCAATTGTAGCAACAATTAACAAAGAAGGGTTTGTAACAGCATCCGAAATAATTAAAGGACTTGGCTTAGGTTGTGATGAAGCGGCATTAAAAGCTGTGAAAAAATCTAGATTTTTACCCGGACACGACAAAGGCAATATTGTAAAATCTCACTTAACTCTGAATATTGAATTTAAAATTGAGAAAACTGTCTTGGCTTCCGCACAAACAAACAGACACTCGAATGCAAGTAATGAACAATCAAATATTGACATAATGACTCCTTCATCAACTATTGAAGATTCAACTGACATTTTGCTAACACAGTCCACAGAATCGAAAAAAAATAAAGTTACATCTAAAAAAACTAACAATTCCATCACTGAAAACACAAAGAAACAATCATTAAATGATAAACTAGAACCTACTGAAAAACAACCGATAAAAGCTAAATTAAAACTAAAAACAATAACTTGCCAAGCTGATGTTTGTCCGGAACCGGAAGGAGGAATTTCGGCATTATTTAAAAGATTCAAAATCCCGCATAAAGCTTATCAGTTAAAATTGAATGGTGAAATTGTTATAAATGCCAGTATAGATCAATGGGGAAATGTAATAGATACAAAGGTTTTAAAAGGTGTCGGCTACGGCGTAGGAACTGCAGCCGAAGTAGCAGTACTTTTTACAAAATTCAAGCCCGGAATGAAGAACGGGAAACCGGTTCCAACAACAATAAAAATTGTACTTCCGGTAAAAACTCAATTAAAGAATGATGCTATTGATAATAATTAATGAGTCCACTCTAAAAAGTAATATTTTGACTAACCCACGACTTCAGTCGTGGGGAAACAGAC
>CAZXDS010000095.1:11330-12736 GCA_964639525.1 uncultured Melioribacteraceae bacterium | reverse complement strand
AAAACCTTATCCAATTGTTTTGTAAACTCAATAATTCTACCAAAAATTGAATCAACAGAAGAAATACAGAAATTTGAGAAACTTTTAGCAGAAAATAATATTTCTTACAATGAAATTATTCCAACAATAGAAAGCAAAAATGGACTATCAAATTTAGAGTTGATTGTTAAAACGCCAAATCCTAAAATAAAACGTTATGGTTTTGGGCATTGCGATTACAATTTAAGTATAAACTCATTTCCTTTTTTTCATCAAAATAGTATAGAATATTGGAAATGGATTAAGCATTTATATTTTGTTCTTGCGCCAAAGAAGTTATCAATTCTCCATTCGCCGTACTTAGAATTAGACAACTATTCTTTCTATAAATCCATGTTGCATTATTTATATAATATTTTTGGTAATGATGTTGCACATACAACTTTGACAAGCAAGCAAACTAAAATACTCAACCGATTTAAAAAAGAGAATGAACACATACCTTTTGATAGGCTAATAAAACATAGATTAGATTTAAAAGTATCCTCCAAAGATGCAGAGCAAATTATTACCTCTTTTGAAAAAAATAGTAAAAGAAAAGCATTTTCCATTTTAGAGAAAGATAAAGTCTTAATATCCCCGCAGGAGTATATAGCTGCTAAAAATTATATCGCACAAAAAAGGAAGAAGACCATTTATCTAACATTTGTTGGAGGCTGTTTTCCCGTGCAAAACGATATTTTATTTGAAGATTTATTTCACCAAAGATTAAAAAGAAAAATTGAAAGCGCTTATAATATAGAACTTAATATCAATATTATTCGTTATGAGAGGTTTAATTCCTGTCTGAAGAAAATTATCAATTATAAAAAAACAGCTCAAATTGATTTTCTAATTTTTCATGTTAGACCGGAGCCTTTTTTAAGAGTTGTAAAATTTCTTTATAAATATTTGAACAAAAGAGGAAAGAGAAGATATTCATTAAATATTCCGTCTCTAAAAATTTGGAATACAGAAAAATTCAATATTTTAAAATTTGAAAAAAGTATTGTATTTAAACCTGATAATAATCAAACAAAATTACACAGAATACTTGTTAATTTTAATTACAAAGCGGGAAAAATATTCGGAAATTTAAAATATTCTCTAAACAAATACTTTGAACTTACATCCAATATAGTTGGATTTTGCGATGCAAACGATATAATCCCGATAGTTTTGGGAATAGGAAACAGAAATAATAGTTCCTATGAGCCTTTTCTTTGCAAAAAGTTAGATGAGTTTTTTAAGCACAGACTTAAAGATCAAAATATTTCTTATGTTGAATTACTAAATATTAAGTCAAAA
This sequence comes from uncultured Melioribacteraceae bacterium, assembly GCA_964639525.1. Lineage (GTDB taxonomy): Bacteria > Bacteroidota > Ignavibacteria > Ignavibacteriales > Melioribacteraceae > CAZXDS01. The sequence goes on along the minus strand of CAZXDS010000095.1, from coordinate 11,410 downwards.
AACATTAATGAATATTTTCGCGATAATGGTATTTATGCATCAGAAAAATATCATGAAGTAATTGCAGAAAAATTGTTTTC
>CAZXDS010000095.1:0-11230 GCA_964639525.1 uncultured Melioribacteraceae bacterium | reverse complement strand
AAAAGCGACGCCGTTATGCAGCAAATAAGTGTAATTACTATATAATTTAATGGAGGTTGTTATGAAGTCATTCGTTGTTATTGTATTGCTTTTTGCGGTAACTGCAAATATTAATTCTCAAACTTTTAGTTCAAGCACATTGCTTTACTCATATTTCGATATGGCGGACAATAATTATTTGGAAAGTGGCGTTTTGGATATAGAGAGTCCAAAATCAAATAATACTGATTTGTATCTTCAAGGAGGTTATAAAATATCCTCAACAATTGCGTTGGCAGTCCATCTTAATTTTCGCGGGGATGCTTTTAATTTTGATGAATCTAATGCTATAATTATAGCGAAATATAAACTTATTGATGAAGACTTAAAACTATCTGTAGGTCCCTATTATGAAGTAACAGAGGGTAGTATTGGAATCTGGAGTTCTTATCGACAGAATATTTTGAACAATATAGGGTTGACAGCTAAGGCGGCATTAATTTACGAATCGAAATTATTTGGGAAATACTACTATATATTTGGTGCTGGCTTAAGTTACCCTATTACCAATAAATTAGATTTTATCGGAGAAGGTAATTATACTTCGAATTATTCCTACCATAGTGATTTTATAATGTTAAGTGGTGGACTTAGTTATAATTTGTATAATGAAATTCATATTCGTGGCGCGTTGGGTTACAATATTTTAGATACCAGTCCGGAAATAATGATGAATATAAATTTAAGATATTTATTTTAATTACATCGCAACATCACCGGTTATTCTGGATGTCGTAATATCTCCCGGAAAAGTAAATGATAAATTAGGTTAGGCGGTTTGTTGTTTCAAAGGTCTAATCTTCAACACAACATGATTGATTAAAAATCTAACCTAATATACCGCTATTACAGATTGGTTTTTTCCACTTAAAATAATTTCTTTATTAAGGTCAGATATGCTGTACTAAATTGCTTTTCAAAACCCCTTTAGTTAATTTTAAATTCAGAAAAACATATGGAGATTTTTAATGTTAAAAGGATTCGCTAAAAAAATATTCGGCGATAAAAATGCTAAGGCTTTAAAAGACTTATGGCCGGTTGTTGATGAAATTAATGTAGAATATGAAAAGTTACAAAGTTTAACAGACGATGAGTTAAAAGCAAAAACGATTGAATTTAAGGAAGTATTAAAAAGCAGGACCAAAGAATTACACGATAAAATTGATGAATTAAACAGCGAACTTACAGCCGATGATTTTTCGGGCGACCGTAATAAAATTTACGACGAACTTGAAGACTTAAACGAACGACTTGATGAAGAATATGAAGATACGTTAAATGAACTTCTTCCGCAGGCATTTGCCGTTGTTAAAGATACTTGCCGTAGATTGGTCGGAACTTCGTGGATGGTTGCCGGAAATAAAGTAACGTGGAACATGGTTCCTTACGATGTTCAATTGATTGGCGGAATCGTTCTGCATCAAGGAAAAATTGCGGAAATGGCTACCGGTGAAGGAAAAACACTTGTTGCAACTCTTCCAATGTATTTAAATGCTCTTACCGAACGCGGAGTTCACCTTGTTACGGTTAATGATTATTTGGCAAAACGTGATAGCGAGTGGATGAGTGAAATTTTTAGATTTCACGGATTAACTGTCGGTGTTATTTTAAACACAATGGATTCCGATAAAAGAAAAGTAATGTATAATCAAGATATTACTTATGGAACAAACAACGAGTTCGGTTTTGATTATTTGCGTGATAATATGGCAATCGAAAAAGAACATCGCGTGCAGAGACCTCATAATTACGCAATTGTTGATGAAGTTGATTCGGTGTTAATTGACGAAGCTCGAACTCCTCTTATTATTTCCGGTCCGGTTGATTCTGATAATCAAAAATTCAATGAAATGAGACCAAAGGTCGAGCGGCTTTTCAAAAAGCAGGCTCAATTCGTTGCCTCAATTGTTAATGAAGCTGAACAATTACTGAAAAGCAGCGAAAAAGCAGATCAGGCTCAAGCCGGTGTAAATCTTTTAAGAGCGTTCAGGGGGTTCCCTAAAAACAAAAAATTGATAAAACTTTTTGGAGAACCGGAATATAAAAAATTAATGCAGTCAACCGAGCTGGAGTTTTTGCGAGATAACGGAAAACGAATGCACGAAATTGATGATGAACTCTTTTATGCAATTGAGGAAAAAAATAATTCAATTGACTTGACTGAAAAAGGCAGGGATGAATTAGCCTCAGGTTCTTCCGAAGGAAAGGACTTTTTTGTTTTGCCCGATCTTGGCGAAATAATTCACGATATTGAAAAGAATACAACTTTATCTGAAGATGAAAAACTTAAGGAGAAAGACAAACTCTATAACACATACAGCGAAAAAAGTGAGATTATTCATACGCTGAATCAACTTTTGCGGGCTTATACTTTATTTGAAAAAGATGACGAATACGTTATTACCGAAGACGGGAAAATTGCCATTGTTGATGAGTTTACCGGACGCGTACTTCCCGGAAGAAGATATTCCGATGGACTTCATCAAGCTATTGAAGCAAAGGAAAATGTTAAAGTTGAAAAAGACACACAAACACTTGCTACAATTACCCTGCAAAATTATTTTAGATTATATAAAAAACTTGCCGGTATGACCGGAACAGCCGAAACGGAAGAAGGCGAGTTTTACGAGATATATAAACTTGAAGTTAACGTTATCCCGACAAACAGACCAATTGCCAGAGATGACGAAAATGATGCAATATATAGAACAAGACGTGAAAAATTTAATGCGGTAATCGAAAAAATAAAATCGCTGCGAGAAGAAAAAAGACCTGTGCTTGTTGGTACTACCAGCGTTGATGTTTCTGAAACTTTGAGTAGAATGCTGAAGAGGCAAGGCGTTCAGCATAATGTGTTAAATGCAAAACAGCATCAGCGGGAAGCGGAAATTGTTGAATCTGCCGGTCAGCCCGGAGCTATAACAATTGCAACCAATATGGCCGGTCGTGGTACTGATATTAAACTCGGCGCCGGAGTTGTAGATAAAGGCGGACTTTACATTCTCGGTACCGAAAGACATGAATCCCGAAGAATTGACAGGCAGTTGCGCGGACGTGCCGGACGACAGGGAGACCCCGGAACTACAAAGTTTTTCATTTGTCTTGAAGATGATTTAATGCGACTTTTCGGCAGCGATAGAGTTACAAATGTTATGCGCCGCGTGGGTATGGAAGAGGGCGAAGCTATTGAACACTCGATGATTACCAAATCTGTTGAACGTGCTCAAAAGAAAGTGGAAGAAAATAACTTTGCCATTCGTAAAAGATTGCTTGAGTATGATGACGTAATGAATCAACAGCGTGAAGTAATTTACAACAGAAGAAAGCAAGCACTTGAAGGTGAACGACTGAAAGATGAAATCCTTGATATGCTTGATGAATATGTTGATGAGCTTTTGGACAAACATTTTGAAAATGCTGAAATTGACGAAATACACAATACGTTAATGACTCATTTATTGGTCGATGTGAAAATTTTGCCCGAAGAAATTAGAGATTCGGAGCGGGATAACATTAAAAAGAAAATAATGAATGCAGCCACAGAATTTTATTCACAGAAAGAAGAAATGCTGGGAATAGAATTAATGGCGCGTCTCGAAAGATTTGCAGTGCTTAGTGTTATTGATACTAAATGGAAAGAGCATCTCCGTGAAATGGATGATTTGAAAGAAGGAATTGGGCTGCGTGCTTACGGGCAGAAAGATCCGCTTGTTGAATACAAAGGCGAAGCATTTCATCTTTTTGTTCAACTTATTGAAGATGTGAGAAATGAAGTAATCGCATTTGCATTTAAGTTTTTCCCCCAAGAGGAAACGCAGGTGCAAGCCCAGAGAAAAATTCAAGTACAGCGATTAAGAACAACCAAAGATAGTTCGACCAATATGGGATTGCAAGGCGGAGACCAGGGTGCCGAGCAAAGCGAAAACAGAGGAGCTCGTCAGCCTGTTCATGTAGAAAAAAAAGTTGGAAGAAATGAACCGTGTCCTTGCGGAAGCGGGAAAAAGTATAAAAACTGCCACGGTAAAATAGGCTAACGTCGGAGTGAGTATGAAAAAAATTGAAGCAATTATTCGACCATTTAAACTTGACGAAGTAAAAGAAGCTTTGTTGGAAGAGGGAATTCGCGGTTTGACTTTGTCGGAAGTTCGCGGATACGGCAGGCAAAAAGGACACACAGAAACTTATCGGGGAAGTGAATATCAAATAGAGTTTGTACCGAAAATAAAAATCGAAGTTGTTGTTGATGATGACCTTTCAGAAACAGTTATTAAGGCAATATTAAAAACTGCAAAAACGGGTCAGGTTGGCGATGGCAAAATTTTTGTCTCCAATATTGAGGATGCAATCAGAATTCGTACAGACGAATCCGGAAGGGAAGCTCTTTAACTAAAAAGAAATTTTGTGAAAAAAACTATTCTAATATCGACATTATTATTTTTTGCCGGCTGCAGTATGTGGCAAAATTTCACTACATATTTTAACACTTATTTTAATGCATCTAAAGCATTTGAGGAAGCTCAAACTCAGCTACTTAAAGATCAAAAAGAAATGTTTGCGTTTAAGGTTGATAAATTGAACGGCAGTGCAAAAAAACAATTTGATCTTGTTGTTGAAAAATGTTCAAGAATACTTCAATTCGATTCTCAGTCATCTTATGTGGCGGGTTCTCTTTTTATGATTGGGCGAGCATTTTATTATCAGAAGGAATTTCCCAAAGCTTCTAGAAAATTTAAAGAACTAAACAATTTAAATGATGATGACTATTCATTAAAAAGTCTATTATGGATTGGCAAAACCGAATTGCAATTAAGGAATTTTAATTCGGGTATGGCAATTTTAGATTCTGTAAAAGAACAAGCTGCTACTGAAGAAGATGAAGAATTACTTGTTAAAGCTTATCGGTCACAAATTGCATATTATCTTTTTAATGAAGATTATAATATTGTTGTTGACTTGATAACTAAGCTTGTTGCCGCATCAGAGAATGAGGAGATTAACGCGGAGGCTACTTATGAACTTGGGAAAATATATTTAAAATTAGACAGTCTTGATAAAGCCGCTGATGCTTTTCTTGCTGTTGACCAATATTCTCCAACTTTTGAAACTGATTTCAACAGCAAATTAGAATTTGCTACTATCAAAAGAAAAGTCGGCAAAATTGATGAAAGCCTTTCGATTCTTGAAGATATGGAATCGCGGAATAAATACGTTAAGAAACGCGATAAAATAGAATTACAGATTGCCAATATTTATAGAGATCGCGGAAGTATTGATGATGCCATTAGCAAGTATATGGAAATAGATTCTACATACAAGAGAACAGAAAGTGCAGGTTATGCAAGTTATAATATTGCTAAAATACTTGAGGATTCGCTAAAGTTATACGACAGTGCAATGGTGTTTTTTGATAAGACGCTTTCTTCATCTGTTCCGAAAGAATTTAAAACTAAAGCCAAGCGGGAATCGAACGTTCTGTCCAAGTATTTAGATTTGTCAGACAAACAAATTAATTATGAACAGCAGTTGACTTATGTTTTAAACCCTGGGGTATTTGTTCAAGACTCACTTGATTATGAATTTTATATGGGGCATGATACTTCCACTGTGGTAAAGAAAAACCTAAATGATTCTACAAAGGTTGATTCAACAGCCATTAGTCAAAGTACTCAAAATAAAAATAATCAAACAACAAATTTTTTAAGTGATTACCAAAATCAAAATAAGAAAAAGATAAAGAAGCCGGTTCGCCCGAGAATTTCTGCTGATTCGGTAATTCATAGTTTGTCTAGAATTAGATATTCACTTGGAAATATGTTTCTTGGAGATTTGGATGTTCCTGATTCCGCTTATTACTACTATAAGTTAATTCAAACTGAAGATCCGGATGGTCCGTATATGGCGAAAGCATCTTTCGCACTTGGGTCATTCTATTCCTCTCAAAATGATTCGGTGAAAGCTGATTCATTGTACAAGTTGGTTTATGATAATTATAAAAGCGACCCAATTGCAATTGAAGCTGCTCGTCGTCTTGGTCATGTAGAAACGAATGTAGCTTCTGATACAACGGAAGCAATGTACATTGAGGCTGAGAATACATATATGAGCGGAAACTATAAAGAAGCCATATCAAAATTTTATAAAATTGCTGATAATTATCCAAAATCCAGGATGGCACCAAAATCATTATACGCAATTGGATGGCTCTTGGAAAGCAAGCTAGATTTACCCGACTCAGCATTCGCTGTATATACAAAGCTGCATAAAAAATATAGGCGATCTGAATATACTTTGGCAATAACTCCTCAGATTAATGTTTATAACAATGAATTGAAAAAAATAGCTAAGGCAATTAAAGATTCTATAAATAAAGTTAGACGTGATTCAATTGCTTTAGCAGCCAAAGATTCATTGAGGGCAAGAGCTGTCCGTGATTCACTAATAACTTTAAAGTTACAAGAGCAAAATAGTGTAAATACTAAAGTTGACAGTTTAGGTGAAAAAAGTCAATCACCACTTAAACAAAAAAATACTATCATAGATTCAACAAAACCTGAACAGATAAAAAATAAGCTCCTTAATGTGCCGCTTAATAACAATAAGTCGCCAAAGGATACATCTCACGTAAGCAATTCCAAATAGTTTTAGTTTCCGCCATGAACCACAAGACCTTGTTAAGTTATATAAATAGTGGAGAAAGTTTAAAAGTAGAATTTAAACAAAGGTTTTCCACTTTTGAAAAAATTGCTAAAGAAATAATAGCTTTTGCAAATACAAAGGGAGGGGTTATTATTTTTGGAATAAATGATAACGGTTCAATTTGCGGTGTCGAAAGTGAAAAAGGAACCGTTGAAATGGTTCAGCAGACTCTTTCCAATTACTGTGAACCACAACCTAAAGTCGAGATTTTCTATTTTGAAGTTGACGGAAAAGAAATTGTTGCAGTAAAAATTTTTGAATTTAAAACTAAGCCGATTAGATTACAAGATTATAAGAAACAATTAGAACTAAACACTGCAAAAATTTATGTGCGGGTTAATGATAAAAGTGTGCAAGCAAGTAAGGAAATGGTAAAATTAATGCAGTCAGGTTCTAATGACCAAAAGTTAATTCATTATGAAATTGGGAAAAACGAAAAACTTGTATTTGAGTTATTGGATAAGCATGAAACTCTATCGGTAAAGCAGCTTAGTGAATTTGCAAATATTTCAAACCGCCGTGCCTCAAGAACATTAATTAAACTTGTCCGGGCAAATGTTGTTTTAATTCACACAAAAGAAAACGGTGAAAATTACTTTACGTATTCGGGAAAGGGATAATACTAAAAGAGATTACTTCTTTTTCTCATAAACTTTACGCAATTCAAAAACGGATACTCCATAGGCAACAGCTACATTTAATGATTGTTTAATTCCGTATTGTGGAATTTCTATGGCGGCATCACAAAGATCAATTAACTTTTGATCAACGCCGGTAACTTCATTTCCAACTACAAGACAAATTGGAAAATCTTGCTGACTAATTTCATAATACGGAATATTCGCATCTGTTTGCTCAAGAGCTATAATTTTAACTTTTTGTTTTTTTAATAATAAAATAACATCTTCGGCATTTTCAACATATTCCCAATCAACACTATCCTGAGAACCAAGTGCTGTTTTCAAGATTTCCTTTTTAGGAGGGTGCGGAGTGTAACCGCATAAATATAATTTTTTAATCATTGCTCCATCGGAGCTGCGAAAAATTGAGCCGACATTGTAACTGCTTCTGATGCTGTTCAACAAAACATAAACGGGCATTTTGTTTGCTTTGGATATTGATTCCAAGCTTATTCTTTCTTCGGATATTTCATCGTGTGTAAGTTTCTTCATTTATTTTGAGCTAATCCTTAATCCAATAATTCCAACTATAATTAAAAAAATAAAAAATACTCTTAACAATTCTTTCGATTCGTTAAAATAAAGTATTCCATAGCGTACTAAAGTGCAAATTAGAACTTAGTCCGGCGGTTGCCGGATAGTTAATTCTATAAATGGCAGTTCCAACTGCACCAATTCCTGTCCACACGGCATAAGAGATTCCGAGCGGCAAATGCTTCATGCCCAATGAAAGAAAGACATAGCTAAGTACCATAGTTATAACGGCGTTAATCATAAGGCGATGCAGTTTGCAACCCCACAAAACGCCCGAGCCTAACTGCATTCGCCTTGATGCTTTGGTTAGGGCGATTTATGATGAGTTGGTTATTATATTATCAAATAATGCAGGTTCAATTTTAATCTTTTTACTTCCATTAGTAATTCTATCTTTAATGAAGTCCAACTTAAATTCTAAAGAAATATGCCCATTATTATTCAATCGTTTAAGTATCATTTTGTGATAATCAGGGTGGATTTCGCAACTGATATAGTTTCTTTGTAGATTTTTAAGGTGAACTATTTCCGAACCACTCCCCCCAAAATGAATAAATACTGTATCATTTTCTTTAGTGCTTGCTTTTACTAATAATTCAAAAAGAGTTAAAGGTATTTGGCAAGAGTGAAAGGTTTTATCTTTTGATACATTTTTTACTAAATCTGCATATACCCAAGAGTATGGCATTCTGCCCTTATGTCCTTGTGCAATTCTTTGTTTAATTCTTTTGTCTGTGGGATTTTGGTAAGGTTGAGCAACTTGTTCTTTATAAAAAAAATTGTTTTTTGTTTTTGTAGCATGTAATATACTTCGGTGAGCAGTTGTAAATTTTCTTGGACTATGACCAACATTTGTATTATAAACCCATACATATTCAAATACATCATAAGCTGCTTGATCCAAGTATTTTACTAAAAGATAAGCATTTTGTTTTGGATAATTGATGGTAAATAAATTGCCTGTAGGTTTCAACACTCTCATACTTTCACTAATTAGTTCAATATACCAATCAATATATTCATTCCATTTCTTTGTGTAATTTTTCCCAGAGTAATTTATTCCAACATTGTAATCAGGGTCACTATAAATCATGTCAACTGAATTGTCAGGTAATTCTTTTAATACTTTTATTACATCTTTATTAAATACTTTATTTATAAATTTTTCATCAATCATAATATCATCTTTTAATTAAATTGTATTGAGCACTCTTTACTAATTTAATACTTGTCATATCTGATGGATTTTGAAAAGTATATTGATATATCCGTGTTATGGATTGACCATTTTCTTTTTTTCGCAAAAGATAACAACAGTTGATATTGTTGATGCTTAATTCTTTTGCTCTCTTAAGATTATAATAATATAAAAATGGGAAATATATTTGATAAACAGCAAAATTTTTAGGAAAATTATTTTTCCCTTCAAAAACAGTTACAATTCCATTATACTCAGTTGTTAAATCTATCTCCATTTGTAAGTTGCTTGCATTTATAGTATCGTTCCCAATATTAAAGTTTAATGCTGTTTTTGTTCTCCTTGAGCCATACATTTTGGGGTTTGCAACTATATCATCATACAGAAAATCATGTATTATTCTTTGATTGAATCCAACTGATAAGATGTTACTTTCACTTGTATCATATTCATTGAGGATACTTTGTCGATATTTCCATTCAAAAATATTTTTTTTATCAATCGTTTCAAAATTATGAAATCCGTTTCTAATTCCTTTAATGAATTTGTGTTTTCCACCACCAATATGTATTATAAAATAATCTTCTTGCGTTAGTATTGCAGGAAATTTTTCGGTATTATCCAGTTTCGTAACATCAAATGGATTTCCGAAACCAACTTTTTTTGATATTCTTCTCGCCAAATCATTGTCAAATTCGTAATTTCCTTGTTCTTTACAAATATTAAAAATTTCAGTTATTGCTTCTTGTTTTTTACCCATAAGAGTTAATTATCTCGTCTAATTTCAAAAGAGTAAAGTTAAGAATTTTTTAAATAAAATATTTACTTTTGATCAGCCCAAAAGCCCTAACTGTAAATACACTTGCTTTAAACTCTGTAAAACCATTGCTGTATTTTAAACCACCTGCCCAACTAATTTCACAGACCGAAGCGATTAATATGTAAAACCAAGAATTCAAAATATAAATTAATTAGTGATGGCAAGTTGTCCGCAAGCTGCGGCAATATCATCGCCCTGCGTTTGGCGTATAATTACAGTTACTCCATTTTGTCTTAATTTTTCCACAAAATCCAAAATATTATTTCTTTCTGTTGGAACCAATTGTGCCGAAAATCCATTCGGTGTCATATGTGCAATACTGTTAAAAGGAATAACATTTATTTTGGAGGGAAATCTTCGCGTAAGTTTGGTAATTGCTTTTATGTCTTTTTCTCTATCGTTTAAATCTTTTAACATTATATATTCAAATGTTATCGGGTTTTTTGTTTTTCTGTAATAATATTCCAGAGCTTCTATTACTTCGTGTAAAGAATGCTTTTTGTTAATCGGCATTATTTGCGTACGAGTATCTTCAAAACACGAGTGTAGAGAAAGTGCCAATTTAACACGATAAGTTTTGTCGGCAAGAGCAATAATTTTTTGCGATATTCCCGAAGTAGAAATGATAATTCTGTTTCTTCCAAAACCAAAGGTGTTTTCATCTAGGAAAAGTTCCAGTGATTTGAGTACATTGTCAAAGTTCAATAAAGGCTCTCCCATTCCCATAAAAACAATGTTTGTGATTTTTTGTTCGCCGATGCTTTTAGACGCTAAAATGAATTGGTCCACAATTTCGCCAACAGACAGGTTCCGTTTGTAGCCCATTAATCCTGTAGCACAAAATTTGCAATCAAGCGGGCAGCCAACCTGTGTTGAAATACAAAGCGTAGTTCTTTTGTCTTCCGGTATTATTACAGATTCAATTGAGTGACTATCTTTTGTCAAAAACAAAAGTTTCTTTGTTCCGGTCAATTCAGAATTGAGAGTTTTAATTTCTGTTAGAGTTGTTAAATTTGTTTTCTCCCCTAACTGTTCAACTAAATGTTTGGGAATGTTTTTCATCTCACTAAATTCAACCGCGTAGTTTTTGTACATCCAGTTGTATATTTGTAATGCTCTATATTTTTTTTCTCCAAATCCTATTAAAAGATTTTCAATTTCAGTAAGAGAAAGATTTTTTAATTCAATTCTATTTTTTTCTACAATCATAGTTGCAAATATAAGGAAGATGAGAGTATTGGTAATAACAATTTAGATTTAAGT
>CAZXDS010000094.1:0-12747 GCA_964639525.1 uncultured Melioribacteraceae bacterium | reverse complement strand
GAATTATAACATTCCAAAATGACAAGGAAATACAGTTCCATTTTTTGATATTACTACCTATTGGTTTACATACAAATATTTTATACGTTTAAAAAGAGAAGAACTTATAATAATTTTAACAAAGAGGATGCAAAATGTATAATTTGCTGCTTATCGCATTATTAGTAATTGCCGCAATGATGTTTCTAAACGGGTTGAAAAAACAAAAAAAATCTATGGCGGTACTTGCAGTTTTTATTGGTCTAATTTCACTTGGTTTTTTCTGGTTTATGGGTTTCTGGATAGATGCTCTTTGGTTTAAAGCCGTAAATTTCACTCATAGGTTTTGGTCTCAAATTCTTTACAGTTTATCATCGGCACTAATTGGAGCACTGTTTTCATTAATTTTACTTTTCGTACTTATTTATTCACTTCCAAAAAAATTTAAACTGATAAAGTTAAGTGCTTTAGGAATTGCGGTACTTGTCGGCGGTGTTTGGGGATATTCAAGTTGGGAAACTATTTTTCAATTTTTGAAACAAATCCCAACAAACACTTTTGACCCGATATTTGGAAAAAGCACCGGCTTTTATCTTTTTACACTCCCGTTTCTTAATGATATTTTCGGACTGCTTTTTATGATTTCATTTATCGGAATTGTAGCAGTATTTGTTGCTGCTTTTATCCGACTTACAGAACAAGGTCCTGTTTTCTTTATTCCTCCTTTTGAAACATTAGATACAAAAAAACTGCATAATGCCCTTTATTTAAATTCGGGAATATTTATATTAATTCTTGCATTCGGAAAATATTTAGACAAATATGGATTGATGTATTCTTCCGGCGGAGTTACTTTTGGACCTGGTTGGACAGATGCAAATATTCTTATTCCTGCTTATAATATTATTGTTGTTCTTATGATTCTTTTGGGTGTTACGTTTTTTATCCCGGCAATTAGAAATAGATATAAAAATATTTTCGGAAAGAAAAAAATCTTGCCGTCTGTTTCTCCGCTTTATGTTTTGGGTGGTTCTGCTGCTGCTTTAATATTACTTTGGCTTGTATGCTTAACAATCATTCCATCAGCATTTGAAGCATTTATAGTTAAACCTAATGAAATCACATACGAAAGACCTTACATTGTAAATAATATTAAATATACAAAATTAGGATTCGGATTAGATAAAGTTGAAGAAAAGGAGTTTCCTGAAAACGGAAGTTTTACAATGGAAACCGTTAAAAATAATCCAAGTATTTTTAATAATATTCGCCTTTGGGATTGGCGTGCATTGGATGCAACATTCAGACAATTTCAGGGCTTCAGACTTTATTATCAATTTTCAACAATTGATGTTGACAGATACATAGTGAACGGAAAGTACCGCGAAGTAATGTTATCCCCGCGGGAAATTAATATAAATAATTTACCGACAAACAGTCAAACTTTTGTGAATAAACGTTTCCAATATACTCATGGTTTTGGTATGACAATGGCAACAGTAAATGAATTTACTTCGCAGGGATTACCACATCTACTCATTAAAGATATTCCTCCGGTTAGTGAAGACACAACTTTAACAATTAAACAGCCGAGAATATATTACGGTGAATTGACAAAAACACCGGTTATTGTTAATTCGGAGCAGAAAGAATTTGATTTTCCAAACGGGAAAGATAATGTGTATTCGCGATATTCGGGAAACGGGGGTGTTCAACTTGGTACATTATGGAGAAAATTTTTATTCGGCTATAAGTTTGACGGAACACGATTGCTGTTTTCTAATTATCCTACCGATAGTAGTCGTATTATGTTTAATCGGCAAATTGAAGATCGTGTTAAACTGATTGCTCCTTTTTTGAAATTTGATCAAGACCCTTATATCGTTTTGGATAATGGGCAACTTTATTGGATAATAGATGCTTACACTTCATCGTCTCATTTCCCTTACAGTGAACCGTTTTCATCAATTGAACGAATTAGTTTTAAAGAGGGAAACAGAGCAAAGGAATTAATCAATCATGTAAGTAAAAATTTTAACGGTGCTAACTATATTCGCAATTCAGTAAAAATTACTGTCAATGCTTTTAACGGTTCTATGAATTTTTATATAATGGATGAAAAAGATCCCATTATAAAAGTTTGGAATAATATTTACCCTCATTTGTTCAAACCAAAATCCGAAATGACAAAAGGATTAATTTCACACATAAGATATCCAAAAGATTTGATTCGTACGCAAGGATTGGTTTATGAAAAATATCATATGAATGACCCCGCTGTATTTTATAATCAAGAAGACCTTTGGGTAAGGGCAACTGAAAAGTATTACAGCAATATTCAGCCTGTTGAACCTTATCATATTATTTGGCAACTTCCAAATTCCGACAAACCGCAGTTTTCGGTTATTCTTCCATTTACTCCCAAAAGCAGACAAGTTCTTATAGGTTGGCTCGCGGGTTTGTGCGATCCCGGAAATTACGGTAAATTAATTGTTTATCAATTTCCAAAGGGAAAAATGATTACCGGAACGCAGCAAGTTGAAACCAAAATTGATCAGGACAGTTATTTATCAGGCCAGCTTACTTTGTGGGATCAACGCGGTTCAAATGTTATTCGCGGAAATGTACTTGCAATTCCTGTTGCAAACACACTTTTTTATGTCGAGCCTATTTATCTTCAGGCAGAAACTGCCGCTTATCCTGAATTACGACTTGTAGTAGTAATGCACGGCGATGATATGAGTTATGCGGAATCTTTTGAAAAGGCGTTGGAAAAATTATTTGCTTCATCTTCAAATCAACAAGTAGAAAATGCAACTGTTCAAATATCAAAAAATTCTAAATTGCCTACCTCTCTTGTAAAACAGGCAAATGAAGCTTTTAATAATTACTTAAAATATTCCGGCGAAAAGCGATTTTCAGATGCCGCAAAGGAATTGGAAAAATTGCAGAAAACTCTACAAAATTTGAATAAAAATATTGATAACAAATAGTTTTATAAAAGACGCAGCCTTGAGCTGCGTCTTTTGTATTGATTATAATTACAAATCAAAATGCTTTACAATTGCAAAAAATTATGCCTAAGTCCTGTCTTTAAACTGTTCGTACATTCCGTCAATCAAACCACTGTAACGTTCTTCCACAACTTTTCTCTTAACACTTAATTTTGGTGTTAATTCGCCGCCTTCAATTGTGAGAGGATTTTCAAGGATTGTAAATTTTCGTACTCTTTCATAATTGGCAAGTTTTTTCTGGAACATGTTCAACTCTTTTTCAAGCATTTCATAAATCTGCTTCATTTTTACCAATTCTTCCTGAGAAGTATACTGAATCCGGTTTGCATCCGCATATTCTTTTAATGCTTCATAATCAGGTACAATCAGTGCAGTTACAAACATTCTTCTATCGCCGATTACAATAAATTGTTCAATGTATTTACTTGCAAGGAACAGATTTTCAATCGGTTGAGGTGCAATATATTTTCCGCCACTCGTTTTAAACAAATGCTTTTTCCTATCGGTAATATGTAAAAATCCTTGTGCGTCAAACACCCCAATATCTCCGGTATAAAGCCAACCGTTCTTTAGAACTGCATCAGTTTCCTTTTTGTTGTTATAATAGCCATGCATAATATTGGGACCTGCCGCAAGTATTTCTCCATCCTTCGCAATTTTTAACTCACAGCCCGGAAAAGTTTTGCCAACTGTACCAAACTTATAATCCTTAGGAGTATTACACGCAATTACCGGTGAAGTTTCGGTTAAACCATATCCTTCAATTATCAAAATTCCAACAGCATCAAAAAATTCGCCGAGTTCACGCGCAAGTGCAGCACCGCCGGAAATGAAGAATCTCAATTTCCCGCCTGTGGCTTCTCTCAATTTCCCATAAACTAACTTATCTGCTAATTTTCTTTTTAATGTTAATGAAATGGGAATATTGTCAGTAGAATTTTTTAATAAATTGTATTGAATACCCGTTTCAATTGCCCAGTTAAATATTTTTTGTTTCTTTGCTGATTCTTTATCAATCTTTCTTTTGATTTTAGAATAAATCCTCTCAAATAATCTTGGAACAGCAGTCATAACAGTTGGCTGTATTTCCTTCAAGTTTAAAGCAATTTTTTCAATGCCCTCGGCATATGCAATTGAAGCTCCACAGGCAAGAGCAGTATAATATCCTGCCATTCTCTCAAATACGTGGCTTAGCGGCAAAAAGGATAAAAAGATATCATCGGGTCCCATATCAAAAATTTGGTGAGCTCCTCGAACATTTGAAAGCAAATTTTTATGTGTAAGCATAACACCCTTCGGTTCTCCTGTTGTACCTGATGTATATATTAGAGTACATAAGTTATCTTCTTCGGCAATGCTCATGGTTTTATTGAAATAGCCGAAATTCTCCTTTCCAAAATCTTCACCGAGAGCTTGTACTTGTTTAAGTGTAAATACATTTTCCAACTCTGTTACTTCTTCATCGCTAAATACAATTATAAAATTTAGGTTTTTACACAATGATCTAATCTTAAGTACTTTGTTCAACTGAAATTTATTGGCAACTAAAATTCCAACTGCATTGGAATCATTTAAAATAAACTCAACAGTATCGGCAGTAGAAATAGGATACAATGGAACATCAACCGCTCCGAGTCCAAGAATTGCAAAATCCGAATAAACCCATTCCGGTCTGTTTTCTGAAATAATTGCAACTTTATCTAATTCTTTGACTCCTAACTTGGCTAATCCCAATGCCAATTTTTCTGTTTCCTTACGTACTTCCCCGTAAGAAATCCCTTCATATTTCCCACTAACTTTTTGCATCAGCATTGGTTTAGTTTTGCCTTTCTCATAATCTTCGGTAATATATTTAAACAGCTCGGGGATGGTTTTAAATGGTTTTAGTATTGACATTTTATCTCCTCTGATTTTCCTTGAAAAACTATTTTCTTTGCCCAAAGTAAAACTGAAATGGTATAGCTTTTAAAAATATGATTTTTATACCTTTCATAAAAGAAAATTTATTTCTTATTATTGTATTTCTTTTTAAGAATTATATATAAATAGTTCGCATTTACAAAATAAATGTTATTGAATTTTTCCATTTACGCACATTCTGCTACTTACTTTTTATGAAATATATTAGACGACTTTACGATTGGGTTTTACATTGGGCTGAAACTCCTTATGGTCCTTGGGTTTTAGCTCTTTTAGCTTTTGCGGAAGCTTCGTTTTTCCCCATCCCTCCTGATGCTTTATTAATTGCACTTGTGCTGGGCGCTAGAAAAAAAGCATTTAAGTTTGCAACAATATGCACGGTTGCTTCAGTACTTGGAGCATTGCTCGGTTACAGCATCGGGCATTTTGTTTGGTGGAACGGACCTAACGAGTTTTCATCTCTTGCTAATTTTTTCTATTCGAGCATTCCCGGTTTTAATGAAAAAATATTTTTTGACGTGAAATCATTGTATGATAAATGGAATTTTTGGATAATATTTACTGCAGGCTTTACTCCTATACCATATAAGGTATTTACAATCACTGCCGGCGCATTTAATATAAATTTAATTTTGTTTGTTGTTGCATCAATAGCCAGCCGAGCCGGAAGATTTTTTATTGTTTCATTTTTAATCTGGAAATTCGGCGAGCAAATTAAATCATTTATTGATAAATATTTTAATTTACTTGCTATTGCTTTTACTGTTCTTTTAATCGGCGGTTTTTTTGCAATCAATTATATTTTGTGATATTTGCAAAACCGTTTGATTTTTTAATTCCGCTAAAAGCCGACTATACATCCATCAGCCACGGCGAATTACATCAACATTTTTTCTGCTTTTGCTACAATATTTTCAACAGTAAAGCCATATTGTTCAAATAATGTCGTAGCTGGTGCACTTGCACCATACTTTCCATCAATTGCAATACCGATTCCATTTTCGCCAACATATTTTTCCCATCCCATTGAAATACCTGCTTCAATCGAGATTCTATTTTTTACATTTTTAGGCAGTACAAAATTTTTGTATTCATCAGATTGTTTTTCAAACAATTCCCAACTTGGAAAACTGACAACTCTAACATTTTTATTTTCCATCTTTTCTGCAGCTTCAATTGCAAGAGAAACTTCGGAACCGCTTGCCATCAAAATCAAATCAGGTAATCCGTTACTTTCTCGAATTACATAAGCTCCTTTGCTTACATTTTCCGCAGCAGCATATTTTGTTCCGTCCATTATCGGAAGTTTTTGGCGAGTGAGTAAAATAGCTATCGGTTGACCTTTCGTTTCCAATGCGGTTTTCCAAGCATAAACAGTTTCGTTGGCATCCGCCGGACGAATAACTATGAGTCCGGGAATTGACCTTAACGCTGCAAAATGTTCTATCGGCTGATGAGTTGGTCCGTCTTCTCCAAGCCCGATACTGTCGTGAGTGAAAACGTAAATCGGATTTAGTTTGGAAATTGCTGCCAAACGAATTGATGGCCGAAGATAATCCGAAAAAACTAAAAATGTTGCGCCGTATGAAATTACTCCGCCGAAATATTCCATTCCATTTAATATTCCCGCCATTGCATGTTCACGAATACCGAAATGAAAATTTCGCCCTTCAAAATTATCTTTACTAAAAGAATATTCGTTCTGCATCAGTGTATTTGTTGATGGGGCAAGGTCTGCCGAACCACCAATCATTGTGGGAAGAAAATCTTTAATTGCATTTATTACTTTTCCGGATGCACTTCTCGTTGCAATACTTTCGTCGTAATTTTCAAAGTTCGGTAGATGCTGTTTCCAACTATCGCCGAAATCTCCTTTCATTACTTTTATAAATAATTCGGCATCGGCAGGATACTCACTTTTGTAATTGCCAAAAAGTTCGTTCCATTGTTTTTCTAATTCAACACCTTTTTCACCAACTTCCTGAAAATGAGCATAGACTTCATCCGGCACGAAGAATTTTTTATCAGCATCCCAGCCGAGATTTTCTTTGGTTAATTTAATCTCCTCATCTCCGAGCGGTGAACCGTGAATACCGGCAGTGTTGCTTTTATTAGGACTGCCGAAACCAATTGTAGTGTTAGTAATTATTAAGGTGGGTTTATCTTTTTTATTTTGTGCAGAGTTTACTGCCGTTTCAAGTTCAACCAAATCATTAACATCATTCACAATTAGAACATTCCAATTAAGTGATTCAAATCTTTTTTGAACATCATCGGAATATGCCAGTGCTGTATTACCTTCAATTGTAATATTATTATAATCGTAAAAAACTATCAAGTTATTCAAATGATTTTGTCCGGCGAACGATGCTGCTTCCTGAGTTATTCCCTCCATAAAATCACCGTCTCCGGCAATAGCATAAATTTTATTATTAAGAATTTGAAATTTCTCATTATTAAACTTTGAAGACAAAAACTTTGAAGCAACTGCCATTCCGACAGCATTTGTAAATCCCTGCCCGAGTGGACCGGTTGTAGTTTCTACTCCTGGAGTTAAACCAAACTCAGGATGCCCTGGAGTAATGCTTCCCCACTGTCTGAAATTTTTAATGTCATCCATTGTAACCGTGTAACCGGATAAATGCAGAATGCTGTATAACAACATACTGCCATGACCACCTGAAAGGACAAATCTATCTCGACCTAACCAATTTGGATTTTTAGGATTGTGCTTTAATATTTTTTTGTAAAGAAGATACGCAATTGGTGCACAACCCATCGGCATTCCCGGATGTCCTGAATTTGCTTTCTGTATTGCATCAACTGATAATAAGCGGATTGTATTTATTGATTTTTGTTCGATTGATTGTTCGCTAAACTGCATATTTTTCCCTTGAAATTTTCAAAATTAAAAATGTTAAGTTAATTAAAATTAATAGCTTTTTCTTAAAAGACTTTAAAAGTTAAGTAATATTTTAACTTTAGAATTTGTTGTGAAATTTTTCCTTGACAAGTAAACTAAATAATTGTAAGTTTACTTTATAAAATAAAGTACTTTAATTTTAGAGGTTTGAAATGAACGAAAAAAAGGCATTAGAAGAAATATCTTTTATAAAACAAATAATGCAAGACAGTAGAAAAACATTTGTAGATAATGGTATTGGTTATATTGTTTGGGGAGTAATTATTGTTTTGGCGCTACTTTCTGAATACTTCATAATTACCAATCAAATAAAAAATAACTATGGCTTAAATTGGATTATTCTTATCGGTATAGGTTGGATATTTACCGCTATCTCAAGAGCCAAGCAGCGGAAAGAAAGCAAATCAATTACATTTGCCGGAAAAATTTTGGGGGCAGTTTGGTTCTCGGTAGGAATTGCAATGATGATTATTGGATTTATCGGTCCAACTTCCGGTGCTTTAGGTGGCGTGTTCGTAAGCCCGGTAATTTCTGTCATTCTTGGAATTGCTTATCTTGTTAGCGGAGTTGTTTATGGAAGCAGATGGATATCATTTATTTCGCTAGGATGGTGGGCAGGAGCAATATTAATGTTTTATTGGCCCGGGATGCAGGTTTTCTGGATTATGTCCTTAATGATGATTATCTTTCAAATTATTCCGGGCATTATTCTTTTTCAACATACAAAAAAGGAGCTTGCTCAGTAAATGAAAAATTTTGATTATCATCAGCTTAACGATATTATTCACTCGAGAATACGACTTGCAATTATTTCTGTATTGGTTGCTATTGAGGATGCGGAATTTAATTTTTTGAAGGAAAAAGTTAAAACCACCGACGGTAATTTAAGCGTTCATTTAAGAAAGTTGGAAGAAGCTGAATATATTAAAGTTAAAAAGGAATTTGTTGGGCGAAAACCTGTTTCAACATATCGTTTAACAAAAAAAGGTAGAGAAGCATTTAAGGTCTATGTTGAAAATTTAGAAAAACTAATCAAAGGAAAGTAAAATTTTTTATCTATTTACTTTATAAAACAAAGTTCTTTACAATTAAACAAATAAAACAAAAGGAGAAGGATCATGAAAAGTAAAATATTCAAAACGGTAATAGTGCTATTTACAGCAGCCACATTTTTATTCGGAAGCACAAATTCGGGAGCTACAAAATTACTTAAACAAGCCAAAGAGCTCTCGAAGAAGGCATTTTTGAAGTATAACGTCCAACTATTTCAGCAGTCAGCCGGTTTGTGCGAAAGGGTGCTATCTGCCGAACCTAATAACGCCGAAGCAAAGTATTATTTGGCTTATAATCAATACAGAATATTGACTATTTTAATTGAAAACAACAGCAATGCCGAGATTAATAATTATTCTAATTCCGCTATTAAAAATCTAAAAGCAATAAGCGGCATAAATAATTATAAATCTGAAGCAAAAACTTTACTGGCAGCTATATATATGATGAAGCTTTCCGAGGATCAATCCGAAGCGCCTGCAATTTCAACAAAAATATATTCATTGTTGGGACAAGCTGAAAGTTACAATAATTCAAATCCGCGTATTTATTTAATAAAGGGAATAATGTTATTTAACACGCCTAAAATGTTTGGCGGAAGTGCCGTAAAAGCAATCGATAATTTTAATAAAGCCATTTCTTTATACAAAAACAAAAATCAAAACCCTATTAAATGGGGCTATCTTGAGACTCTTGCGTGGAAAGGTCAGGCACTAACGAGATTAAAAAAATATTCCGAAGCGGAAACTGTTTACAACAACGCTTTAAAAATAGAGAGTAATTTCGGCTGGGTTAAATATAATCTTTTACCCGCATTGTTAGAGCAAAAAAACAAGGCGAACACCACAATTACAACAGATAGCGTAGATGTCGCACAAATAAATATTCTTATAAAAGGATTAAACAACAATCAAGGTGTTATTAGAATTGCACTATACAATTCAGAGGATAATTATAGTAAGGGAAAATTTTTTAAAAATGCTAAACCTATCATTGATAATAAAACATCAAAATATAATTTCAAAAATATTCCCTTTGGTACTTACGCAATTAAGTTTTACCACGATGAGAACGGCAACGGGAGATTGGACAAAAACTTTTTCGGAATGCCTACGGAAGATTACGGCTTTTCAAATAATGCAACGGGAAATTTTGGACCGGCAAGTTTTGAAGATGCGAAATTCACCGTAAATAAAAAATTGATTTCAATGGAAATGGTAGCACAATAAAAGGATAAAAATGTTTAAGAGAATTAAAGTATTATTTTTACTCGTATTTTTTTTATTTGGTGTAAAGTTAATCTATTGTCAAAGTCATTTTACAATCAGCGGAAAAGTTGTTAATTCTCAGAATAAACCTCTTTCGTATGTAAATGTTTTTCTTCTAAATACAACTGATGGCGCAATGACGAACGAAAGTGGAATGTTCAACTTTACTACGAAACAAATGGGAAAAGCTGTTTTATCAGCAACAATGATTGGATATAAACAGTACAAAAGAACATTGGAACTTCTTACAAATGAAAAATTGATTAAACTTAAAATAACACTTAAACAGAAAGATGTTAAATTAGATGAAGTTGTTGTTATGGGAAGCTCCTTCAGTTCTGAAAAAGGCAAAGGTGTTGTAATTAGCCCGATGGATGTAATGACAACACCCGGCGGAGCTGCTGATATTTACCAATCGTTAAAAACAATGCCGGGGCTTACTCAAGTTTCCGAAAGTGCTCAGTTGTATGTTCGCGGCGGAGATCCGACCGAAACAGTTACACTAATTGATCAAGCTCCGGTTTATCACCCTTATACTTTAGAGTCATCTTATGGCGGTCTTTTTTCAAACCTAAATACGGCTGCTGTTAAAAGTATGTACTTTTCAAGCGGAGGTTTTTCCGCAAAGTACGGAAATGTATTGTCCGGTGTTTTGGATATTGAAACTAAAAACTTACCGTTTACACGAAATTTTAATTTAGGAATTTCTATGGCGGAAGTTTCCTTAGACGGGGCTGTTCCTTTAGTTGACGATAAATTAGGCTTGCGATTTTATACAGAGCAAAGTTATACTAAACCGATTATGTGGCTTAATGGAGCGTTAGATGCTTTTACCTCAACCCCGGTATCCAAAAATTTGAACGGTTCTTTAATTTATAAATATTCCAAAACGGGAAGACTAAAATTATTCGGTTTATTTGCAGATGATAAACAGGGAGTGAATGTTGAGAGAGCCGAATTCGACGGAACGTTTAACGGAAATAGCAGTAATAATTTTATAAATCTTCAACTGACGGATATTATTTTTTCTGATATTGTCTTGAAAAACAGCGTCTCATTTAACACATACAAAAATATATGGAAATTGGGCATACTTGACCTGAATAAAAAAGATGATGTTTTTCAAATTAAAACGGATGCCGAAAAAGTAGTTTCGTCAAGTCTAAAAATATTAGCCGGTGTCGTGTTTGAAAAGAGAAGTCAGCATTACCAAGGCGTTATTCCAAAAGAGGATTATGATATTCGCACAAACGCTGATGGAAAGTTGTTGGATGAAAAATTATCCGGCGATAGAATTGGAACTTATGCGGAGATTAGAGCAACAAACTTGTTTGATGTTCAACATTTGTTTGCAATTAGCGGAGTTCGTATGGATTATAATACCCATCTTAACCATACTACAGTTGACCCCAGATTTGGAATTGGCTATAGGATTAATAAAAAAACGACATTCCAATTAGGTTGGGGAATATTTCATCAAATTCCTGATGCAAGATTGTTTAGCAAAGGCTATGAAAATACAAATCTTAAGTCTATGAAAGCGATACATTACGTTGCTTCTTATGATTTTAAATTGGATAACACTAATTCATTTAGAATAGAAGTTTATTATAAAGACTACACAAATCTTCCTCTTGAGAATAAACAGTTAAATTATAACAGCAGCGGAAATGGTTTTGCAGAAGGAGTAGATGTGATTCTAAAAGGTAAGTTCCCGTTCGGATTAAACGGATGGATTTCTTACGGATTTATAAATACAAAAAGGAAATGGATGAGTGATGAAACATTGACAAACAGCGATTTTGATATTACTCATAATCTTTCGGTGGTGGCAAAATACAATTTTTCAGCAATGTGGCAGATAGGAATTAACTTTAAGTATGCAACCGGACGACCTTTCACTCCGGTTGTTTCGTCGGTTTACCAAAACGGGCAGAACATATTTAAACCGATTTACGGCGAAAATAATTCCGATAGATATCCAGATTACAAAAGATTGGATTTTAGAATCACCAATCTTAATCAATTATTCGGAAAATATTTTGCCGTGTTTTATGTTGAAGCGTTAAACATACTAAATTTTAATAACTTATTCGGTTATTCTTATAGTAAAAATTACACTCAGCGCAAAGTAATTAAAAGTTACTTTGGAAGAAGAACAATCGTGATTGGAACAAGCATTACTTTTTAACAATTTCAGATACTGTATTAGATTATTTTAAACCAAAAATAATTACAATAAAAGGAAAAGAAAATTAAATGAAACATTCATGATTATTCTAAACACACAAGAAGATGATTATAAACAAACATTGCGTCATTCCTATCCGGCGGCTGCCGGATTAGAATCTCGGACATTGTTCGGGATGCTGATATCCATCAGCATGACGGAGTATTTTGAAAATTATAAACACATGAAAACTTTAAATTACAAGTTAAACTTGCAGGTTCAGCGATTCAGAGTCAAATAATACAGTTTTCAATATTAAATTATTGTTGTAGAACAAACTTTTCTCACAGAGTCCGATGGACAGGTTGTTCCTGGTTAAATGTAGAGAAAACTTAGAAAACAGTAAGAAAATTAAATATT
>CAZXDS010000093.1:0-12931 GCA_964639525.1 uncultured Melioribacteraceae bacterium | reverse complement strand
AGAGGATAACATGTTTCAATCCTTGTTGTTTTGGATTTTGGTAAAGAACAATCGCTCCCAGAAGTCAGCGAGCCGCCGGCGGCTAAGTTTCAATCCTTGTTGTTTTGGATTTTGGTAAAGAACCCCGTTTCAAAGCTCATCATCCTTCTTGATAGTGTGGTTTCAATCCTTGTTGTTTTGGATTTTGGTAAAGAACTGGAATTAATTTCCACTTTCCTAATACCTTCAACTTGTTTCAATCCTTGTTGTTTTGGATTTTGGTAAAGAACTATACCAGAGAATGTGCCCTTCAATTCCGTAGCTCAGTTTCAATCCTTGTTGTTTTGGATTTTGGTAAAGAACTTCTTATATAACACTTAAAAAAATGTACCCAAATGGTTTCAATCCTTGTTGTTTTGGATTTTGGTAAAGAACGAAAGGGTGGTATTATGGAACAGAAGTTATAGAAGTGGTTTCAATCCTTGTTGTTTTGGATTTTGGTAAAGAACAACAAGTAAATGTTAGATAAAAAGATTTCTTTTTGGTTTCAATCCTTGTTGTTTTGGATTTTGGTAAAGAACGTAAAAATTGGTGAAATGGTAACTTGTAATATTGAGTTGTTTCAATCCTTGTTGTTTTGGATTTTGGTAAAGAACCTCTCCTAATCTTTCGGAAGATTGACCTATCGAACGGAGTTTCAATCCTTGTTGTTTTGGATTTTGGTAAAGAACGTATTTCAGCTTTATCATTTATTATAGGACATTTCAGTTTCAATCCTTGTTGTTTTGGATTTTGGTAAAGAACAAAAGCTGTACGCCTTAAAAATGAAAGGACAAACGAGTTTCAATCCTTGTTGTTTTGGATTTTGGTAAAGAACGAAACGTTACAACAAATTATATCCGGGTGCAACATAGTTTCAATCCTTGTTGTTTTGGATTTTGGTAAAGAACAAAAACCCCGCAGCATTATTGAGTAACATCCAAGTAAGTTTCAATCCTTGTTGTTTTGGATTTTGGTAAAGAACATACTTTCACGAGCTTTATCAGCATATATTGTGATAGTTTCAATCCTTGTTGTTTTGGATTTTGGTAAAGAACTTTGCATCATCCAGTTCAGCCAGCCTCAGCTGTTCTTGGTTTCAATCCTTGTTGTTTTGGATTTTGGTAAAGAACATCCGATATATATAGATGTGATTTTGAAACGTTACAAGTTTCAATCCTTGTTGTTTTGGATTTTGGTAAAGAACCTGAAACCGTTCAGCAGCTTCACGATTCTTTTTATGTGTTTCAATCCTTGTTGTTTTGGATTTTGGTAAAGAACCGCTATTTTAAGTTGCAAAGGATGTGAATGTTACATGTTTCAATCCTTGTTGTTTTGGATTTTGGTAAAGAACGCAATACGGAAAATTTGCACAGCAAATAGGAAAGCAGTTTCAATCCTTGTTGTTTTGGATTTTGGTAAAGAACAAGAAAGCGTTGGAAAAAAACCACGTGGCATAACAGGTTTCAATCCTTGTTGTTTTGGATTTTGGTAAAGAACATTTCTTTAATCGTGTCTAAGTCGTCTTCTTGAATAGTTTCAATCCTTGTTGTTTTGGATTTTGGTAAAGAACTGGAAGTCCTTTTTTCATTTCATAACCTATATTTTTGTTTCAATCCTTGTTGTTTTGGATTTTGGTAAAGAACGTAATATCCTTATTTCTTTGGGAAGTAGCATTGAGGTTTCAATCCTTGTTGTTTTGGATTTTGGTAAAGAACGTCTCTGCATTTTGCAGAGATAATAATTGTTTTCTGTTTCAATCCTTGTTGTTTTGGATTTTGGTAAAGAACAATTCAATATCTTTGCCACATACCCATTGGTTTCTTGTTTCAATCCTTGTTGTTTTGGATTTTGGTAAAGAACCGCCTGCGTTCTAACCCCTAAATTTACAATATTTTAACGAAATATTCTGTTTTTTTTGCCAATGGGAATCGGTTGAATTCACCAAAGATTTATCATTTTTATTATTCTTTCCGAAAATTTTATCCCTTTAATTTATTTTAACTAAATATGTTAGCAAGTAAAATCCGATTTTTACAAATAAATTTGCAGCCGGAAATTAACCTACACACAAATTTCGGAATGTGCAGGAAGTACATTTACTCTTATATTTTGTAGCCTTGGGAAATTCGTTTCCAGCGATTATTTTTAGAATATCTTCAACCATTACACTGATTCCACGTAATTTTTTTTCGGTAACCGGAACTGTTACAAGTTTGTTTTTGCTGCGGATATAAATTATAAAACCTTTTTCGACTTTTTTATTAAAATTTTTTTCAATCAAATATGCGTAACAATGCAGCTGCGTTGTGTAAGTGCTGAAAACTTTATCTTTGTAAACGGCATATTTATAATCAAGCGGTGCCGCCGTGCCATCATTAAGGAAAAGGACTTCATCAACTATTCCGCGTAAATTATTAAACGAAAGATAAACGTCTAATTTCTTTTCAATTACACCTATTCTTTTTCGCAAGTAGCTGATGTTTTCGGAAAGTTTTAATTTGTGAATATCCCTTCCCTTCATTGCCTTGTAATATTTTTCTTCGTGCTGCGGAATTTCCAGCACGTATTGAAAATAAATGTAACGCGGACAGTAGAGATATTCGATAATATGTGAGGGCGTAATACTAATCATCAGAAAAATAATTGCTTTACTTCGTCGGTAATTAGTTTTTTATCGAAAGCCTGTCCCAATAACACAGTCTGCCTCAGTTCGTCCTTACTCATCGGAAAAATGTAAACCGAATCTTTTTTCTTGTCAATAAATTCTTCGATTTGTATTTGCAATGAGTCTGCATTGTTTGTATTGATAGTTCCGAGAAAAACCGAATACTGTACACGGTTCAAACCCATTTGAAGACAGGCTTTTGCAACTTTGGAGCGTGCTTTGTTGTTCTTAATATCATACATCACCCAGCAAATCATAATATTCAACCTCATCTTGTTTGAATTTTGTTTTCAAAAGTTTTGAAGCAAATGCATGTGCTTGCAGTCTTATAATATTTGTTCGTGCCTGCTTTTTATTTTTGTAGGTAATTTTCTCATCTTCCATAAATTTGTTAAACGAATCCATTAAAAGCATTTTGCCTTCTTTGTTTAACGAAACACCGCCGGCAATTGCATCGGTATGTTTTTTATTTACTTTTTTAGCGGAAAACAATTTGAAAACAACCTCGTCCGCATAAATGCGGAAAGGCTCAATAAAATCGAAGACCATTGATTTTTGATTGTAATCATCACGATGAAGAAAACCTACAAAAGGATCAATGCCGGCAATCAGCAAGACTTTTTCAACTTGTGAATAAAGAACTCCGTAAGCGTAATTTAAAAAAGCATTAAACGGGTCTTTTGCCGGACGAAAATTGCGGGTTTCAAATTTATGTTCCGGTGGAATAATTTTACCGAGAATTCCAAAATATTCTTTTCCCGCAGAACCTTCGTAGCCGCGAATACTTTCGGCTACATCCTCCACTCTTTTACCTTCAAGTAATTTAATTGCGGAAATTTTCCCTTCAATTTTGTTAACAACGTTTACAAACATTACGGCATTTTCCATCCTGTGTTTCTTTAACCGTTTCAAAAACTCTGCCTGGTTTGTTAACTTTTCCGTTATCCATACCTTAACAAAATCAAGACCCTCTTTTGTAACGCTTGCAATCAATTGCTGCTTTCTTATTTTTGTAGTGCTGCCGAGTTTTGAAAACCAGATTCTGCCGTACGGTGTACCGTCAAATTCAAGGAACAAAATATCAATGTTAAAAGTAAGTGCAAGATTTACGGCATCGGTACTTAATGTAATAGCCTTACCAAGCAAAATTGATTTAATCTTTGCCGGTGCAATTTTCTTTTTGATTATTTGCTCACCCTTTTTTAATCGGACTTCAAACATATTGTCCTTTACGTGTAGAAACGTTCCGCGTGAATCAATAAATAAAATCATTTTTTCACCTTTTAGTGTTTCACTGTTTAGTGAAATTTTTACATCTTAATTTTAAGCCATTCTTTTAAAAACACATCGTAAAAAAAATAACATTTGTTTTCAGCGTAAATTATTCCTTCTTTCATCAAATTAGTTATTGCTTTTTTTAATGTTGAAGGAGCAACTCGATTATCCGACAGCAAATCTTTTCTAAATAGATTCTTTCCTTCGTTTATTATAATCATATCTAAAGCAAGTCTTACAGATCTACTGAATTTTTCGTACAATATTATATATTCTTCATTCTTACTGTTGATTATATTCTTAAAGCTGTAATTTATTAGTTCATCAACCGGGGCATTATTATTAATTAACATTAGATTAAATATTTCATTACTAAGCAATTGAATATTATAAGGTACTGAACCTGCTAATTGATAAATTGTTATAGCATGCTCTTTCTTAAATCCTTTATTAATTTTTAAAAAAATTCTATAAATATAAGCTGAATATTCTTTCACCGGAATTACATCCAAATATTTTGTTTTACCAATCTTGAAAAGAGGATTATTTGAATTATTAAAAATATCCTGAAATAGGTGATATTTAGAACCGCAAAACACATAACTAACCTTATCATGATGCTGAATTATGGATCTTAACTTTTTTTGAAAATCAAAACCATTAAGGTTTCTAACTTCCTGAAACTCATCAAAAAATACAGCTACGGTTTTGTTTTCCTCCGAAAGTTTCTTCGGTAAATTCATAACATCTTCAAAAGCTTGAACTCTTTTGTTGTGTATAATGGATAATTCAATTTTAGGATTGCCGTCTTTATCCAGTGTAATTCCGGGTGTAATACCGGTGATAATATTTTTTAGCGTTACCAATAATTTTTCTAAGGTAAGTTTAGAGTTTTCTGCATATTGATTGGACATTACATTTATAAATTTTTCAATTGAATTTATATTGTAAAAATCAATATAAAGACCGGTAAAATTTTTATGTTTTTTTTTCAGCTCATCAAAAGTTTTTAGCACAAGTGAAGTTTTACCATACCGGCGTGGTGCATATAAAATAATGTTTTGATGATTTACAATCTCGGTTGATAATTCATTGATTTCTTTTTTACGATTGAAAAATTGTCGTCCTTTAACAATTTTTCCGAATGCGAATGGATTTTCTTTAAATACCATTTTTACGTCCTTTAATATTTTTCACTAAAAGGTGTTTCACCATTTGGTGAAATTTAGTGAATTGTATTTGAAACGGCAAATCTTATATTTTTAGATAATTACTTTCACAGCTCCAAACCCCCGCGAAACAGCTTTCCCAAGTCCGATATAATTCGGCAATGTTGCATTGGTTACGAAACCGCCGGCAAAGACTGTCATTTTATTATTTTTAAATGCCGATATTCTTTCAGTTACTTTTACTTTTGCATAAAGCTGTTCATCCAATCTAAAATTTAAGCCTTTGCAAAAACTTAAAATATTACCGATTAAAATTTTGTTTAAAAACTCTGCCTTTTCTTTACCCGGGAGCAGATTAATATATTTACTGAAATTATTTTGATTGAGGCCCATCCACATTGTTTTGAATTTGTACTCAATCAAATCGTTCGATACGCCTATTTCCGTAATTTTATTTGTGATGTTTTTCGAATAGATTGGAAATGTTCTTTCTTCTAATTTCAATTCCTTAATTTTTAGGAAAAGTTCAATTAAGAGTTCAGCACCTTCGTTAATACCAAGCAGCATCGGTACGGAATCGATTATTTTGTACTGCACAAGCGGATACGAATAACGCAACTTGCCCGATTCGTAATGGTTGTGCAGCAGCGGAGATTTTTCCTTAAACAAATTGCCAAAATACCCTCGCAGCTTGTGGGCGTAGTGCGAATGAAGTGAAATATCGGGGAACTTTATTTGTGTGGTTTGAATTTGCATGGAAATTAAAGTATATATTCAGAAGTTAGTTCTTGCTCGTTATTTCTAATAAAACCGGTATCATCGTTGTAGAACTGGTTCACTAAATCATTTTCTACCAAATAAATTTTTTCAGTTAACATTGTTGGTATATCAGCAAGATAATTTTTGGGTACTTTTAGTATCCTTTGATAGAAATCTTTTTTATATGGTATAAAATTCTCTTTGCTAATTTCTTTATGAATTAATTGTTTGAATTTTTCCAATACCTCAGTTGCGCGGTCATCAATTTCAATAAACACAGGTTTTGCAAATTCATATTCATCAATAATTTTAAAATTAGATATTGGGAAATCATCTTTTATATCCGAATCATATCTTAATAATTTCATCGATTCAAAATATCTTGTAGCCTCATAAAAACTTTCTCTTTTGTACAACCGTTCAAAATAATTTTTGATTAATTCCAAATATCCTTTTTCTGAAATACCTTTTGAATAAACTGAAAAAATATTTTTAACTTCACTTTCTACAATAGGTCCATAAATTCTTGTACAGTCACCAAAATTAATTAAGTATAGAGGTGATTCTATTTTTGCATAATCGTTATTTCTATTTATTCGCCCTGCCACTTGAATTATTGAATCTAACGGTCCTAAATCTCTAAAACCCATATTAAAATCTAAATCAACTCCCGCTTCTATTGACTGTGTAGAAATTATAATTGGTTTTAAACCCTTTTTAATTTCTTCTCTTACTTCTCCTATAATTTTAAGTCTATCCAAATGAAGAATGTTCGTAGATAAATAGTAAAGATGATTTTCATAATTATTTGCATCAAGAAAATTTTTTACTTTATAATATACCTTTAGTGACCGGGTGACTGTATTGCAGACAATTACACATGATTTATTTTCTTCCCAATGAGAATTAAAAAGATTTATAAATTCGTTTTCATCTGCCAATTTAGTATTTAGATTCAATGGAATGAGTTTAGTACGATTGAATTTTTGAAATATTTCTTTGTAATTTGTTAGCAATTCCATCGGCTGCGCTTTTTCGTTTTCACTATCCAAAATGAATTTATTCGCAAGTTCGAAGACAAAAGGTTTTGTGGCAGTCATTAAAATAATTCGTGTATCTAAAAATTTTGTGAGGAAATAAAGGGCAGCACCAACAAGCGGCAGTTGCTCTGCTTTAATTGATTGAACTTCATCCAAAATAATAATTGAACCGGCAAAGTGATGAAACTTTTTAAGAAACTTATTTTTATTTCCAATTAATGTTTGTAGAAATTGTACAAAAGATGTAACTACAACATCTGACTGCCAAGTCTCAACAAGCTGCAAGTTTTTGTAATAATTTCTGAATATTTCTTTCGGTTGTTCAGCTTCAAAATCTTCCGCAAACTGATAATGAGCTAATAACTTATTCCCACTTAGTAACACATTTTCAAATATATTTATAATTTGTTCAATAATATTAATAAATGGAAGGGCATAAATTATCTGTGACTCATATCCTTTTTCCTCTTTGATAATTGAACGCAGCTTAATCGCAAAATCAAATGAAATAAGTGTTTTCCCAATTCCGGTAGGAGCGGTTAAAGTAAATATTTTTTGCTCTACTATTTTTCTATCATTTAATTTTGCTATTACAGTTTTACGTACTTCATTTTTTAACTTATCAATTGGAAGTCCATTTATGAAATTATCAACTGAGTTTACATTTATTGATTTCTTTGAATACTGAATTGAACCGGAAGCATCTAATTTATCGGATTCGATTAATAGAGAAAAAAGGTAGTTAATTAAATAATAGTTTTCGATTGTAATATCATTTTTCCGAAAATTATTTTTTACTTTTCTCCTAATCTTACTTTCAGGAAAAACAGTTAAATCTTTTAGATTAGAAATCGAAAGTTCCTTTTGTATAATATCAATTTTTTGCCCCAAATCATTTTTTTGTGATTTGAAAACATCCTCTAAATCTATTCTTGTAGTCTCTAAGAAAAGATAGTCACTAACTATATCTTGCAAATTAGAATGATGATTTTTTATTACAAAATATCCAATGAGAGCCAGTTTTTCGTCTATACTCTTAATTTTATTATAAATGAGATAAGAACCAATTCGGGCGTGCTGTTTTAATCGCTTATTTGCTAAATCATTATTACATAAATAATTTTGAAAATACGAAGTGTATTTACCAAAATCGTGAAGCTTACAAATATCGCCAAGTAAATCAAGAAGTGTATTTGTTGAGTAGGAGAAATCAATTGTTTTTAAGAAGCTATTCTTTGCTTTGTTTGTTACTCCATTTATGTGAGCCTCAATTTTCTTATTTGAAAGTATATTCCCATTTTCATCCTTTTTAATATGTGAATAATATTGAGTGTTATCCATTTTGTATTAACTCAATCGAGAAATTGAATATTAAAATCATACTTACCGTTTTTAATATTATAAATTTTACCCGTAAATTTTACGAAGAGTGGAATATCTCCGGTCGTAAAAAGAACGCGATTCATCTTAATTAGTTCTCTGTCATAATTTGCTTTGAAATCAGCCGGTAATAAATCTTCTTCTACAAAATTATACTTGTAATTTTCTGATTTTTCAAATCTTAATTCATGAACAGTTTCAGACAAGACAACGGAGTCAATACTTACAAATTCATTCTCGATTGAAATTTCCTTGATGTTTTCATTTATATAAACTCGAACATTCTTTATTGCAGCCGAAAAAGGAGCAATTCCCATTGAGGTATTAAATATTTTTTCTCCACTTAATAATTTATTTTTTACTTCATTGTAGGTTGAAATTCCATTATCAGAACAAGTAACATAAATCCGGAAACGAATAGATTGTTCTCTAATATCAACAGGCTGAACAACTTCAAACGGAGTTTGAATTCTTCCGTTTATTCCTCTAAAATTTTCTGTGTTTTTTGAAATAATCTTTAAAAAATTCAGACGATGAAAAGATTTCTTTAGCGAACTTTTTACTGATAAAGTCAATCTGATTTTATCACCTGAAAATTCTTCGTAATACGAATCTTTCGCTCTTCCCAAAATTCCTGCCAAGATACCAATCAAAGTAGTACGTGGCGGAATAGTGAAACTAAGCGCCGTTGAATTAGAATAATATTTCCTGAAATGGGCAAATTTACCCACCAAATCAAATGATAATATTTCCATCACTAAACACTAAAGTTAATGTCATTAGATTTTTTGATTACGTATTCTTTTATCGGTTTATCTTCGCCTTTATTTTCTCTAAGTAATTCACTTAGTTTATTAAAATTAACTTCTAAGTCGTTTAGTTTTCTAATCTGTTTATATTCTAAATTGCTAATTGGTTTTACAGAAACAAAATTTCTTAAATCTCCAAAATATCCATTACTAAATTTCTCATTGTAAATAATCTCAACGTATAACTTAGGATATTGATTTAACTTTGAACGAGTTGGTAAAGCCGGCATACTTTCCCAAATGGAGCTTCTAAATAACTTTACGTCATTATCAGTAAGTCCTGTGGTTTTTGCGGCATATTTATTTATCGTACCATTAAATGCCAGCAAGCTATAATAAACTCGATAATCTTTACCGAAAGTACTTTCGTCATCATTCATTATTGTTACAATAGTATTTGAATCCATTAGTTCAACTCTATTAAGTGAGTAACCCCAATTTATTTGAATAGGGCCAGTTAATGGTTTTTTAAATTCTTTTACAGCAAAAGCACTTCCAAACATTCTGATATCAACAAACTTTTCCTTTACAAGTTGCATTAAAATAAAATTGTTTAGCTCTTTGTTTTTCCCCTTCTGAAGTAAACCTAAAATACTCTCAGTATCTTTTTTGTTTTTTATAAGTTCCTTGAACTTTTCAAGCAATGCAGTATTGTCTCCAAATAAAGAATTTATTTCATTTTCGTCTGAAAGAATTCTGTCAATCACAGCTTTTAGCTTTGAATCGGGACTAACTTTGTTTTCATTTTCCATATCTACAAAAATTTCGTTCCCTTGATTTTTCAAGTAATCTCGGATGTATCTTTTAACGCGTGTATCTGTAACCAAATTTGTTTTAGTATCATAATCCATTCGCGGTTTATTTTCTTGGTCCGGGTCACCATTTGGATTGCATTTTATCGCTTCATAGATATACAAAAAATCCGAATTATTGCTGATAATATTATTCATTGTTTATTTCCTCCATTTCGTTTAAATTTTCTTGTTCATCATTTAAAACTGCTAATCCAAAAGAATAGCCTGACAAAATGAAAAACAAAGCTTCTTTCGGCTTTAAATTCCAATCATTAAAATCAAAATAATTTGTAAATCGTGCATCATCAAATTCAACCTTATTAACGATGCCATATTGTTTTCCTTTCTCAAATAAATCTAACCTTAATCGCTGAATATTGTCTTTGTCCATTCCATTATAATTAATCTTCTGTAAAATCGGTTTTTGTTTATGTCCCGAGCTATATTGTTTATAAGCAATAGTATTAAGCATTCTACCAAGATAAAACATCGCTTTTTGAGAATCGGAATAATTCATTTTGCTAAAAAAATCTTTTACTTTAGCAGAAAAATCAGTCTTGTCATTATTTGTTTCTTCACTATTCATATTTGCCTCAATAAAATTATGATTTGATAGTTGATCTAATTTTTGTAATACTTTAAAAACCAAAAGATATTTGAAAACAGCATCCTTAATCGCGAAATCAAATTCATTATTTTGAAATATATTTTTATAACTCGTATATCTTTTATAATGATGACAAAGTATTAGTTCTGTAAAATAATCAAACAAAACTTCTGAATATACATTGCGCTGTTCAAGAATATCACCTAAAAGCGATAATGTTCTATTCTTTTTTGTTTTGCCTTCTCTTTCCGGAATTATATGATAAATTGAACCCAAGTTAAAAATGTATTTACCACCAATAAATTTTTTCATATTAATTCCAGCACGAATAAATGCAGCACTTACTTTAACAAAATGAAAAATGTTTACATCCTTAATTTGATTGATTATTTTTAAGTAATTTCCATCAGACTCAAATGCAATAAAATTTAACCAATAAATTTCTGTTTCCAGCAGCTCATCACTTATACTGAGAGTGGCAGCTTCAAACTGTGTTGTTCTAAAACCCAAATCAACTTTTTTATTTAGTTCTAAAGATATATCATTAAAATCAAGCTCAGTATTAAACAAGAATTGTGGAATAATAATATGAGAAATTCCGGCAATGCGAATATTTGAATTTTTCAATAAATACTTTGATGCAATATCTAAATATTTTTTTGATAATGAACTGATTTGGTAATTCTTAACAAACAAATTACTATCAAAATTAGCAGCATAATTTTTAGTGGTTGTAACAAAAACTTTGTTTAGGTTATAACGTGCAAGAAAATCAGCAGAAACAATATCATTAGAAAAACTATCATTTGAATAGCATAACCCTTCTTTACCCGTAATTGGATAAAATTCAGCTTGTAAAAAATTATTATATCCTCCAAGCTCAGCAAATTTTGTCTTCTCCGGTATATCAAGTTCAGCCGATATTATACTTACAAAAACTAATATTATATTTGAGTTACTTTCTAAACTTAACTTTTCTTTTATCCCGTCTTTATCAATTAATGAAGAAAATTCTTTAAGTTCATTAATTATTAGTAATGTCTTATAAAACTGTGTGTCAATTAACCTTGGCTGTGTCGATGTAATATAATTTGCAAATTCTCCGACAACCGAATTCTCATTTCCAAAAAAAGATTTTTTAAGGGCTGCAATTTTATCAAATTCGACACAAGAATATATTTTACTAAAATTACCAGGAAGAATTTTTATATTTTTTAATAGTACCGGATCGTTCGGTGAATATTTAGATAATCCGGAATTATCAATAATTATTTCTTTCTTGTCCAAATCAAAAATAATTTCCAGCACATAATTTTTCTTTGTCTCATCAACTTTCGA
The DNA here is from genome assembly GCA_964639525.1 of uncultured Melioribacteraceae bacterium. GTDB lineage: Bacteria > Bacteroidota > Ignavibacteria > Ignavibacteriales > Melioribacteraceae > CAZXDS01. The sequence continues at coordinate 1,074 of CAZXDS010000093.1, read as the reverse complement.
AAAATCAATTATAGAATAAAACTCCCCGACTTGCGTGCTAAGTTGTTCCCCGATTTTATAAAGAGATGTAAGCATATTTTAACTCGTTTTTATGTATGCGTTTGCGGAACGGAGTAATTATAAGAGCGTGTTGGGAAACGCAAATTATTTATATAAGAATATAACAAAATATTTGAGAACTATTATCAATCTATTAATTATCTGTACATACATCTTTGTAAAAAATACTGAGCTTCCAAACGTCTTACATTTGGTTTTTATTTTTTTTGATTATTAGGTTATCATCATAAAAACAAAATTTGGGGAGCAACTAAAATTATCATTTCTAATTATCTGCACATTATTTTTATCAATTACTTACGCCGGCGGAAACAAATCATCTCTACCCAAAGGTGTTGAAATATTTCAGCTCGATAACGGAATAAAAGTGCCGCTTATTCAAAAACCAAATTTTATGGTGATTACACCGGCTGAATTTGTTTGATAATTTTTAATTGAACTGCTCTTATGTTTACATAAGGTAAAAAATAGTTACTTTACATGTTGTCAAATTAAAGGGAAAAGGCCAGCGATTCAGAGTCAAAATTTCTGTAACACAGATTAATAATCTGTGTTACAGAAATATGGCAAATTTAATCGGAAAAATATTTTTTTATATACTCTTAACGTGTTGTTTTTTGTAATCTTAATTTTGACCCCGAATCGCTGGAAAAGGCTTGCTGAAAAAATCAACAAGCCTAAAAAGCTTCAGCAATTCAGAGTCAAATAATGCAACTTTCAATATTAAATTTTATAGCAGAACAAACCTTCCTCGCAGAGTCCGGTGGACGATTTGTTCATTGTTAAATGTAGAAAAACTTTGAAAAACGGCAGCAAAGTTTCTTTTTTTTTAAAATAAACCGACTGTTCGCGGAACTCTTTGAGGAAAGTCGGTTCTACAATTTTCAGTGTAAAAAAAATTAACCGGAAAATCAGTCGAAAGCCGGATTTGGTCTTTGCCGAAATATTTTTATTTAATGTTATGAGTCCATTCTAAAAAGTAATATTTTGACTAACCCACGACTTCAGTCGTGG
>CAZXDS010000092.1:0-12939 GCA_964639525.1 uncultured Melioribacteraceae bacterium | reverse complement strand
AGAATAATTCTACATTGTTTGTCTTTTAATCTTTGATATTCAGTTCGTTTTTTTTTGTAAGTGTTACTTTCTTTTCATTCATTTGAATAGTTCTATTAAATTTGTGGTAGTACCAAATAATTTAAAGCTGCATACTTAATGAAATTTGAAATTGTTCTTTTATCGCCTTTTGCAGCAAATTTTAGCATATTATTAATGAACCCATTCTAAAAAGTAATATTTTGACTAACCCACGACTTCAGTCGCGGGGAAACAGACCAAAAACGAATTTCTCCAAACGGGCTTTAGTCCGTTTGGGGCTTTTTAGAGTGGACTCATTAATTTCTGGTAATTAAAATCACAAATAAATATAATTGGTTTTCAAATTAAATAAAATTGTAAAAATAAAAGGAAGATGTCAATTGGTTAGATTACTTATAGTTTCAGCAATGCTGATTATTTTAAACTCCAACGTTTTAGGACAAAATAAAAGCAATGATTTCAAAAAGCAAAAAGATAGCTTGCTTGTATTCAAGAAAACCTTGCAAAGTGAAGCCACGCAATTAAAGGCGGAAATAAAAAAACTGAATGAAAAATTTGATAGAATTTCATCAAAATATCAAAACAAAAAAACTGTTCTGTTTACCAAAAGATATGGTAGGAAATTTGGACCTCAAGTTGCAGCCGGAAAAATTTGGAAAGGAATGACAGCCAGAATGATGAAAGATAGTTGGGGAAAACCGGATAAAGTTAGCAGCAACAAAGAAAAATGGGGCGTATTTACTCAGTGGACTTACGGAAAAATCACTTACTTTTTCCGCGACAATAAATTGACTGATTGGGAAGAAAGAAAGTGATTTATAATTCCCAAAGATGAACAAACAGAAATGTTCGTTCTATGATGTGGCTTTTTTCAATTCTATCCAAAATAAACTGCCAATATTTTCTTCACTCTCGAAACCAAATTTTCCGGAAAGAAGTTCCACGGCATTTTTTACAATCGAAAGCCCAAGTCCGCTTCCTTCCGAATATATCTCACTTGCTTTGTCAACCCTAAAAAATCGTTCAAAAATACGAGGTTTATCCTTATCCGGAATTCCAATTCCATCATCCTTTACTTCAATATAAACTTTATCATTTTCTGATTTCACTGATAAAAAGATATTCCCATTTTGATTTGAATACTGAATTGAATTAGCAAGAAGGTTTGCAATTATGTTATAAATCAATTTTGTGTTCGCATTAACAATAAAACCGTTGCTACAATCGCTTTGATAACTAAAATTTATTTTTTCACCATGTGCTTTTATTTTGAACTCCGAAGCGATTTCATCAATAATCGGGCATATATTTACTTTTGTAATATCTTCAAATCCCTTACTTTCAATTTTATTTAATTTCAATAAGTCTGAAACAAGATTTTCCAAGTAAACGGACTGATTGCGTATTTTTTGAAGAAAGCGGATTTTTGTTTCACTATCTTTTACAGAACCCGAAAGTAGTGTTTCCGAATAACCTCGTATTGAAGTGAGTGGTGTTTTAAATTCATGACTAACATTTGCTACAAAGTCCGAACGTATTCTTTGAAGGTTATGTAGTTTTGTTATATTCTGCACAATAATAATAAATCCAATGTCCTCCTTATCAAATTTAAACTTATTTATTTTATAATTTAAGTATTTGTTATCATAATATTCAATGCTTTTCTTAATAGCAGTTTTTTTACTCTTAAACTTATTTATGTCTTTTAGCAAAGGCGGGAATTTTATAATATTATAAGCGTGATCAGTCTGCCCAAAATTATCTGTGAGATTTAGAATTTTTGTAAAATTTTTGTTTGAAAAACCAAGTAATCCATTGCAATGAAAAGCTGCGATTCCTTCATTTAGAGAATTTATGATATTGTGTAAATTTTTATTATCCCTTTGTAAAACTTTTTTTTCTAAGTTAATGTTGTCAAATATTTGGTTAATTGTAAGGGCAATATCTTTAAATGGTGTTGAATATGAATCAGAAAGCAATTCGTAATTAGTTAATCTCTTTCTGTTTTCCAATTGATTATATAAAGCTTTTGCTTTTTTATTCAACAATGATTTTAATGAAGTGAAAAGAATAATTAAAAAAAGAATAATAATTATATCAGCAACAATAATTAGTTTTACCCCAAAGTTTATCTTTTTATCATAATCGGATGAAAATAGAGCAAGCCTCACAAATCCAATAATTTTACCTTTGGCTAAAACCGGTTCGCAATAATAATAGAAATTGGTTCCCAACGTAGCACTTTCCCTTTTTGCAAATCCGACATGCTTACGCAGTGCACTAATGACTTCCGGTCGCGAAATGTGATTTTCCATCTCACGCAATTTCTCAAACGGAACCTCCGAATCACCCAGTACTATTCCATTACGAGCTATTAGTGTAGTTCTGAGAGCGGTTATTTTTTTAATTGTGGCTGCGTCTTTTTCTAATTGAATACTATTCCCATTTTCGAATGACGTGGTATTGATTACTTTGAGAGCAGCTTTTACTTTAAGATGAGCGGTAGTTTTAATCTCCGAAAGATTATATTCGGCAATTTCTTTCCAAAGGAAAACATTAAGAACTACAATTGAGACAATTGAAATTGTAATACTTCTAAATAAAAAAGAATTCGATAGTTTATTCATTTATTATCATAAAATTTAAATGTTTATTTTATAACCAAAGCCATGAACAGTTTTAATCACTGTTTTGCAGTTGCCCAATTTGTCGCGTAATCTCTTAATATTAACATTAACAGTGTGTTCATCAACATCAGGGTGGTCTTTCCAAATTGTTTCAATCAAATCCAAACGAGAAATTACTCTTCCTTTCGCGTTTATTAATGTTTCGAGAAGTTTAAATTCCTTAGGGGTAAGGGAAATTTCTTCCTTCTCACAGAAAGTACGATGAGAATCTAAATAAATTTTCAATTTATCTACGGAAAAAAATCCTCCGTGTTCCTTATCGGTTCTCCTCAGCAAAGCATTAATTCTAGCGACTAATTCTTTAACTCCAAAGGGTTTTGTAATATAATCATCAGCTCCGGTCTTTAATCCTATAATGGTATCTGTTTCTTGCGAACGGGCAGTAACCATAATAATTGGCAAATCTTTCAAAATTCTTGAATTGCGAATATACTTGCAGATTTCAATTCCTGATAATCCCGGAAGCATCAAATCAAGCAAAAGCAAATCCGGCGGTGAATCCATAATTCTTTCATATGCTTCGTATCCATCGGAAATAATTTCAGTCCTAAAACCTTCGGCAACGAGATTGAATTCAATTAACTCTGCAATGTCCGAATCGTCTTCAACTATATATATTAATGATTTCATATTTTACTATTCAGATAAAATCAATTATCAATTCTCCATTGCCTTAAGTGTATCTAATAATCTCGGCATCATTCATAAAAACGACATCCTCGCATAAATTGGTGGCAAGATCGGCAACTCTTTCCAAATGCTTGGCTGCATTTATAACATCATAACCCTGCCTGATTTTATCAGGTGTCAATTTCAATTCTTCAAAAACTTTTTCAGTTATTTCGTCGTAAAGATCATCAACTTCGTTATCTCTTTCCAAAACTTCACGAGCAAGATCAGAATCTTTATGAATAAAGGATTGCACAGCATCATGATGCATTAATCTCGCTAATTTTCCCAATTCAGGAATCAGACTACTCGAATTCATTAAAGGGTAATTTGAAAGACTAATTGCAATTTTTGCAATTGATTTGGCGTGATCTGCCATTCGTTCAAGGTCGTTATTCATCTTTAGTGCAACTATCAAAAATCGTAAATCAATTGCCACAGGCTGCTGCAAGGCCATAAATTCTAGTATTGTCGACTCAATTTCAACTTCTTGTTTGTTGATTTTATGGTCGTGTTTTTTTACTTTCTTTGCTAAATCAACATCCTGGTTTTTCAATGATTTTACAGATCTAAAAATCGCGTCCTCAACTTCGTTTGCAAGATAAACAATATCTTTGTTGATGCTCTCAATAAGGTCATTTGCTTTTTCACTCATATTTCACTCTAATTATTTTTTGTATGTGTTACCCAAATCTTCCTGTTATGTAATCTTCAGTTATTTTCTCTGTCGGATTAGTAAACAACGCAGAAGTTTCGCTAAATTCAATTAAATCACCCATCATCATAAAAGCTGTATATTCTGAAACTCTTGCCGCCTGCTGCATATTGTGAGTAACAATTACTATTGTATAGTTGGCTTTTAATTCGCTTATCGTTTCCTCAATTTTATTTGTTGAAATCGGGTCCAAAGCTGAAGCCGGTTCATCCATCAAAACAATATCAGGTTTATTTGCCAATGCACGAGCAATGCAAAGCCGTTGCTGCTGACCTCCTGAAAGATCGAGTGCGGAAATATGTAATCTGTCTTTCACTTCTTTCCAAAGGTCTGCTTGCTTTAGTGAAGACTCAACTATTTCATCCAATTCACTTTTTGAAGTGATACCGTTTACTTTGGGACCAAAAGCTACATTGTCCCAAATACCCATAGGAAAAGGGTTTGATTTTTGAAAAACCATTCCGACTTTTTTTCGCAAATCTTCTAACTTTACTTCAGGAGAATAAATATTTTCTCCCTCTATTTCAATAGAACCGGCTATCTTAGTTCCTGGAATAAGGTCGTTCATTCTATTAAAACATCTTAAAAGTGTCGATTTTCCACAGCCTGAAGGTCCAATAAATGCGGTTACCTTTTTCTCGGGGATCATTAAATTAATATTATTTAATGTTGCCTTTTCAGGAGAATAATAAAAACTTAAATTCTCAGTTTGTATTACCGTATTAAACTCCTTTTGAAAAGTATTGTCTTTCCGGCTTATTGAGTTATCAATTTTAATTTTCATAATATTTTTCAAATCCCATTAAAAAGCAGAGGATTTATATTTCTTCCGTAAATTATTTCTAAAATATATTGCAATCAAGTTTAAAGCAACAACTATTAAAATTAATAGCAATGCCGTAGTATAAACCATTGGTAGTGCAGCTTCAACATTTGGCGATTGGAAACCTACATCGTATATGTGAAATCCAAGGTGCATAAATTTTCTATCGAGATGAAGGAACGGAAACATTCCATCTAAAGGTAACGCCGGCGCTAATTTTACAACACCTGTAATCATTAAAGGTGCTACTTCTCCTGCTCCGCGACTTATTGCGAGAATCATTCCCGTTAATATACCGGGCATTGCGTTGGGCAATACAACTTTGCGAATCATTTGCCATTTTGTTGCCCCAAGTGCCAAGGCTCCTTGTTTGTTTGCTTGCGGAACAGCAAGCAATCCTTCTTCGGTAGCAACTACCACTACTGGAAGAGTAAGTAAAGCCAAAGTTAAGGATGCCCACAAAATACCTCCCGTTCCGAACGTAGGAGCGGGAAGCCGGGACGAAAAAAATAATTGGTCAATTGTTCCACCGATAATGTAAATAAAAAAGCCCAACCCAAAAATTCCAAAAACGATGGACGGAACACCTGCCAAATTTGCAACCGAAAGTCGAATCATTCTCGTTAAAAATCCCTGCTTTGCATATTCATTTAGGTAAATTGCTGCCATTACACCAAAAGGAACAACGGCAATCGACATAAGAAGCACCATTAATATCGTACCGAAAATTGCAGGGAAAACACCACCTTCGGTATTGGATTCACGCGGCGCGGCGCTTAAAAATTCCCAAACCTTATTTACATAAAATAATGATTTTGAGAAAAGACTCATTTTATTTGGCTGATAGAATCGCACCACCTTCGACATTGGCAAATTAATACTGCCGCCGTTAGCAGCAGCAACCAGGACAAATATTTTTGCATCATTTTCTTTTAACTTAATAAGCTTAATAGTTAAAAGGTCGTGTTTTTGTTTAATCTTATTCTGTAAATTAATAACTTTAAATTTTAATTTATTAATATCAGCCGGGCTGGCGCTTCCATTAATTTTCAAAAGGGAAATCTCCCGTTGAATTTTACTTAGGGGACGCATCAAATCATTTATTTCGCTTTCGAGTTCTTTTTCCTTTTCTCTGTTCTCTGAGGTTATTTTCAAAGCCGCGTTTGCTTTTTTTATTAATTCGGGTTCCTTAAAATTATACTTTTGCCCAAGTATTGACACAGACTTTATAAAACCGTAAAAATTTCCATACTCCCAACGTTCAAAAGTTACAGCCTCTTTGGGTTCAGTTGTTTTTCTAATTTCGTTTTGTTCTATCCACTTAAAATCAAATCCGTATAAATCACGATTACCTGTTTTAATCTTTACTTCATTTACTAAATTTACACTTCCATCCGAATTTGTAAGTTTATCTTTTTTAGTTTCCCAAATTTCCCCAATGTAGTGAGTTCCATTTTTTAATTGAAACTCAGATAAGTTTTTGGGCCAAAAAAAACCCATTCCTTTAAAAAGAATTATCCCAAGCATTATCAACACCATTGCCAACGAGAATATAAGTCCCGAACCGGCAATTAAAACATAGGAATCACCCCTTTTCCAAAATGTGAATATTTTTTTCATATGTTTATAATCATTGAAATATTAGTTCCGTTTGCTTACTCTTTTCTAACTACATCAAAAAATTCTTCAAAATCAAATTGAAACTTGCTAACCTTGTAACCTGGAACTCTATTAACTTAAAACCTCGCATATTTCTTGCGTAACTTATCACCGATAAAAGTGGCGATTGTATTTATCACAAATGTAAAAGCCAACAACAGCAAAGCAGTTAAAAATAATATTCTATAAAGCGTTCCGTCAACCGGTGCTTCCGGAATTTCAACAGCAATGTTTGCGCTTAATGCTCTGAACCCATCAAAAGGACTCAAACTCATAATTGGAGTATTTCCCGTTGCCATTAAAACAATCATTGTTTCTCCAATTGCCCGACCTACTCCAAGCATCACTGCAGAAAATATACCACCTGCCGCAGCAGGAATTATTACTCTTTTAACTGTTTGCCATTTTGATGCTCCAAGTGCCAGCGAAGCCGACGAAAGTGAGTCGGGAACATTACTTAAAGCATCTTCGGCTATTGTAAAAATAATCGGGATTACTGCAAATCCAAGAGCAAATCCCACAACCAAACTATTTCTCTGATCGTAAGTTATTTTTAAAGTATCATAAAGCCATTGTTTAAAACTTCCGGCAAACAAACTTTGCTCTAATGGAAAAGCAGAGGCTGACGCAATAATATAAACGAAAATCATTAATGCAAAAACAAATAACAGCTCAACCCAACTTGAATAAGTTCTTCGTTTACGCTCTGGAATAAGTCCGTAAAATGAAATACCAAATAAAAGTAGAACGGGAGCCAAAATTGTAAGTAAAAATAACAGCATTAAATTTTGTGCAAAAAGTGGTGAAAAATATAGCCCCGCCAAAAATCCAATTACTACACTCGGCAACGCAGCCATTATTTCAATTACCGGTTTTACTATTTTTGCCATATTTTTTGATGCAAATTGGGAGACAAAAATAGCTCCGAATAATGCTATTGGAATTGAAAAAATCATCGCAAAAAATGTTCCTTTCAGAGTTCCAAATATCAAAGGAATTAGACTGAACTTCGACTCAAAAGAATCAGAACCACCGGTTGACTGCCAAACAAATTCAGAATTATTATATCCTTCATATTGAACTTTTCCGAAAAGCGAATTCATTGTGGCTTCCGGATGTGCATCGTCCAAATTATAAATACCAAGCAAATTTTTACTATCGACTAACAAAATACCATCTGATTTAGGGGCAAAATTTGCGGAAACAATTGAATGATTATTCATCTTGAACTCATATTGAGTTTGAGCCGTAGTTGAAAAATTAAGATGAACGCCCCCTTTTTTTCCAATTGTTAAAAAGCTTCTATTGCGTCTTGACGAAATAATACTCGAAATGGCACTATAATGATTCTTAAATTTATGTATAGGAGAAAAGTGCAATTGATTATTTACACTTCTTGTTTGAAACCAAGATTCAACATTCCCTTTGCTATCACCCACAATGAGCGTGTTTCCGCCAATTAAAAAAGCAAGTTTTGTAATTGAATTTGAGGAGCCTTTCCAATTATCCTTTAATGTTGGTTCTTCTGCATCCGAAATGTCAAATTTAAAAAGTTCACCGGATTCATTACCGACAATTAAAATTTGATTTTCCGCATCCAAAACCAATGCCGAAAAACCGGAAATAGTGTTTTGTTCCGTTAAGTTATAAAAATAATATTGATCTTCATCAGAATCATAAATTTTGAGATATAGATTTTTTCCCGAATCAACCCAAGCCCAATACTTAATTCCATCCTCGTTTATATCAAAACCGAGCTCAGTAATTTTTGAAGAAACATCATTTTTGTTTACGTTAATCTTTTCATTGAATGAAAACGAAGGTACAATTTTTCTTTTTCCGGCATTAAAATTTGATTTGAATTTTATATCAATATCAATAATATTACCTTTACTCGTTCCAAGCGAAATGTGTTCCGGCGAATAATTACTGACTGAAAAGACGAGAATATTCTCATTATTTTGAAGAGGAATTGTATCTTTTTTCGTTACTTTTTTCTCGTTAATGTTATAAAAGGAAACAATGCCTTTTTCATTAATTGAATAAAATATTTCTTTGTATTGATCAATCCCGCAATAAACAGTTTTTGAATCACTTACGTTTTGCACTGATAAAGTTTTACCAATATCAGCAGAAAAGAACAAAGGTATTGTTTCGTATAAAAGAAAGGCAAAAAGCGCAACTATACTAAAAATTACGCTGTATCCGCCAAGTGATATAACGGATGCAGCGATTTTATTGTTTCGTTCTATTCTTTTTCTGAACTTATTTTTAGTCATTCAAAAGTATTTTTGCTATTAAGTAAAATTGAAATACTACACTACAAATGGTTTTTGTAATTATCGTTTTCTGATTTTTTGTATTCAGTTCCATTTGTTACAAGGAAATTCAAATTAACTTTATTACTAAGTTTATTGTAATAGCCTATTCCCAAATCGGCATGACAGATTGTTATAAAAAATATAAACTTATGAAAATTTGTTTTTAGTTTAATTTTTTTAATTCTTTCTGTACAACTTTATTTGACAGAGGAAGGTAACCTGATTTGATTACAATTTTCTGCCCTTCAAAACTAAGAACGTATTTAAGAAATTCTTTTACTAACGGGTCCAAAGGTTTATTCGGATATTTAACAATATTCAAGTATAAAAATCGAGCAAGTGGATATTTGCCTTTTACAACATTGTTGTAACTGCCGTTTTCACATTCGCCATTTAATTTTTTAGAAAGCTCAATAGCCTTTACACCTGAAGTCTTGTATCCGATTCCGCTATAACCTATTCCGTATTTATCGCTCGTAATTCCCTGAACCACGGAAGCAGAACCCGGTTGTTCTTTTACTTGGTCTTTGTAATCACCTTTCTTCATGGCAATGTGTTTGAAATAACCATATGTACCTGATGCTGAATTTCTGCCGTAAAGACTAATCGGTTTGTTTTTCCATTCACCTTTTAATCCGAGTTGTCCCCAGGTAGTAACATTTTCTTTATAACCTTGTTTTCTTGTTTTTGAAAAAACCGCATCTACTTCAACAAGACTTAAGCATTTAATCGGATTATCTTTATTTACAAATACTGCTAACGCATCCATAGAAGTTCTTATTCGTGTTGGCTTAAATCCGTATTTTTTTTCAAACACGTCTGTTTCTTTGTGTTTCATTTTTCGAGACATTGGACCGAATTGTGCAACTCCTTCAATTAAGGCAGGCGGTGCCGTTGAGGAACCTTTGCCTTCTATTTGAATGTTTACTAACGGATAGTATTTTTGAAAACCCTCTAACCAAAGCGCCATTAAGTTATTCATTGTATCCGAGCCTATGCTTCCGGCATTCCCACTAATGTTCCCATTCTTTTTGTAATGCGGAATATTTTTATCTACTTTTATTTGTTGTGCAGTTAGTAATGCTGTTAACATAAAAAATAACACAACAGTTGAAATAGTTTTTACACCAAAATGATTTTTCATCTTTATTTTCCTATAATTAGTTAAAAACTTACAAAGGAAAAATAAATTACATTTGTTACAAAAAGGTTACAAACTACTACTTTATTATTAAAAATAAACCGATAAAAAATAAACCAATCATAATCATCTTTTGATATACCTTTGTGGAGATTTTTAGAAATAACATATCACCGAGAAGTAATCCTGTTAGAATAAATGGAATAAGTTTGAGAAACATTAGAAATATATTTGAGTTTGAAATTCCGGTAATAGCATGATCAAAAACAATAATAATTGAAGTAACGAGGAAAAAACCCGAAATAGTAGCCTTATGTTTGTTCTTATCCATATTTTTTAAAGATAAATAAATTAAAATTGGAGGACCGTTAGTATTAAATGCTCCACCAAGTAATCCGGAAAACAAACCAAAGATATAACCCCATTTATCATTTAATTGGTAATGCTTAATCAAATTGAAGGAGCTTAAAAACACAAAAGCTAAGACAATTATACCGAGAAATTGTTGTAACAAATCAGGGTTTGCTGATTTTAAAAAATATGATCCAATTGGAATGCCAACAACGGCACCGAATATTAAATATTTTATTTCAGAAAAATTGAGATGTTTTCTTAAACGAAAAGTTAAATAAACATTAACAACCAAACCGCACATAGCCCCAAGCGGTATAGCGATTTTAATATCTATTATTAGAGACAGCAGCGGTATGGAAACAAGTGCAAAACCAAAACCTGTTAAGCCCTGTGTAAACGATGCTACAAATATTATCAATCCAATAATAAAATAAATTTCCATAATTTTTGTAATTGTGAATTGCTATTTTATGCAAATAGTTTTTATATTCAAACTCATATTAATAGGAAAATGATGATTTCAAAAATTGTAAAGTATAAATGCAAAACGGATAAACTGTCAACCGTTCTCGAAATTATTGATGAGTTTATACACGAAATAAAAACACACGATACCGAGACCAAGTATTCTGTTTATAGAGTGGGAGAATTTGAGTTCTACCATATTATGTCGTTCGCAAGTGTTGATGCTGAATTAAAACATCGAGCAGCACCATACACTAAAGAATTTGTGTCCAAATTGTATCCTGCTTGTACTAAGGAAATTAATTCAATTGACATGACACTTTATGCAACTACGCGAATTAGTAAAGAATAGTTTATTCAAATAATACCGTGCAGATATTATTCTTTGCGAAGTAAGTTCCGTAAGTTATTTGTCCGGAGAAGTATATTAAATATAAATTATTTTAATTTAAGTAAGTTGATTCTAAAACATTTATAACGTCGTTAATTTTGTAATCGGCATAGACCTGCTTTAATAGTGTATTTCCACTGCTATCCTTAAATATAATTTCAATTCTATGTTTTCCTTTTGTAATTGGGAACTCACCTGTAAATGAATATCCGGGCAATGTTCGCCAGGTTCTCAAATCCGCATGTTCGGTTGCATCAACAGCTGCGTTTACAATAAAAGAAAACAACTCTCCAAGTCCTTCACTTTTAGTATTTTTTTTAATGGTTTTACCAAGTTCACCGGCACCAATTCCTTTAGATACAGCACGCAAAGCGGTTTTAAAAAAGGTTAAATTTTTTCGGCTATTAAAAGTTTTTGTAGCCACATTGGCTATGTTTTCTAATAATTGTAAATCCCCCACAAAATTACTGTCAACATAAATTTCAATTGCATCTACAAAAGTCCCGTCTTCCTTCATTGAAGGGAACTCGAATTTAAAATTCCATCCTGCTTTTAATCCCGGGAAAGCAATGGGCTGAATGTAATATAGCGAAGGATCTGAAATGGTGAAAAATCCGTTAAACGTTGTTATTCTTGCTCCAACCGGGACTTTTTCGGGTGCTTTTCCGGCAAAAGCAATTATATTTAATAAAGTTTTCTTTTTATTTGTTGTTGAATCTAATGCACTTGGCATAGCATAGTTGTAAACATCCGAATGTTGTTTCCACGCTTCTTGTGCCTTCTCTAATGAAATTCGGCTGTTATCTTCTTCGTTTGAGGCGCGGTAAATTAGATGGCTAATATAATCGGCGAAAGCATCATTGTAAAAACCGATGTCTTTAGAATCTAATTTAATTTTAGAATCCTCAGAATTACTTAATTTATTCACTTCTTCTCTGTAGTAAACATTTAGCTCTTTTAATTTATCCGATATTCTTTGAACTTCAACGTAAGCGTCGTCTAATTTATTGAGATGAATGTAGTTTAAAGCCTTAAAGATATTAACATACAGATTTTCATAAACTTCACCGCTATAAGCTAAAGCATTATCGTTTAGCAGAAGAGAAGCTGCTCCTTTGGAAACACTCTTCGTGTATAAACTATCAATTAAATATTCCGCTTTTTCAAAGGCAGTGTTGCTTTCTGAAAATCGCTGTGCATAATGAAAAATAATTCCTTTATCAAGATAGAGAAGGACACGATCTTTGTCGGCATATTCGCCCTTAAGTTCAGCAGCCTCTATTCCTTTTGAAGCTGCAACATAATTACCATTTTGCAAATCTGCTAAAATTGGTTTATAAAACTCTGTGTTTGTAACTATAGAAGAGCAACTGCCGAAAAAGTAGGAAATGGAAATAATAAAAAAAATGATTTTGGTTTTCATATTTTAAATCTTATAAATTATTTTCGCTAATCAGTAACAGAGACAGATGGTTAGAAAATCAGCTTTGTGAAACTCTGCGGTTTTTCTCGCTATAACTTTAAAAAAATTACACAAAGCTTCACAAAAAAGACACAAAATTACTCAAGGAAAAAACACTCCCTTTTCATTAAATAGTTGCCTCTTACATGTTATAAGTTAAACTTATTGTCAACTATAAAATGAGTCCACTCTAAAAAGCCCCAAACGGACTAAAGTCCGTTTGGGGAAGTT
>CAZXDS010000091.1:0-13062 GCA_964639525.1 uncultured Melioribacteraceae bacterium | reverse complement strand
CCCCAAACGGACTTTAGTCCGTTTGGGGCTTTTTAGAGTGGACTCATTTATAAATCTAAAGAAATTCCCGCTAATACAATTTTTAGTTGACAAATATATCCTGTTTAAGTAATTTTATATAGACTAAATCTAAATAATGTTGTGGATATGAAAAAAGTATTTGAAAAAGCACACGAAGAGTTTAAGAAGTTTTTAAAAAAAGGAAAACACCGTATTACTCCCGAAAGGTTTGAAGTTCTTGATTTTGCATTAGAACAACCCGGACATTTTGGGGCGGATGAATTATTTGTGAATATGAAGAACAATAATTCTAATGTATCGCGGGCAACTGTTTACAACACATTGGAACTTTTACGGCAATGCAAATTGCTTTCAAAAAGAAACTTTGGTGATAACAAAACGCATTACGAATCGAACTTTAATAAACAGGTTCATGACCATTTAATATGCACTAATTGCGGAAAAATAATTGAATTTACTTCTCCGCAAATTCAAAAAATTGTTAATAAAATTTGTAAAGAAAACGGATTGGAATATGTGGGATACTCGTTCAATATATTTGGGAAAAGTAAAGACTCAAAAAAATGCAATCATAAAAAATAAACAGAAAGCATATCTGGACAAAGTAAAAAGCGGGCAGAATATTATAATTGCAGAATTGCCGTCAGGGGAAATTAAATCGCAATTAATAAGACTTGGAATAGCAGTTGAAAGTAAATTTAAGTGTTTGAAACGACTTCCGGGCGGAACAATAGTACTTGTTAGAAAGCGTCAGGAAATTGCTCTCGGATTTGATATTGCAAGCAAAATCAGCGTTATTATAACTGATTATTAAGTTTCGGATATTCGGAAAACAACAATAACTATATTATTAGAATTTAAATTATATTAAATAAATGCACTGTCATAATTCAGTTTCAATTGATGAACATAAAAACTCGAATGAAGAAAATTCGGAAAATAAAGCACCAGCAGGAAGAGAAAAGGTAGTTCTTGTAGGAAACCCGAATGTAGGGAAATCTTTATTTTTCAACTATTTTAGTGGAATGTATGTTGACGTTTCAAATTTTCCGGGAACAACCGTTGAAATTTCTTCTGCAAAATATAAAGAATATGATATTTTTGATACACCCGGAATATACGGTGTTTCATCATTTAACGATGAAGAACGGGTTGCAAAAAAAGTAATCCTTTCTGCCGATAAAGTATTGAATATTGTAAACAGCTTAAACCTCGAACGCGATCTTTTTCTCACTCTGCAATTAATTGAAATGGGAAAAAAGGTTTCCGTAATATTAAATTTTTCCGACGAAGTTAAACGAAAAAATATTAAAATTGATTCGACAAGGCTATCCGAAATTCTAGGTGTTAACGTTTATGAAACTTCCGCCGTAAAAAAGACAGGTTTTAATAATTTGGACGATGCAATACGAAATGCAAAAACCGGAAATCTTGACTTGGATATTTTTGCATTACTGCAGCAGATTATGGATAAGGGCGTAAGCCAATCGGATTCCGTTTTAATACTTGAAGGCGACAAAGAAATATCGGCAAAACATAATATTACTGCCGGAACACCTGCCGAAAGAGAAAAACTTTACATCGGCAGAAGAAATAAGATTAGCGAAATAATCGATTCCGTACAACGCGAAGATTCGTATAGAGGAGAATTTTTAAGCAAACTCGGACATTTATCTCTCAATCCTATAACCGGCATTCCCATTCTTGCCGTTGTGCTTACACTTGTTTATTTTTTTATCGGCAACTTTATTGCACAAACGGTTGTTAACTACACGGAAATCGAAATCGGGCATCACCTTTTTGAATATAATATCAAATCTTTCGCTGCCGATTATACTCCTGCAGATATAACCGCAGTTAGCTCGGATAACCAAGGCAATGTAACTAACACAAAGACTTTTGTCTTCCCAAACGGAATGAACGAAAATCCGCAGTTGAAAAACAGTTTTGAATCAATGGCTGAACAACCGAATACCGAACTTGATTTCCAATTTAAAAATCCGCTTGTTGAACTAATGATTGGGGATTTCGGATTTATTACAATGACCATTACATATCTGTTGTTTCTTCTGCTTCCTCTTGTTATTGGGTTTTATCTTGTAATGGCAATATTAGAAGACAGCGGTTATCTGCCGCGACTTTCAACAATGCTTGACCGGATGTTTGCAAAACTCGGATTAAACGGACGTGCGGTAATTCCCATTATACTTGGATTCGGCTGTATTACAATGGCTACAATTACTACACGCTTGATGGGAACTGAACGCGAAAAAACAATTGTTACTGCTATTTTACAATTTGTAATTCCTTGCTCTGCTCAGCTTGCTGTTATTGCCGCAATGCTCACTGGTGTTGGTGTAGTGCCGATTATCATTTATACCGGAACAATTCTCACGGTATTAATTGCCATTTCAACAATATTGGATAAAATGCTACCGGGTGAAAGTTCTCCGCTGCTAATGGATTTGCCGGCAATGAATGTTCCAAACTTGACAAATGTTTTTAGAAAAACTTACTATCGTACAATTGGTTTTATGAAAGAAGCAGGCGGTTGGTTTTTTGTGGGTTCTTTTGCCGTCGGTTTATTAAAAATTACCGGACTGCTTGTGATGTGGGAAAATCTATTGGAACCAATAACCACAAAGTGGCTGCTGTTACCTAAGGAAGCTGCAAACGCTTTTATTATGGGAATTGTGCGCCGTGATTTTGGTGCTGCCGGTTTGTTTAATCTCTCGTTATCTCCAATGCAGACAACGGTTGCATTAATAACAATTACGCTTTTTGTTCCGTGTATTGCTTCGGTGGTTGTTATGCTTAAAGAACGCGGCTTTAAAGAAGGCTTTATTGTTTGGGCGGGAACG
Source organism: uncultured Melioribacteraceae bacterium (assembly GCA_964639525.1). Lineage (GTDB taxonomy): Bacteria > Bacteroidota > Ignavibacteria > Ignavibacteriales > Melioribacteraceae > CAZXDS01. The sequence goes on along the minus strand of CAZXDS010000091.1, from coordinate 10,180 downwards.
TGGGTTGTTTCATTTTTGATTGGCGGAATTGTTGCACAAATTTTCATTTAATAATTAAATTATTTAAGTAAGGATAAAACATTGGCACCAAAAAAATATACACCGAAATATCCTTTGGTTTGGCAGAAGGATGATTTTTTTATCGAAATTTTTTGTTCGATTCCAAACATTGCTACTGGTATTTTGCTCTCAACGGAAAGTTCAAACTTTATCATTGATCCCGGCGACGGCATTTTGCGGGATTTAAACAAAACTTTAAATCCGGAAGATATTTTAAAAATCACCGATATCTTTATTTCGCACGGGCATCACGACCACATCGGCGGCGTTTGGTCTTTGCTAACTTATCTTTCCGTGATGAAAAAAAAGACCGTACTTAATATTTATTTCCCCAAGGGCTGTGTTGAAATGGAAAGTATTTACACCGCATTCAATCAAGTTTACGGAAATGAATTAACTTACAAAATTAATTTGGTAAGAATTTCTTCATCGAAACCGTTTAGGAGAAAGTCTGTAAAAATCACTCCCTTTTTTGTTAACCATAAAGAGCCCGGAAGCAAAAAGGGCGAAACTTTTGCAGTTCCTTCACTTGGTTTCAAGTTTATATACAATAAAAAAGCTATTACTTACGGAGGCGATACTGCTTACTGCAAATCGCTTGCCGAAATGTCGGAAAATGCGGATTTGGCAATACTCGAAGCCGGTGCAGAATTTAAGGAAGAAACAGAACTTCACATGACAATGGAACAAGCCGTTGAAATTGGCGAAAGTGCAAAGGAGTATTTTTTGGTTCATGTTCCGGAATAATCTATTGAACATTTTAGTAAAGAATATCAAAGCCATTTTTGTTTTATCGAACTTTGAGCGACAGAAAAATAATTTCACGCTGAGCACGCAAAGTTCGCGAAGGGATTCAAAATATTTTGATTTATAAATTACAAACAGTTGAAATTAAAGTTTTTAAAAACAGTTTTAAACAATAATATTAAAAATCGATTCATTCGGCAGCCCAATTTTTTTGCCGGATTTATTGTAGGAAACAGTTCCATTTAAAAATTCGCTATTTTCCGTTTTTTGTTTCGCCAGTTGAAGCTGAGCTTCCTGTTCCATCTGCATAGCTTGAGCAGCAACATTTCTATCTTGCGAGGACGGATCGGATGGTGCCAGAGCTGCCATTCTGATTTTCATTGCTTTTACAATTGTTTCTGCCGGTCCGCTTGAAGCTTTGGAAGTTTCAATTTTTACATCACCGGATACGGCATATCTTTGTCCGTCAGGTCCTGTTTTGTAATCATAATGTGTAGTCCCTATTACAAGTTCGCCTGCAGCAGTTCTGTGAGCTTGCTCGTGCTGACGAACGTGTGCATCCAATTCCTTTAATTTACGTAGTTCGGCTTTCTCTTGATCTGATAATTCACTATACGATTTTACGTTACTAAGATGAGTTATTGTATGCGTATTGTGAACATAGAGTTTGTTCAATGTGTTTGTAATTGCATCCATGCAACTGCTTTTATTAATCCGTTAATATTTACATTTTTTTAATTATCGGTAAAAGGTGTAAAAAGTTTAGAGATGAAATTTCAAATAAATGAACTAAGCTTTTTGAAGTTGAGTTTAATGGGAATTTATATAAAAATTTGATTCTTACTTTTTCACTAACCACTTAACAGGATTTTGATAATTTCGCTCTTTCCAAATCTCAAAATGCAGAATATTTCCTTCAAGGCTTTCGTTTACTTCGCCAATAACTTCACCGGCTGTTATTTCATCACCTTCATCAACAGTAATATCTGTCAGATGTCCGTAAACTGTTCGGTAATTGCCTTTATGCGTAATAATAATAACACTCCCATAACCTGGAATCCAATCAATTATAGAAACGCGTCCACTCGAAATAGCTTTAACTTGAATATATTTTTTCGTTTTTATATCAATTCCATAATTCAGCGTTACCGTATTTATTCTTGCATTCGTGTTCTCGCCAAATTTCCGAACAATTTTTCCGGTGGTAACTGGCCAATTTAGCTTACCTTTTAATTCCCCAAAATTTTCATACTTGTCATAACTGTAATCTATAATTGCAGCAACCGTTTTGTTTTTTAGTCTCTTGGTACGCAATAACTCTTGTCGGCGCCTTTCATCTTCTGTTAACTTTGCAATAATTTTTTTAATCACTAATTCTGATAATCTTTTTTCTTCAATTTCTTTTGCAATGGCTTCCTGATCATTTTTCAATTGATCAATTACTTTTTCCTTCACTGCTTTTTGGTTAGTAAGAATAATTTTTTCTTTATTTTTTGTTTCCACCAAATTTTGTTTCGCTTTTAATTCACTATTGTATTTGACTTTCAATTTATTCAAGTCTTTGGTTCTTGATTTTAATTCATCAAGTAGATTTTTATTTCCCTCTGAAATTAAATGTAAATATTTATAGCGAAGCAAACCTTGCTTAAAGGACTGAGCGTCAAGGATATAGGATAAGTCGGATTTTAGACTACGCTTGTAAATCCACATAATATATGAAGCATATTCTTCTTGAAGTGCCTCAATCTTTCCGGAAATACTCTTAACTTTAATATTTATGTTTTTTATCGATTTTTCTTTGATTTTTTCTTCTTTGACTATTTTATTTATTAGTTTATTTAATAGAAGTGTCTGGTTGTTCAATGTTTCCAGAGCTTCAATGGAATTTCTTTCTTTTTCCGATTTAGCAGCTAATTTTTCCCCAAGATTAGATATTTCGCTCTCAAGCTTAGATAGTTCGGAATTTTGCTTTTTAATTTTCCGGTTTGACTGGGGTAAAACCGTTGATGCGGTAATGAGTGAAAAACTTAAAAAAAATAATATGCTTTTTCTACAGTTTACCATTTCACAATTTTTGCATCACTTGGCAATGGAATTGTCATATCTTCAATATTTTTGTTTACTCGTATTTTTCTGTAATCAAGTGAAATTGTTTGATTTCTGTTTTTGTTTTTTATCAAAGATTTATACGGTATCGGCACGTTGTGAAATAATTTAAAGTCCTTGTACATCCCTTCAAATACAAGTTTATTATTTTTATCAAATAATTTATAATTCTCAATTGCGAGATCTTTAACACGTATTTGATATCTGCTTTTCAACTTTGATATTTTATCCAAGTAAGTAAAAAAATAATATTCATCATCCTGCTCAAACTTATCCGGTTCGGTTAATAGTTTATCGGTTAAATTCACGGCACCGGCAAATGCATCTATTAAATCATCGAATGAAAGGTCTATTTTGAATATTGATTTTAAGATTCCTTTTCTATTCAATCCTTTATAAACTCTGTTTTTCATAACATCGTAATAAACATATTTGGAATTTGTTACGAGAATTTGTGCCAAGTCAATTCCAAACGGACCGTAAATTGAAACTCTAATTGAATCCGGTTTTTTCAGAAGAACTTCAAAATTTCCTTTACCGCTAAATTCAGGGCTCTCAACATTTAAAACTCCCGACGCTGAAAATGTTTTAACTTTTCTTCTGTTAGCTTCAATTTTTTTAATTAATCTTGCTGAAGTGAAAACAGTTTTTTCTTTAACAGGTTTTGCAGGAACGCAGCCCAAAAACATTTGTGACAATATTACAAAACCTGTTAATACCAATACATATGATTTAACTCTCAAATGGTTCCCTTTTCAATTTTCGCACTAATATCCTTATTCTCTTTGTCAAGTTCTAAGGCTTGTTTCCAATATTTAATTGCTTCAGCTTTATTATCTAATTTAGACTCAATATCTCCGAGATGATCAAGTACGGAAGCATTTTTTCCGTCTTGTTTCAAGGACAATAACACATATACTTTTGCACTATCTATGTTTCCAAGCTGATAATAAATCCATCCTTTTGTATCAAGATAAGATGAATTTTCTGGTTCTTGAGCAAGAGAAACATTAACCATTTTCAATGCTTTTTTCAATTGAAGCTTCTTTTTTGCATTAGAATATATATTTCTTTCCGAGATAGAATACGCATAATTATTTAATATTAAAGCATTTGAAGAGTCCACAGATAGTGCTTTTTCATAATAATAGTCACACTTTTTAAACTGTTTTTTCCCATCGCAAATCATTCCCGCCATTCCCAGCAACTGAGTGTTTTCCGGATCGAGAGATAATCCTTTTTCAATATACTTAATAGCTTTGTCTTCCTTTTTTAGCTGATTCAGCGTAAAACCGTAAACGGATAAAGTATTCACATCATTAGGATTTAATATCACAGCTTTCTCAAGATAAGGCTCGGCTTCTTTATTTTTCTTCAGTTGCGAAAGAGAAAGTCCGTAAACGAAATTAATAACATAGTCATCAGGAAATTTTTTAATTGCCTTGGACATTTCAGTTATACACTCTTCGTATTTCCCTGCCTGAAATAAAGCGACACCATATTTTGATAGCACTTGGGAATTCCACTCCGCTAATTCACTAGCCTTTTTATAATGAACAATTGACAGCGAATCATTTTGTTCTTTACCGAAAACTTCACCGAGCATGGAATGAACTTGCCATGCCGTAGAATCTTGATCTATTGCAGTTAAAACTTGAGCTGCAATATTCAAAAGTGTTGAATCATCCAAAGCTTCATTCACAAATCCACCGGCAATTTTGATTTTTGTATCAAACGGAATTTTTTTATTATGAATTAACTTAATATACTCATCCGCTCCGTCTTGCCATTTTTCACTTCGTATAAAAGCTTGCGCTCTCATTTCAATTAAATTAACATCATTAGGAAATAAAGTGATTGCCGAAGCAGCACCGGTAATTGCTTTATCAAAATTATTATTTTTTAAATAGGTTTGAATAAGAAGTTTTTGCAAATCCAAGTTTGAAGGATTTTTCTTAACAAGCTTTTCCAAAGTGGAAATTGTTTCGTCAACCTTGCCGAGTTTTTCATTAAGTCCCGCAATTTTAACAAGCACATTCCACTCCGGTCCAACAAGTTTAAGAATGCGGTTGTATAAATTCAACGCTTTTTGCGGATTGCCCGCTTCATATAATTGAGCAAGAGTAAAAAGTGATTCACTCGAAGTAGAATCAACTTTAACAACACGTTCATATACTGAACGAGCAGAATCTATGTTACGATTAATTAAATAAAGGCGACCGAGCAAGGATAAATACTCAGAATCTTCAGGAGCTCCTTCAACTGCCTTTTGTGCGTGCTCAAGTGCAGGAGCAATCTTTTTTAGACGCAGATAACCTTTACTGATCGCAAAATGAACACCTGGCTGCGGATCTAATTTTAACGCTTCCTGATAGTTTAAAATTGCTTCTGCATATTTCCCTGACATTTCATCAATTGCGGCATCAACAACCAAATCCGAAGCTCTCCGGGTATTTTTAATTGAATCAACCCTTGCTTGTTCAATTTTAATTGAATCGCTTTTTGAAACTTCCTGCGCCGAGATACTCGAAACGGCAACGAATAACACTATATATATAATTATTTTTTTCATTCTCGTTATATTTTATCTTTCAATAAATGTTCCTACTAAAAAAATTTTAAAAATTAAAAATAGTCAAATAAATGAATAAGCAAAATTCGGTAAATTAAAGTCTGTGATTCAGAGTCAAAATATTTGCATCAACAAGCTAATAAAAACCGTTAAAACGGTTACTTTTTTTAAGCAAACTGCTACTAACCAACGGCTTAAGCCGTTGGTTAACAAATAAAATATTAATATTTTAACCGTTTTAACGGTTTATTGATTTAAAATAACCAGAAAAATATTTTTATCCGTCTCGCTAATTCATTGTTTTTTCTTTACTTATTTTTCTCGCTGAATCGCTGATTAAAGTCTGCTTACCGCAGGGCAAATTACTAAGCAATATTTCAATATTCGGGCAAATCTAAAGATCAAATATTTTAAATGCCCCCCAAATAACCCTTTCAAAAATTCATTCCATCTTCAATTGTATCAAGTAGATTGATATAACTTTCGTATCTCTCGATACTAATTTCATCATTCTCAACAGCATCAATAACTGCACAACCTGGTTCGTGAAAATGAGTACACGTATTAAATTTACAATTGTCAATGTATGGCACAAAGTCCAAAAAATAGTGTGCCAAATCTATTTTCTGAATTCCAAACGGATCAATCTCTCTTATTCCCGGAGTATCAACAACAAAAGTTTTGCCGCCTACCAATTCCATAATGCTTGTTACGGTTGTATGCTGACCTTTTGAACTGTAATCGCTGATTCTTCCGGTTTTCAGCGAAAGATGCGGAAAAAGAACATTTAGAACAGAGGATTTTCCCACGCCCGAAGCACCCCAAAACAGATTCACTTTTCCCGTTAAATAAGTATGAAGTTCGCTTATCCCGATTTTTTCCAGTGCACTTGTGCAGAAAACTTTATACCCGACAGCCTCATAAAATTTCTTCCAATATTCCGTTTTACTGCTTTTATCCAAATCAATTTTATTAATTATAATGTTACAATTAATTTTGGAACTTTCTGCGGCAACTAAAATTCTATCAATAACTTTGTTATTAATTTTCGGTTCCACAATACTGGAAACGATGAATATATTATCAATATTAGAAGCGACAACTTGTTCTAATCTTTCTCCTCTTACTGAGCCGCCTTTGAGCCTAAGAGCCTTTCTAGACAATTGATTTTTCCGTTCCTCAATTTTAGCAATACTTCCGGTTCCGTCTTTATTTAAGTTCACGGTAACAAAATCACCGACTGCAACAATATCAAGTTTATACTGCTTACCTTTCCCCTTGTTAAATTGATTTTTAAACTTGCCCGGAAGAGAACATCTGACTATTTCTCCGGCATCCGAAAGAATATAATAATCCTTGCTCTCTATTTTTGTAACTCTTCCTTTTATCATTTACACTTGAATAATTTAAAATCAAAGTGAAAAATACATTTGTAGTTATTGTTAATCAAACTAAACATTTAATTTTCTAATAATGGGAAAATAATTTACTCAATATATTCAATTCAAATTTACTATTATTAATAGCCTGTTTAATATTTTTTATAACATAAAATAATTCCAATGATATTCTGGTTTTCGGCTTTGGCTTCAATTATTCCTATGAGTTTGTATCTCGTTTTTTTGAGAAACAAGGATAAGTTTGAGAAAGAACCGTTAAAACTTGTATTAAAACATTTTATTTGGGGTGCAACAGGCGCAATATTTTTTGCAATAATCGGCAGCGAATTTCTTTCATTTCCAATCAATACGGTTTTTGCAGAGAAAAGTTTACAATCTTTGTTAATGACAATTCTTGTTGCCCCATTGGTTGAGGAAACAACCAAAGGAGTTTATCTTTTCAAAACTGCACAAAGCTTTGAATTTGATAATATTACAGACGGACTTGTTTACGGCGGTGCAATTGGTCTTGGGTTCGGTATGACGGAAAATTTTTTGTATTTTTTAAGCGCCGCTGATAATATTTCAGCTTGGATTGCAACTGTTGTTCTGCGAACCGCATTTTCGGCAGTAATGCACTCAATTGCAACAGCAACCTTAGGAGCTTTTATTGCAATGAGAAAATTCTCTAATAATAAAGTGAGAAATCTTTTACCGGTTATTGGACTTATTATTGCAATGTTAATTCATTTTTTATGGAATGCGAGCGTTAGTTTTTCTTTCACTTCTTTATTTGGATATTTATTTTTAGTGTTGCTTATTGCAGCCTTTTTTGTTGTTTTTAAACTATCATTAAAAAAGGAAAAGGTAATTATTGAAACCGAATTAAAAGATGAGAATATTCCTCTTACAATAAAAAATGAACTGATAACAATTATAAATAGCAGAAAGAAAAGAATTGAACAATCTTCAAACAAAGAATATATTTCGCTTGCCGTTAAATTAGCTTTTAGGAAAAGACAATTATTAACTGCTGCGGCAAAGAACAAGAATTTTTATTCGGAAGAAATTTCTATGATTAAAAAAAAACTGAATATCAATTAATTATATTTTTATATTTTAAGGATAATAATGAGTAGTAAAATCGGCATTATAGGTGGAACTTTCGACCCTATTCATATTGGGCATTTGATTACTGCGCAATATGTTCTTGAACAGAGAAAGCTGCAGAAAATTATTTTTATTCCTTGTAATATTTCACCTCATAAAACAGCTATTAAATCAACCGAACCTTTTCACAGGCTGGAAATGCTGCGTCTCGCTTTGCAAGATTATCCAAACTTTGAATATTCATCATATGAAATTGACAAAGGCGATATTTCTTTTACATTAGATACATTGCTCGAATTCAAAAAAACATATTCTGAAATTGAGCTGATAATTGGATTTGATAATTTGTTTTCATTCGATACTTGGCGTGAACCTGATAAAATATTGGAACTTGCAAAGCTTGTTGTAATGAAACGCTCGTTTGAAAAAGAGGTAAAACAAATTCACAAATATTTTGGTGAAGCAAATTATGTGCAGACACCGACAATAGATATTTCTTCAACTGAAATTCGTAAAAGAATAAGAAACAAACAACAAATAACCGGACTTGTACCAAAAGAAGTAAAAGAGTACATTAAAAAATTTAACCTTTATGAGAATAGTAAATGATTGACCCTACTTTTATTGAAAGATTTTTTAACAAAGATAAACGTGCCATTTCCAGAGCAATTTCCTATGTTGAAGAAGGCAATTATAAGTCAGTTGAATTATTAAAATCAATTTTTAGCAAAACAGGAAATGCCTACAGAATAGGGATTACCGGACCCCCCGGAGCAGGCAAATCGACTCTTACAAATCAGCTTACAAAAATTTTCAGAGCCGAAGGAAAAACAGTCGGTATTATTGCGGTTGACCCGACAAGCCCGTTTACCGGAGGAGCGGTTCTCGGCGACAGAATTAGAATGAATGATATTGGAAGAGATGACGGAGTTTTTATCCGCAGTATGGCAACACGCGGCAGCCTCGGTGGCTTGAGCAAAAAAACTATCGATGCAGCCGATGTTCTTGACGCTGCCGGATACGATTATATTATTCTTGAAACAGTCGGTGTTGGTCAATCTGAATTGGATATTGCTCAAGCTGCAGACACTACCGCCGTTGTACTTGTCCCTGAATCGGGTGACTCCATTCAAGCAATGAAAGCAGGATTAATGGAAATTGCAGATTTTTTTGTTTTGAATAAAAGCGACAGACCCGGTGCCGAACAAGCTTTTATGGCACTTCAAACAATGCTGATGTTTCGTCCGCACGATGAGAATTCGTGGATGCCGAAAATATTAAAAACTATTGCTTCCGAACAAGTTGGAATTAATGAAGTGAGAAACGAAATTACTGCTCACTTTAATTATTTAAAAGAAAACAAATTATTTTCTTCCAAACGAGGGAATAATTCGCGAATTAGAATTAAAGCAATAATTAGAAATATGATTACCGAAGAAATTTGGGATGATAACCGAAAACAAGAATTGAATAATGCAGTATTAGATGTTGTAAAGGGAAATACATCTCCTTATGATATAGCGGAAAATATAATTTCAAATTATAAACTTAATATTAAATAATATTTAATTTTAAAAGAATACAAAACTATGAAAAAGATTGGAACAGAAATTAAGCAAAGTGAATTATTTTTATCACAAGAAGATTCTTACAAAAATTCGGTTAGAAAATTAAATGCCGTAAGATCAAAAGTGGAAATTGGCGGTGGTGAAAAAGCAATTAAAAGACAGCACGACAAAGGCAAGTTAACCGCCCGCGAAAGAATAGCGGAATTGATTGACGCAGAATCCGATTTTTTTGAAATCAATACATTTTGCGGACACGATATGTACAAGGAATACGGCGGTGCTCCGAGTGGCGGAACCGTAATGGGAATTGGGAAAATTAACAATGTAAATTTCATGATTGTTGCTAACGATGCCACTGTAAAAGCCGGTGCTTGGTTTCCGATAACGGGGAAAAAGAATCTGCGGGCACAGGAAATTGCAATGGAAAACAGACTGCCCTTAATTTATCTTGTTGACAGTGCCGGGGTTTTTTTACCGCTGCAATCCGAAATATTCCCTGATAAAGAACACTTTGGTAGAATTTTTAGAAACAATGCAAAAATTTCCGCAATGGGAATTCCGCAAATTTCCGCTATAATGGGTCCATGCGTTGCCGGCGGTGCTTATCTGCCGATTATGAGCGACGAAGCGTTGATTGT
>CAZXDS010000090.1:0-13094 GCA_964639525.1 uncultured Melioribacteraceae bacterium | reverse complement strand
TCACTACTATTCCATTACCTCAACATCAAAAGTTTTTCTTATATTTATTATTTAAATTTTATTATTCAAAAATGCGATGATGAAACATATAATTGTAATAATTGTACTCTTTATTAGCCCACAATTGACAAGAGCACAAGTCGATTTTGAGATTAATCATTATCTTGCAAGTACTAAAGTTACTTCTATTACTTCCGACGGTAAATATTTATGGGTTGCTACTGACGGAAACGGAATTTATCGGTATTCATACTCTAATAAAAAGTGGTTTAATTATTCTACTTCCAAAAATAACATAACACTTGATTTCTTTTTTTCTATTGCCGCCAACAAAAGATTTGTTTGGGCAGGTTCAACAGACGGACTATTTATTTATGATAAAAAAAGAAGACGATGGGCTAAAAGAAAGTTCGGGCAAGGTGGTCAATTAAGTAATTGGATTCGCTCTCTTGCGTATGATAAATATGCCAAGGTTCTTTGGATTGGGAGATTTAAATATTTAACAAAACTTGATTTACGAAGCCGCCGATTTAAAGATTACGATTTAACAATTAAAAATAACGAGAAAACAAATACAATAAAATCCATTTTAGTAGATGGTGACAGCCTTGCTTGGTTTGGAACAGAAGCCGGTCTGCATAAGTACAACAAAAATAAAAATATTGATGATAAAAGTGCCTTTACCTTTTATAATAATTCACGTAATTATTTTGGCGAACAAGGCGATGTTGTTTCTGTAGCGACTATTATCTCGGAGCAACACAATGTTTGGATTGGTTTGGATGAATTTATTACAATTGATAATCCAAAATACAACCTTGGCGGATTTTATAAATTTAACAGACAAAACACTTGGACACGCTTTGACAAAAAAGACGGTTTCCCGGGGAATGGCATTTATTGTGCAGCAATTACCGGCAATTACATTTGGGTTTCAACTTACAAGTTTGATATTAAAAAGAAAGAAGCCAATGGAACAGGAATTGTTTTAATAAACAGATTAAATAACAAAGTAAAACAATTGACTGATAGTAGAATTCCAAACAATGTTTATTCTATAGATTTTGACGGAAAGTACTTATGGCTGGGCAGTGGAAACGGAATAATACAAATTGACTTTCAAAGTAAGTTCAAACCATCATTCAATTAGTATAGGATAAATAATTAAAGGAAACTTAACAAAAATGAATTCATCACAAATTAAAGAGTTGTTTGAAAATTTTAAAAACAAAAAAATTGCAGTTGTCGGCGATTTAATGTTAGATGCTTATTACTGGGGGAATGTGAAAAGGATATCCCCCGAAGCTCCGGTACCTGTGGTAGAAATTGAGAAGCAATTCTCACGTTTTGGCGGAGCGGCAAACGTTGCATTTAATATCATTAAATTAGAAGCATATCCAATCCCAATCGGTGTTATTGGCAATGATCAAACGGGAATTGAATTAAAAGAATTAATGAAAAGAGCCAATATAACGGACGAGGGAATTATAATTGACAGTTCGCGTCCAACAACCGCTAAAACTAGAGTAATAGCTGATAATCAGCATGTGGTTAGAATTGACAATGAAAGCAAAGAGAATGTTCAAGCCGAAATTGAATCAAAAATAATTGAAAAATTTTCAAATATTTGCGGTGATTTGGATGCTGTAATTCTACAAGATTATAACAAAGGTGTTTTAACTAAGAAAGTAATTTCTGAAATAATAAAAATTGCAAATGCTAATAATGTGATTATTACAGTCGATCCAAAGTTTGACAATTTTTTTGAATACAAAAATGTTACGGTTTTTAAACCGAATAAAAAAGAGACTGAAGAAGCATACGGAATTAGAATTGAAAGCAGCGAACATTTTATTAGTGCAGGCAGCAGATTATTAAATGACTTGAATGCAAAATATATTTTATTAACTTTAAGTGAAGAAGGCGTTGCCTTATTCGGCAACGGGAAACTTGAAAAGAAAATTCCCACAAAAGCAAGAGAGGTTGCCGATGTTTCCGGTGCCGGAGACACTGTGATATCAACACTTACTGTTGCACTTGCAGCCGGAGCAAATATTTCTGATGCCGCTTATCTTGCAAATTATGCCGGCGGTATTGTGTGCGAAGAGGTTGGCATAGTCCCAATAAATAAGGAACTACTTTTTGAGAAACTTATTAAGGAATAAAAAAATAATTTTCAATTCAAAACTGATATTATTTAAACAAATAATTGAACGAAACAATGAATAATTACATACCCGATAGAAAAGAAATTATTTCGGTAATTAACAAACTTAAATCCGAAGGAAAGAAAGTTGTTTTTACAAATGGTTGTTTCGATGTTCTTCATGCCGGGCATGTTGATTATTTAAACAAAGCAAAAGCACTTGGTGATATTTTAATTGTTGCTTTAAATTCGGATGATTCTGTTCTTAAAATTAAAGGAAGCAAACGCCCGATAGTTCCCTTGAAGCAACGAGCATTTATTATTGCAAACTTGAAATCAGTCGATTTTGTAACCGTTTTTGATGAGGAAACTCCGGCAAACATTATTGGGGACTTAGTACCAAACTTTCTTGTAAAAGGTGCTGATTGGGATATTTCAAAAATAGTAGGTCGCGAAGTTGTTGAAAGCAACGGCGGAGAAATTAAAACAATTGAATTTGTAAATGATGTTTCAACATCGCAAATAATAGATATTATTACTCAACGATATTGTAAATGAAAAAAAAGAATCAACCTAAATATAAACGCTCCATAGGAAGAAAAATAATCAATACATTTATTGGGCTATTTGGGATAATTATTTTTCTCTTTATTATTTCATTCGGAATCATGCAAACTTCCACTTTTAGAAGCTGGCTAAAGAATCAAGTTATTTCTACGCTTGATCAATCACTAAACGGAACTATAAATATTTCACACATTCAAGGAACTATTCTCACCTCTCTCTACTTAAAAGACATTTCGGTATCAACCGGAAGAGACACAATTTTTGCTGCTAAAGAAATTGGAGTAAACATAAATCCTTTCAGAATGTTTATCGGGCAAATTTACATCGGGCAAATTTCATTAAATAATGCTAAAATTAATTTTGTAGAAATTTCTAAAAACAAATGGAACTATGAATATCTTGTAAAAAGTGAGAAACCGACAAATAAAGTGAGAGAGAAAAATAACAAAAAGGGCAAATTTCCTTTTAATTTAATTATAAAAAATTTTATTATTGATAATTCATCATTTTCAAAAAAGACATTAGAATATCAAAGCTCTTTCAACAAATATGTAACGATTAATCCCGATGATATTGAGATTTCAAATCTTAACCTTGATGCCTCAATTGCTGCTGATTTTAATGAACCTGATTTTGTTTTGCTTATTAAGAGTTTATCTGCAACCCTTAATTTAAAATATTTTAAGCTAAAAGAATTCAAAGGTTTATTTGAGGTAAAATCAAATTATGTAAAAGTTGATAATTTACATGTTCTAACAGATAGTTCGTCTATCAGCTTATCAGCAAAGTTAGATAGTTTAAATATATTTTCAAAAATTAAGTTAAAAGATTTTAAAAATTATCCGGTAAATATTTCTCTATCCGCTAATCCGCTTGCATTTTCAGATATTACGTCATTTATTACTTCGACAAATATTTTGAGCGGTAATATTAAAACTGACTTGGAAGGAGACGGCATATTTGGTGATATTAGCATTAAAAAATTTACAGCTGAAATGCCGAATACTCATCTTGAATTGACCGGACATTTAAAAAATCTTAATACTCCGAGTAAACTTTTTATTGATGCTAAACTTTCAAATTCGTCAGCAAGTTATTCCGATGTTCTTTCTTTATTGCCGACTTTAGAATTACCTGAATTTGAAAATTTTTCCATTTCAAATTTTAATACTTCATTTAAAGGCGAACCTACAAAATTTAACGTCATCGGGTCAACAAATGTTGACAGCGGAAATGTAAAATTTGATACATTTTTGAATATTCAGCCTAAATCAATGGAGTATGACGCAAAATTAGTAACAACAAATTTGAATGCCTTTCCCTTTATTAATTCTGAAACTTTATTAAGCGGAAAAATTAATATTAAAGGTAAAGGTACAAATCCGACCGACTTAAACACAAAATTAAAAATTACTCTGCACAATTCACTTTTTCAAAATAATGTTATTGATTCGGTTGACATTACCGGAAGCGCCGTTGCAAATATTATCGATTTAAATTTGAATGGAACTATCAACCATTCGGAGTCTGCTTTAACAGGAAAATTGAATTTCTCAAATTTAAAAAATCCCTCGTATGATTTTTCAGGAACATTAAATAAGTTCGATATAGAATCTTTCACTGACAACAAAAATTTAAAAAGTAATTTAAATTTTAATTTTTCTGCCAAAGGAAAATATCTTGATATTGATAAAACCATTGGCAATTTTGAAATTGATTTGGATAGTTCAACTTTTAACGGAAACAATATATACGGCAGTTCAATAAAATTAGAATTAAAAAAGGATTCAACGGCAAGGTTAATAAACCTTTATTCAAATTTTGCTGATGTTTACATCAACGGAAATTTTAAAATAACCGATTTAACAAAACTTCTATCCTATCAATCCAATATTCTGTCAAGCATTATTTCCAAAAAAATTAACGAATTTAACCCGAGAAATTCTAATAATAAACTTATCACTATACCTGATTCCAATTCTACAATTGTAAAAAAGGAAATACAATTTGATTATAGTTTGAATTTCAAAGACTTTTCCCTCATACAAATATTATTACAAAATGATCAATTGAATGTTATAGGCTCTATTCAAGGCTCTGTGCAAAACGACTCAACACATTTTGAAATTTCATCGGAATTAAATTTAGATAGATTAGTAAAAATAAAGAATGATAATTTAGTGTTTTTTTCGGGTTTAAATGCAGATATTAATATCAGTAGAAATAATAAGGAGAATTCTTTTAATAAGATAATTGGAGCTTTAACTTTTACCGGACAACGTCTTTACACCGGAAGTGATTTCCACAACATTAATTTGGATTTAACATTTAATGATACTCAACTATTCTACAGCGCATCAGCGGATTTGTCAAAAAATCTTTCGAGCAGCATAGAAGGAACAATATATCTTAAAAAAGATGCCCAACAAATTGAAATTGATACAGTAGAAATTAATTATAAAAAAATTCCATGGCGAAATGATGGTAAGATTGTTATGGATTTTAAACAAGATTCATTGATATTTAAGAATTTTAATTTTTATTTGCGGCATTCCTCAATAAATGTTGCCGGTTTTATTGCAAATTCAAATCAAAACCTAACTTTAACATTAAACAAATTACCACTTAATGTTTTGGATTATTATATAACAGGAACAAGCAGTGATTCTATAAAGTCATCTTTAAATCTGATTTCTCATATTAGAGGTAATTCCTCTAATCCGGTCATTGATTTGAATATACGTACAAATCCAATTATTATGAGCAATTTTAATTTTGGCTCATTTTGGGGAAACTTAAAATATAATGATAAAAATCTAAATGTGGATTTCCGGTATATACAAAACGATGAAATTTTATCACCCTTACTTTCTTTAAAAGGAACTGTTCCAATAAATTTATCGTTAGAATCTGTTAACAATCGTACTCCTTTAGATAAAGAAATTAATTTACAATTAAAATCTAAATCATTTAATTTGAAAACTCTTGGTAATATTATTCCGGCCATAACAGAACAGCATGGAAAAATCAAAACAGATATTGCTGTTACAGGAACAATGGATACTCCAATTATAAATGGTGATATTTCAATAGACAAAGGGCGTGTTAAAGTTAGGTCAACTAATTTGTTTTATGCTATTAACGGAAATATTAAAATCAAAGATGGACTTATTTCAATTCAAAAATTTATTGTCGCAAATTCCGGAAATTCAAAATATAAAGGGAAACTTTCCGTTTCGGGAAACGTTGAGTTTAGTTCGGAAAAATTAAAATCATTAAATATTAATGTTGACGGAAACTTAGCCGTTTTGAGCAGTAAAACAAAAGATGTAAATCCGTTTTTGTTTGGCGATTTATTCCTCCAAACAAATGGTCCGCTTTCGTTAACATATTCTGAAGCAAATTCCCGCTATCTTGTTAAAGGCGATGTAAAACTAAAAAATGTCGATTTGACATACGCATCACCGCATTCAGGATTTGCTTCCGGCCAGAATGGATTTAATTACGTTTATATAATTGATTCTTCAAAAATTGACACGCATGAGTTAGATTTTATGAAACTTTTGAGTAAAGTACAAAATGATACTATTTCATCGAGTAAAAATTTTGAAGATAATTTTGATTACAACCTAAAGCTAAGTACGGAAAACGATGCGATTTTTACTTTAAATTTGTCAAAAGAACTTGGGCAAAAACTCACAGCATACTTAAATGGCAGTATCACCATGGATAAAAGTAAAGGTGAATCAAACGCACAAGGATCATTTCAACTACTTGATGGTTCGCGATTAGAGTTTTTTAAAACATTAAACGCAACCGGAGAACTACGATTTGAGAAAAAGCTCTTTGATCCATATATAGATGTTACTGCAAGTTATCTTGGAGATTATGTGTCGTCAAGCGATCCGTTTGGAAAATCACAAGAAGTTGCTGTAAAAATTAAGCTAAGTGCACCGTTATCAAAACTTGGGCGAAATCTATCGCTTAATGAAGAAAACTTCGCCGTATATATTGGACGTAAAGATATTGATTCTGATATTCCAAATCCTAATTACGATGTATCAGACGCACTCGCATTTATCCTTGTAGGTAAATTCAAAAAAGACTTAACTTCTAATTCCACAGCAAGCAGTACAAACCCTAATGCAACACCAAGTGCCGCTTCGTATGTTATTAGTCCGTTGCTTTCAAGTTTATTAAATTCTGCTTTTGGAGGAAGTGTGGTTGAAGATATTCAAATCAGTCAATCCGGAAAATACTATCGTGTTGGTATTTCAGGAAAAGTACAAAACTTTAGATACCGAATCGGCGGAACTACCGAAGCATTATCCGATATTGCCAAAGCTAACATTTTAGTACAATATTTTTTTAATAATGACCTTTCTCTTCGTTTAGAACGCCGTTATCCTATAATTTATTCAGAAGGAACAGACGAGCGTGTAAATGAATTTGGACTGCGTTACAAATTTGAGTTTTAACATGAAAAATAAAATTAAATCTTTTTTTAAGAAACACCCATCGTTAACAATTAAATCTAAAAGTCTTGCTAAACATATTGAGGCTTCCGAACCGCACAAATATGCAGAATTGAAGGCTGTTCTTTATTCTTTAACTAAGGAAGGCTTTTTACGCAGGCAAGGGAAAAGATATTCCTTGAAAAGAGAAGTTCCTAAAAGTACAATCGGCACTTTGCAGATATTAAACGGCGGTGCTTTCGGGTTCGTTATTATTAATGAACAAAATGCACAAGATATTTTTATTACCGGAAAAAATTTGGGAACTGCGTTTAATGGTGATAAAGTTGAAGTATCGTTATTCGCAAAGCAAAAAGGGAAAAATCTTGAAGGCGAAATAGTTAAAATTGTAGAACGGAAAATTATTAAAGTTACCGGAACCTTGTCCTCAACAGGAAATTTTAATTTTGTTACTCCTGAAAAGAAAAAAGTACATCGCGATATTTACATTCATCATAAAAATCTTAACCAAGCAAAAAACGGCGATAAAGTTGTTGTAAATAATATAGTTTGGGAAGAAGCCTCATTAAATCCTGAAGGAAACATAAGTAAAATACTCGGGAAAGCCGGAAGCTATAACTCTGAAATTGCGGCAGTTGAAGACGAAATGGATTTACCTCGCGAGTTTCCCAAAGCTGTGTTGAATGAAACGGAATCTTTTTCCGAAACTATTCCTAAAAAAGAAATTTCCCAAAGGTTAGATTTACGAAATGAAATGATTATTACCATTGATCCTGATGATGCAAAGGATTTTGACGACGCTGTTTCATTAAAAATACTGCCGAATAAAAATTACGAAATAGGTATTCACATTGCTGATGTAAGCCACTATGTAACCCCAAAAACTAAAATATACAAGGAGGCTCTCAAACGAGGAACAAGTATTTATCTTGTTGGTAAAGTCATTCCCATGCTTCCCGAAAAGCTCTCGAATCAAATTTGTTCGCTTGTTCCAAGTAAAGATAGGCTGACATTTTCTGTAATTTTAGAAATGACACCGAGAGGAAGAATTGTTAGTCACAAAATTAAAAAGACAATAATTAATAGTAAGCGTAGATTCACTTACAAAGAAGTACAGCAAATACTTGAAAACGGTAAGGGAGAACATTACAAAATGCTCGGCAATCTGAATAAAGTTGCCAAAATTCTTCGTAAAAAAAGAAATTTGAAAGGAAGCATTAATTTTACAACACCAGAAATAAATTTTGTTTTAGATGAAAACTTAAAGCCTGTTAACACAGTCATAAAAGAGATGAGCGACAGCAATCAATTGATTGAAGAATTTATGCTGCTTGCAAATAAAATTATTGCTTCCGAAGTTAATAAAGTTAAAGCACGTTCATCACAACCGTTTATTTACAGAATCCACGATGTTCCTAACCCTGATAAATTAGACGAGTTTGCAGGTTTTGTAAAACCGCTTGGTTACTTTTTTAACCCGGGGGCAGGCAATACTTCGCAACAACTTCGTAAATTACTGGATGATGCAAAAGGCAAACCCGAAGAAGCCGTTATTAATGTTATTGCTATTCGTTCAATGGCAAAAGCGATTTACTCAACAGATAACATTGGTCATTATGGATTAGGATTTCCATATTATACACATTTCACTTCACCAATACGAAGATTCCCGGATTTAATTATTCACCAAT
The DNA here is from genome assembly GCA_964639525.1 of uncultured Melioribacteraceae bacterium. Taxonomy (GTDB): domain Bacteria; phylum Bacteroidota; class Ignavibacteria; order Ignavibacteriales; family Melioribacteraceae; genus CAZXDS01. The sequence continues at coordinate 4,215 of CAZXDS010000090.1, read as the reverse complement.
TGATTTTTGACTTTATTAAAAACGGTTCAATTAAATGTTATAATCTCTCTACTCTGAAGTCAATTTCAGAATCCTCTTCGGCGGCTGAAAAAGTTGCAGTTACGGCAGAGAGACTTTCAATTAAGTTGAAGCAAATTGAATATTTGGAAGATAAAATCGGTCAGGAATTTGAGGGCGTTATTTCCGGTGTTACAAATTTTGGATTATTTATTGAACTTGAAGAAAATCTCGCTGAAGGTTTAATTCACATCAGAAATATGCAGGATGATTATTATGTATTTGAAGAAAAAAAATACCGGCTTAGAGGAAAAGTTTCGGGTAAAAAATATAGACTTGGTGACAAAGTTATTGTTAAACTAATTCGCGTTAGTGAAGAGAAAAAAGAGATTGATTTTTCCCTTTTAAATTAACTATTTTCTTATCAAATTTATTTTCAATATTATTCTTTATTAGAATTAGAAAAGCAAACGACTATGAATTGCAATAGAAAAATAAAACTAATTACTCAAATATTACTATTAATCTTTTTTGTGAGTTCGCAAATTTTTGCGCAGTTTGGTAAAAATCGTGTTCATTACAAGGATTACGATTGGGTATTTATTCAAACGACACATTTTGATATTTATTTTTCTAAAAACTCCAAAACAATTACCGAATTTACAGCTGCAGCAGCAGAAGATGCTTTAGGTAAAATAATGAAAGATTTGAATTATGAAATCAATAACAGAATTTCCATTATTGTTTATGATTCGCACAACGATTTTCAGGAAACAAATACCACAGACGGATATCTTTCACAAGGTATTGGAGGATTTACAGAACCATTTAAGAACAGAGTAGTTTTTCCATTTGAAGGAGATTATAAAAAGTTCCGGCATGTAATTCATCACGAACTTGTTCATGCTGTTATGCAGGATATGCTTTACGGCGGATCAATTCAAAATAGAATTTCCAAAAATATTACTTTTCAACTTCCACAGTGGTTCCACGAAGGGCTTGCAGAATTTCTTTCTTCCGGCTGGGAAACAAATACAGATATGTTTATTCGTGATGCAATTATCAACAATTATTTGCCTGATATTCAAAATCTTTCAGGATATTTTGGTTACCGCGGCGGACAGGCTCTTTTCAAATATATCTCTGATACTTACGGACGTGAAAAAATTGGAGAGTTGCTCCATAAAACAAAGGGAATGGGAAATCTCAAATCAGGAATTAAAGCTTCACTTGGTTTATCTATTGAAGACCTTAATACAAAATGGAAAAAAGCAATCAAAAAAGAGTACTGGCCTGAAGTTGGAACCAAAAGCGATCCCGATGAGTTTGCAAAACGATTAACAAATAATAAAAAAGATGGCGGATTCTATAATACAAGTCCGGCTATCTCACCTCAAGGTGATAAAATTGCTTTCATTTCGGATAGAGATATTTTCTTAAACCTTTTTATTATGGATGCAACAAGCGGGAAAGTCATTAAAAAAATTTCTAATTTTAGCCGTAAATATGACCTTGAAGAATTAAATCTTTTATTTCCTTCGGTAACATGGTCTCCTGATAATGAGCATATAGCTATTTCAAAAAAAGGTCCGGGCAAAGACATTATTGAAATTGTTGATGCTAACACGGAAGATTATTACGAACTACCTTTTGAGTTTGATGGAATTCAGTCAACAAGTTGGTCACCGGACGGGAAAAAACTTGCGTTTTCTGCAAGCAACAACAAACAGTCAGATATTTATATTTGGAATTTCGATAGTAAAAAATTAAACCATTTAACAAACGACATATTTTCTGACTTTGGACCTTCTTGGTCTTTGAATAGCAAGCACGTGTATTTTACTTCCGACAGAGGTAAGTTTTATAATAATGTTAAACCCGATAGTAGTTTCGAAATGTATAAACACGATTTTAATCTCCGGGATATTTACAGCATAACCGCTGATTCTAGTAGAACTATTACAAGAATAACAAACTGGGAACTAAGTACTCAACAATATCCTATTGAATCTTACGATGGCAAGTCAATTATTTTTGTCTCCGATTACAGCGGCATTGAAAATATTTATCGTAAAAGAATAGTACTTACAAAAAAGGATACCGTAAACTCCATAGCGAATTTACCGGCTTTACCTCTAACAAATTCATTAAATGGAATTTCTCAAATTTCATCCAATTCAGGAAGGAATAAATTGGTGTTTACAACACTCTTTAAGCCCGGATACAATATTTTTATTCTTAATAATCCTTTCTTGATCAAGCCCGTCTCAAAAAAGTTACCGTTCACACATTATATGTCCGGATTAATTAAATATGGCAAGTCGGAAGTTTTGTTTGCACACTATGATTCTACAACTTCATACGCCAATGCAGATTCTTCTTACATAATTGAAACCGACTCAATTAAAACAGACAGCAATTCCGGTAAATTTGTTTCCCTTGAAAATGATTCAACCGATTCGAGTATGCAAATATTTTCAGGACAGTATTCAGATGAAAGCGACACCACAATGCGAAATAAAGATTACAGCCATTTTATATTTGGTAATGACTCTGAAGAAGGAACGGATTCATCAGAAGCAAAATTGAAAAAGGAGAAACTATTTAACAAAAAGTTAGATAAAAACGGGAATTATTTAGTACATAAATATAAAGTGGATTTTTCGCCGGATATGATATATGCCAATGCTGCCGTAAGTACATATTATGGACTTCAAGGGACAACCGTTTTGTCGTTTAGCGATATGCTTGGAAATCACCGGCTAATTGGTGTTACCGGCTTTCAAATTGATTTAAAAAATTCGGACTACGGTTTGGCATATTATTATTTGCCCAAAAGAATAACTTACGGAGTTGAACTTTTTCACACCGCACGATTTGTTTATTTACCGGGAGTAAGCCAATCGGATTTATACAGATATACAAATGTAAGCGGTGTAGTTTCAGCGAGTTATCCACTCAATTCATATTTTAGATTTCAAAGTAGTTTAACTGTTATGAATGTTACCGGAGACAATCTTGATAACCCTTCAGTACCTTCTCAAAATTCCGTATATGTTGTACCCATGCTCAGTTTTATTCACGATAATACACTTTTCGGATATACTTCGCCAATACAGGGAACACGTTATAACGTAACGGTTTTCGGTAACCCTGGACTTTCAAATGCAAAACAAAGTTTTTATTCAATTACATGGGATTATAGAAAATATTTTAGATTTTTTTATGATAATTCTTTCGTAATTAGATTCTCGGGCGGATATTCAGGTGGAGCAAATCCACAAAGATTTTTCCTCGGCGGTACTGATAATTGGATTAACAGAACTTTTGCAACCGGATTTATTCCTATTTCCAGCCCCGCTGATTTTGCATTTCTTAGTCCTGCCCTGCCGTTGCGCGGATACCGTTACTCGGAACAAATCGGGACAAAATATTCTTTGCTTAATCTCGAACTTCGTCTTCCGGTTATTCGATATTTATTAACCGGTCCTTTACCTCTGCTTTTTCAAAATGTTCTCGGCACTGCTTTTATAGATGCCGGAATGGCGTGGGATAAAAATAGCGACTTAAGGTTGTTTCATCGAGATAGTGATGGAAAAATTTCTACGGACAGATTGTTAATCGGAATGGGATTTGGTATTCGAACATATTTTCTGTTTCTTTGGAAATTTGACTGGGCTTGGCAATACAATTTCCAAGGTTTTTCAAATCCGCGTTTTTATGTTTCGATGGGAGTTGACTTTTAGAAACAAAAGCAATTATGATGCTTTTTTTTCAGATTTTATTTCTGTTTTTTTACTCTCGGTTTTCTTAGTTTCAATCTTATTTTGTTTTTCGGACTGTTTCGAAAAGCTTGAATGCTTATGTTTATAATCGGTCTCATAAAAACCTGTTCCCTTAAATATCATACCGGAACCGGCACCAATTAATCTTTTAAGTTTGCCGTTGCATTTTGGACAGTCTTGCAAAAGCGGAGATTTCATACTTTGAAAAAATTCAAATTTGTAACCACAATCAGTACATTTATAATCATAAGTCGGCATAATTTCTCTTTAATAATATTTGTAAATATAATTTGATGCTTTTATTTAATTTTAGATTCCAAACATAAGCAACAAATAATAAAAGTAAAAACCAGTAACATTTAGTCAGCGATTCAGAGCCAAATAATACAGTTTTCAATATTAAATTGTTGTTGTAGAACAAACTTTTCTCGCA
>CAZXDS010000089.1:0-13221 GCA_964639525.1 uncultured Melioribacteraceae bacterium | reverse complement strand
TCGCAAACAAGAATATTAATTTCAAAATTGAACTTAAACAAACTGATATTATTGAGGGGAAATTATCAATTCCCGAACAAAACGCTTTTGACTTAAAATTAGACAGCTTAAAAATTGATTCCTCAAATATTTCATTTAATATTCTTCCTTCACCTCAGACAGCAAGTTTCTCAGGCAATTTAGTATCACACGATTCCATAAGCGGAAAATTTTCTCAATCAGGTTTTAACGGAAGTTTCTTTTTAAATCGTGCTAAACTAAACCAGGTTGATAATACGCTTGATTCATTAGAAAGAAATTTTGTCTCAAAGGAAGTAATATTCTACAACGGCAAAATAAAGCTTGCGGGCACGTTAACACTCCCCGACACGATTGGAAAATTTCCTGCTGTTGTTCTGCTAACCGGCAGCGGTGCTCAAAATCGAGATGAAAATATTTTCGGATTTAAAATATTTAAAATCATTGCGGATAATTTAACCGAAAACGGTTACGCTGTTTTAAGATTTGACGATCGCGGAATTGGCGGTTCATCAACGGGAACTACCGTTGCAACAACGGCAGACTATGCGGAAGATGCACTTTCGGCGATTCAATTTCTTGAAACACAAAAAAATATTAACAACCGGAAAATTGGCTTGTTAGGACATAGCGAAGGAGGACTTGCTTCGGTAATTGCATGCTCTGCCTCAAACGATATCGCTTTTATTATTTTAATGGCTGGTCCTTCAGTTAAAGGAAGTGATTTAGTTTTGTATCAAATGAAATCACTTTTACACTCTCAAGGAACTTCACAAGAAATTATTGATAAAAAGGTGAAGTTAGAAAATGAAATTATTTCTACAATTCAAAATAATAAAGACTTGAATAGTTTAAAGAACAACATATTCAAAGCAGCTTTGGATGATATTCAATTACTACCGGAGGAAACAAGAAAGAAATTCAAAAGTGATTCTGCCTACGCCGAGCTAATAACTGAAAAACAGTTGCGAACTTTAGCAAATCCTTGGATTAAATTTTTCTTTACATACGACCCAACAAATGCCGTTGAAAATTTGAATTGCCCACTTCTTATTTTATTCGGTGGCAAAGATATGCAGGTTCCTATTAAATTGAACAAAAAACCATTTGAAGAAGCTTTAAGAAATGCAGACAATCAGAATTATAAAATTGTTGTATTCCCAAATGCAAATCATTTATTTCAATCTGCCAAATCAGGTATGCCCGATGAATATAATAAATTGGAAAAGAATTTTGTTACTGATTTCATTCCAACTATCATTAAATGGTTGAATGACAAAGTAAAATAGAATAACTGAAAGAATATTCTTATTTTTATGACTTAATTATTTCATGGAAACGAATGGAAAATTTGGAAAAATACTTTTTACCTTTTAGAGAAAATACAATCGGAATTAATCAATCCTTCCAATCCCCTTTCGGAGAAAAGAAAATTGTTTATGCCGACTGGGTTGCAAGCGGAAGATTGTACAAACCGATTGAAGATAAAATAATGAATGTGTTTGGGCCGTTTGTGGGAAACACTCACACGGAAACGAGTATTACCGGCACCTTAATGACCAAAGCTTACCACACTGCTCATGAGCTTATTAAACAGCATGTAAATGCAGATTCCGAGGATGTGATTATTACAGCCGGATCAGGAATGACACGGGTAATAAATAAATTTCAGCGAATACTTGGATTAAAACTTCCTGAACAATTAAGAAAAAGATTTGAAATTCCACCGGAGGAAAAACCTATAGTTTTTATAACTCACATGGAGCATCACTCAAATCAAACTTCATGGCTCGAAACTATTGCCGATTGCGAAATAATTCCTCATACGGAAAAGGGCTTAGTTGACTATAATTATTTTTCGGAACTGCTTGAAAAGTATAAGGACAGAGAGTTAAAAATAGGTTCTTTTACCGCAGCCTCAAATGTAACCGGAGTTCAAACCGATTATCACCGACTTGCAAAAATGATGCACAAGTATGACGGCTTATGTTTTGTGGATTTTGCTATGGCTGCACCTTATACCAACATTGATATGCATCCTGAGTGTGAAGATGAGAGATTGGATGCAATATTTTTTTCACCGCATAAATTTCTTGGCGGGCCCGGCTCTGCGGGCGTGCTTATCTTCGACTCCAAACTTTACCATCGCAGTGTTCCTGATAATCCGGGCGGAGGAACCGTTGAATGGACAAATCCTTGGGGCGGACATCGTTACTTTAATGATATTGAACTTCGTGAAGACGGTGGAACTCCGGGATTTTTACAAGCTATAAGAGCAGAACTTGCAATAAAAGTAAAAGAGAAAATGGGCGTTGATAATATTTTTAAGCAGGAGCAAAACTTGCTTAAAGTTGCGTTTTCAAGAATGAAAAAAATGGACAAACTTCATTTATTAGCAAATAATCTTGAAGACAGACTCGGCGTATTATCGTTTTTTGTCGAAGACATACATTATAATTTAATTGTTAAATTATTAAATGACCTTTACGGAGTTCAAGTTAGAGGCGGTTGTTCTTGTGCAGGAACTTACGGGCATTTTCTTTTACACGTTGACCCGAGTCGATCTAAATATATTGCTGATAAAATTAATAGCGGTGATTTATCTGAAAAACCCGGCTGGGTCAGACTGTCTTTGCATCCCACCATGACAGTTAGCGAATTGAACTATATAATAGATGCTATTGAAGACATTATTGCAAATGCAGGGAAATATGCCGATAAATATACTTATTCTCCCAACACAAACGAATATTCATTTATCGGACAATCTGACAATTTATCAGTTAATGATTGGTTTCAATTTTAAAAAATAATTTATACGAACTAGTTGCTTTAATAGTTTGGTTTTATTTATATTTGCATATCAATTTGAATTTTATATGTTATAACATATAAATAAAGATTCTGGTGGTGGTTGACTGCCCTCCTTTCCATCACCAGTAACTGAGAAGTAAAGAAAACCTTCTGCAGTTTACTGTGGAGGGTTTTTCTTTTATACACGAAATTTATTGTTTTTGTACAATATTATTTTTAAAAAGAAAATTATATTCTTGCAAATTTCACAAGTAATTCATTATCGGATTCTTCATCCGTTCGAATGCTCATTTGAATTCCAAAAATATTATTATTTGAATAAGCAGCAGTAATTGAAAGATTATCAATCTCAAGAATACTGTAGGAATATTGATTTTCTACTACTCCCATGTTAGTATTAAAATAATATTGATTGGAGGAATGATTGTCTAAAAGAAATTTTTCATTATTCACTTTGTTTTCTTTTATTCTGGTTGAATAAAAACCATTTAGCGGCGTACTAAGTTTTATTACATCCCCGTTTATTAATCCCAAGCCTCTCTGATGCCCTTCTCCAATTTTATTACACATTAATAACATTCCTTGATTGATACCGAGAATCGGCTTATTCAATAATCTTAAAACACTCAACAAATTCATTAATTTTAACTTTCGCAATGATTTTGAAATATTATGTGTATCCGTAATTATTAATTTTTCACAGGATAAAATTGTATGTTCATCAGTAGATAAAACATGCTCAATCAAATTATTTGTTAAAATTGAGGATATTTGATTACTGAACTCGTTATCAATATTAATAATACAAATCATAAATCATTTTTTTATTTTAAGAGGTTTCACTGCATTTGTTATTCCCTCAATTTTAATAGCATAACTATCTTTATTTTTTATATCTTCATCCGTAACATAATGTACGTCTAATAAACCGGAAGATTTAACACCGGTACGGCAGAAATTAATTTCACTGATGCACAAACTCCAACCGTCAAACCATGCATCAAGTTCAACTCTATGTTTAACATTTAATGAGGAATACACAAGTAAATTAATGTCACTTTTAGGAACAGCTGTTGCATCTTTAGTGCTGCCAAAAATATAAACCCCTCCAATACCGAATCTATCAAAATCCAAATTATCACAAATATTTTCTGCAATATTCATCCGCCATTTTGAGTGATCCATGTGACGTTCTTCAATATATTCAATTTTCCTTTTGGTTGTATCCTCTTTTCCACCAGATTCATCCAAAATTGCAATTCCAATTTCCTCTTCGGCATTTAACAGTATTTTTAATATCTTATCGCCAGTAGCTTGTTTTACATCAATTACTTTTACCACATCTTTAAAATCCGAATAGTCAGGCAGTAATTCAGTTAAAAGGTTTGCAGATTCATCAAAGAATTTATAATTAAATATTGAATCACTTTCATCGGGATAAAGAGGCAAATACCTAATGGACGTTTCTACTAAATCTTGGAAAAAATGAGTTCCGAATGACAAATCCGGAACATAATCACCTTTCTTTTGGGCAATTTCAATTAACATTGCCGTATTATTAATATCCGAATATGTAACGTTAACGCCAAGCTTTATGTCGCCTCTACTTCCCCATCTTCCGGGACCCATCAAAATAAATTTTCGCTTGGGCAATATTTTATTTATTTTCCCTACAATTCTACCAACAATCCGCATTTTTTCGAGGTCTTTAATCTCTGCATATTTCAAAGGATCAACGTAAACAACATGAGTAATTTCGGGTACTTTTCCATTTGAAACAAACTTATTAGTTTGGAATAAAATGTTATTTTTGTCAATTGATTTCGGTATTTCATCCGGAGAGCTATCAATTGTAAAACTTTGGGGGCGGCATTGCAACAAATAAAATTCATCTCCATCGGAAGCAAATTCAATATCAACAGGAGTATTAAGTTTATTTTGAAGCGTTTCTAAAATCAGAGACATTTTTTTTACAAAATTTGTGTTGTCCAACAGACCGTTAAACGAAACTATCAAATCGCTTTTTGAATAATCTGTTCCAAATCCCATCGGTTCTCTAATCATATCCCCATCAACAATTGACACAATCTGACTAATGGCGGGAAATTCATTTCCATATTCTCTCAACAACGCAGTAATTTCGATCGTGTCAAACTCGTCCGCTTCTAAATCAATTACATCAATATATTTTGGTGAATACTTTATTTTTTCAATGGGTGTAACATTTATTCGCAACTTTGGCTGACCTGGAGTTATCAACATTGGATAATCATTACCGGTTCTATCAACAGCTCTTGTTCCTAAGCCTGGGACTAAACGAATTAGACCATCTTCCCGTTTTAATCTTGGAGACCATCTGAATTCATTATTACTAAATGCAACTCCCGCATATGCCGGAAGAAAATATCTGCCAACTTTTTTACCCACAACTTCTTGAATCATAATTCCCATTTCTTCGTGAAAATCAAGCAAACCTCTTTCATCACGATATTCTAAAGGATCAGGGCCAAAAGTGGAAGCATACACTTCAGCAATTGCATCTGTTAAAGCGTTTAATCTTTCCTGTTTTGTTCCTTGATTGGCGAGAAAAAGACTTTTATATTTACCTGAAAACGCAGCGCCCATTTGATCTTCAAGCAAACTTGAACTGCGAACAACAAGCGGATTATTACCAAAATCATCGAGAGCAGAAGCCAATCCTTTTAGCATTTGCGGGGGAAATTCTGCATTTTTGAACCTCTGAACTATTAGACCATATTCCAGCCGCACTTCCTCAATTTCCTTGTATTTTTGTTCAAGCACTTCTTCCAAATTATTATAATGCATAAATGCGAGAACGCCATCAGAAGCTACAAAATATGTTTTCGGGATTTTAATATTACTTAATAGTTCATTTTCTTCACCCTTTTTTTTCAATATTTTTGAGGCAAGAAACATACCGGAACTTTTGCCTCCAACAGAGCCATGGCTGAAAGGCGGGAAAATCATCTTGTTTATTAAATTATAAAAATCTGTAAGCTTAACATAATCTTTAGCATACTTAATAAAATCAAGATCATCTGTGAAAAATCTGCGAAGCAGAGATACACGCATTCCTTTTATTGTTGATTTAGAAAGTTTTATTTTTTCGGGAGAAACCAAATAATTTTTCCTAATTGCATCTGCAATATTTGCCAATGTTGAACTTCGCGATTCTACAGTTGTAATCAAATCACTTGATTCATCGTCCATAATCCACTTTTCTATTCTGGAATATATTTCCTCATCTTTCATATTCTCAGATGCCAATTTGAGAATAGAATCTATGTATTGACGATACTGATTTAGTTTTTTCTTTTTTAAAGGTCTATTATCATCTCCCGGTTTTTTCTCTGAAATAGCAGATGTTAATTCTATGCTGGATTGTTCCAAAAGTGTCTGTGCTTCATCAATTTCATTCCAACATAATACGTGCAATAATTTTCGAGTCAGCCTCATAAATAGAGGTGGGTTTGTACTTCTCAGCAAATTTAAGATAACTCGCCAATTGCTCTGGTGTTTTTTTTCGGAAACATCTTTTACATTTTTAAAATCTAAAAATATATTTTTCAAATCCTGATGAAGTGCAAAATGACCAAGCCTGTTAGCAACAGTTTTTAAAAGTTTTTTCTCATCATTTACAAATGATTCATCTTCATCTCCATTCTTTTTTGATTGATATGCTATGGAAATAATTCCAACTTCTTCATACTGTACTTTTATTGGCGCTGAAATAAGCCAGTTGGTAAATTTAAAATTATTTGTTTTATAACTTTTATCTTTAAAACTAATTTCTATACCAATTTCATCAGGGAATTGAAATCCGCCGGGTAAAATTTTAATAACTTCTTCCAGTGCTTCATCTAATGATACACCAGGACTATTTAATATTTCTTCAATTTTGTACAGGCAATTAAGTTCATTTTCTTTTTCATGAAACGTATTAAGTAATAAGCTTTGTTTTTCATTATTGTCGTCCATTTAATATCCCTTAATTGAATTAATAAATTATCGAGAATTATTTTGAAATCTTTACACGGTATATTCCAAAGTTAAATAAATTGTCGTTTATTTGGAATTGTTTCAGCGATTCAGAGTCAAAATTTCTGTAACACAGATTAGTAATCTGTGTTACAGAAATATGTCAAATTTAATCGGAATAATATTTTTTTATATACTCTTAACGTGTTGTTTTTTGTAATCTTAATTTTGACCCCGAATTGCTGAATTGTTTTGATTGAAATGTTAGAACTATAATTAAAATTATAAGAAAAAAGGAATTCTTAAACAAATAAGAACCCCTTTTAAAATAGAAAGTGATAAATACTACACCCAGCCTCTGTCTTTAGTGGCTTGGGCAACACGTTGAATGGCAATAACAAAAGCAGCATCGCGCATATAAATATTATTTTTTGAAGCTAAATCACTAACCGCTTTATAAGCAGCAGTCATTTTCTGGTCTAATTTTTCCAATACTTCATCTTTAGTCCAATAATAATTCATGTTATTTTGAACTTGTTCAAAATAACTGCAGGTTACACCGCCGGCATTTGCAAGGAAATCAGGAATTACAAAAATTCCTTTTTCCTGAAGTACCTTATCGGCATCAGGTGTTGTAGGTCCATTTGCTCCTTCAGCAATAAATTTCACTCTGTCTGAAATATCATTTACAGTATTATCTCTTATTTGATTTTCAATTGCCGCAGGAATCAGAATATCAACATCTTGTTTAATCCATTCATTTCCGTCAAGAACCTCATATCCTTTTTCACCGGCTTTTGTTTTATCAATTCCTCCAAAACGATCCGTGATACTTAAAAGTTCATCTAAATCTATTCCGGTTGTTTTTCGATACGTGTATGTTGTTTGATCATTTTGGTCCCAACAAGCAACGGAAATTACTTTTCCACCAAGTTCAGTATATTTTTTAATAGCATAATGTGCAACGTTTCCAAAACCTTGAACGGACGCAGTAGTTTCACTTGGAGCAACACCTTTTTCTTTAAGTGCTTCTCTTAAAGTAAAAATCACGCCAAAACCGGTTGCTTCTGTTCTACCGAGTGATCCTCCTGAACCAACTGGTTTTCCGGTAATAAACCCGGGATATTTCCCACCGTGAATTACTTCAAACTCATCAAGCATCCATAACATGTGCTGTGCATTAGTCATAACATCCGGTGCCGGAACGTCAACAACCGGACCAACATTTTTTGCCATTTGTCTTACCCAACCGCGAGCTATTTGTTCTTGTTCTTTCATGCTTAAGTTATGCGGGTCACAAATTACACCGCCTTTAGCACCGCCGAGTGGAATATCCACTACTGCACATTTCCAACTCATCCACATTGATAATGCTCTAACTGTATCAACTGTTTCCTGTGGATGAAAACGAATACCGCCCTTCGCAGGACCGCGTGCATCATTATGCTGAATCCTAAATCCAGGAAATACTTTAACCGAACCGTCATCCATTTTAACAGGAATAGAAAAGTGAAATTCTCTTAAAGGAACCCTCAATATTGCTCTTAAACCGGATTCAAGATTTAATAAATCGGCAATTTTATCAAATTGAGATTGAGCCATCTCAAAAGGATTAAATTCTTTGTTTTCCATAAATACCTCGTATTTTAAATCGAACATTTATTATAGTTATCAATTGAAAAATATGTAAAGATAAATAATTTACCAAGATGTAAATACCCTTTTGTTATCGGAAATAAACAGCACCACCTCCATTTTTGTCAATCAAACAAACAGTGAAAACATTTAGGAAATAATTACTATACTATTTTTTGAATTTCTTCAAATGTGGATACTTGATAAGTCGGGATAATCCCATCTTTACTTTTTTGATTAAGCGGATTATACCAGCAAGTATCAATGCCGAAATTAATACCGCCGAGAATATCAGAACTTAAATTATCACCAATCATTAGTACATCATTCTTAGTATTGTGTTGTATTCTCTCCATTGCCAATTCAAATATCTCTTTTTGTGGTTTTTTAAGTCCTACATTTTCTGAAATAATAATTTCAATAAAGTATTTTTTCATATTTGATATTTTAAATCGGTTCTCTTGAACATTAGTTAATCCATTTGTTAATAACACCATTTTAAACATTCCAAAGCGAAGCTTTAACAATAATTCTTCCGCACCATTTAATAGAAATGCAGCTTCTGATAGATACTTTAAATAAATTTCACTAAATAACAACGGAGCAACTTTAAATTTGAAATGGTTTATATATCTTTTAAATCGTTCCTGTTTAAGATTTGTGGAGGATATTTTCCCTTCCTCAAATTCAGCCCAAATTTCAGCATTAATATTTTTATATATACTCAGATGAATACTTTTATCAAAAATTAAATTAAGATTTTCAAAAGATTTTTGAAGAGCAATCATTTCACTTTTTTCAAAATCAAAAAGTGTCCCGTCTGCATCAAAAATCAGGACCTTATACTTAGACATTTTAACTCACTAACTATTTATATATTCCTAAAGTTATAAAAAATAATTTTATAAATCTTCGGTAGAATGTTATATTACGGTATTCAGTATTTTGTAATGAATTATTACTAAATTATGTAGGAGTGAACGATATGGATCCTGAGCAATTAAAAGCACTACAGCAAAAAACGAAACTTATTTTATCAAACGTATATAATCTTCCTGCAATGTCAGGTGCTATGATGGAGGTTGCTAAACTTTTGGATGATCCTAATACTAACAGTCAAACACTATCTAAAATTATTAGCAAAGATCAGGGAATAGCAACTAAAATATTATCGATATCAAATTCACCACTATATGGTTTAAGAAGAAAAGTTTCTACAATTGATTTTGCAATTTTAGTAATCGGTTTTACTGAAATAAAAAATATTATATTGGCACTTTCTTTGATGGAATCATTTAAGAATAAAACGGATAAAAATCTTGACCAAAAAGTTTTTTGGCTGCATTCTTTTATTACAGCAAATGCTGCAAAACGTATAGCGGAAGAATTAAGATACGATAATCCTGGAAAAGCATTCATTATTGGCTTGCTGCACGATCTCGGCATTCCGGTAATTCATAAATATTTTCACTCAAGCTTTATTGAAATTGCTGAATCAAATAGCAATAACAATATTCCTTTTGCTCAAGCTGAAATTGAACGTCTTGGATACACTCACGCCGAAATCGGTAGTTTTTTGAGTAACAAATGGAATCTCCCTGAAACAATTTGCGATTCTATTGAACACCACCATGTACCGCACCATGCTAATTCCGATAAGAAATTAGCATCGATTGTTCATCTTGCTGATTACATGACTCAGCATTTTAATATCGGAAGTTTTTATTGGGACAATGGACTTCAATTAGACGAGCATATTCTTGATACTCTTGAATTTGGCACGGTGGATAAATTGGAAGAATTTATATCCAGCTACAAATCTCTATTTGAGGAAGAAACAAACTCTAAACTGTTTTAAGTAAAATATTTACTATCATTTTTGTAGCCTGTGAATTCTATTTGCGGGCTTTTTATATCTATGGAAACTATTATAAAATTTATTTTAAATAATCAAACTGTTTCAACAAATCTGAAACCTCAATCATCATTACTTGATTTTATTAGAAATGACCGACACCTTCACGGCACCAAAGAAGTTTGCCGCGAAGGAGACTGCGGAGCCTGCACTGTTTTACTCGGTGAATTAATTGATGGTGAATTAAAATACCATTCGGTTAATTCTTGCATTTACCCTTTGGGTAATGCAGAAGGCAAACACATTGTAACTATTGAAGGTTTAAATAATAATAATAATAATTTAAATTTTGTACAAAATGAATTTGTTGAAAATAGTGCTTCGCAATGCGGATATTGTACACCGGGATTTATTAATTCGTTTACGGGTTATTTGCTGAATACTGAAGAGCTCATTTTTGACGAAGCTAAAAATGCTATTGCCGGAAATATTTGCAGATGCACAGGTTACGCATCAATTTTACGAGCATTAAATTCGACTCTTTCAAAACTTAAACAAAATGATTTTTCTAATGATCCTCAGCAGCTTGTAAATAAAAATATTATACCCGATTATTTTCTTGGTATTAAACAGCAATTATTCGAACTTAATTTATCAAAATTAAAATCATTAAATACGAATACTGATATAATTATTGGAGGCGGAACCGACTTACTTGTTCAAAAAGAAGAATACTTACAAGATAAAAATATTTTTCTTGCCTCACAGAAAGTTAAAAGCGGAATATTTGAAGAGAACAATTCAGTTCACATTTTGGCAGGAACAACTTTTGAAGATTTGAAAAAGTCTGAAATACTGAACAAATATTTCCCTGACTTTGGCAAACAAATGAATTTGATTGCATCGCTTCCTATTCGTAACAGTGCTACTATCGCCGGAAACCTTGTGAACGCTTCGCCGATTGCAGATATTTCAATTATTTTATTAGCTCTAAATGCAGAAATTATTTATACTATTGACGAAAAAACATTTACAATAAATCTTAGGAATTTTTACAAAGACTACAAACAACTTAATATTCCGGAAAATGCTATTATAGCAGAAGTGATTTTTGATAAACCGGATTCAAATTCACATTTTAATTTTGAAAAAGTTTCTAAAAGAACATATCTTGATATTGCATCGGTTAATACGGCGATATTTCTTTCATCGTCAGATGATTTTAAAATAAACAATGTTTCAATTTCAGCCGGTGGTGTTTCTCCTGTTCCGCTCTTTTTGGCAAAAACTTCGGATTACTTAAGCAATAAATATTTAAATATTGAAAATATCAATTCTGCTCTTGCAATTATTGATGATGAAATTTCTCCGATTAGTGATGTTCGCGGAAGCAAAGAGTACAAATCACTATTACTGAAGCAACTGATTAAAGCACATTTCATTAAATTGTTTCCTAATCAAATTAGCGTTGGAGATTTATTATGAAAAATTACGATACGCTAAATCACGTGCAGGGCAAATCGCTTTTTGTTGATGATTTTGCAGTTCCCGAAGGAACGCTGAATGCTTATGTTTTTACTTCACCAATTGCACACGGAAATATTTTAGGTATCGACATTAGTGAAGCGGAAAAATATGAAGGAGTTGTAAAAATTATTCTTGCCAAAGATATTCCCGGCAAAAACCAAATCGGAAATATTGTGCAGGACGAAGTTTTACTTGCTGATAACGAAGTTGATTTTATTGGGCAACCGGTTGCAGTAATTGTTTCGGACTCTAAACATACAGGAAAAGAAGCATCACGATTAATTAAAATTGATTTTGAGAAGTTGCCCGTAATAACTGCTCCGCGAAAAGCCTTTGAAAATAATTCGTTGATAGTTCCGCCGGTTACATTTGAAAGCGGAAATACAGCGGCAGGTTTTGAGCAATCGGATTTTATTATTGAAGGGAAAGTCGAATCCGGCGGTCAAGAACATTTGTATTTGGAAACACAAGGTGCAATTGCTTTACCGCAGGAAGGAAATAAAATCAAAATAATTTCTTCAACACAAAGCCCTACCGCTGTTCAACGGGTTACTGCAAATATTCTTGACCTTTCAATGAATAACGTGGAAGTTGATGTTTCGCGCCTTGGCGGAGGTTTCGGCGGTAAAGAAGACCAAGCATCGGTTTGGGCTGCATTGGCAGGATTGGCGGCTTTTAAAACAAATCAGCCTGTTAAATTAATTCTTTCGCGACACGAAGATTTGTTTATGACAGGAAAACGTCATCCTTATTCATCCGATTATAAAATCGGATTAAGTAAGGAAGGGAAAATTCTTGCATACGAGGTTACATTTTATCAAAATGCAGGTGCATCGGCTGATTTGTCAACTGCAGTTTTGGAAAGGACTTTATTCCACGCAACAAATTCTTATTTTATTCCAAACGTTAAAGCTACAGGAATAAGTTGCAAAACCAATCTTCCTCCAAACACCGCATTCAGAGGTTTCGGAGGTCCGCAAGGAATGTTTGTAATGGAAGCTGCTCTTTACAAAGCATCTAAAATATTAGGTATTCCTTATTTCCAATTACAGAAAAATAATTTACTTACGGAAAAAGATACTTTCTATTACGGACAAGTAAATGAAAACAGCCAAATAATAAATTGTTGGAATAAGACCGAAGAGATATTTGATTTCGCAAGTCTTATTAATGATATTAATAATTATAATTCAAATAATAAATTATTTAAGAAAGGTATTTCCATAATGCCGATTACATTCGAAATATCTTTCACAAGTTCTTTTTTAAATCAAGCAAGTGCACTTGTACATATTTACACAGACGGAAGCATAGGAATAAGCACGGCAGCAGTTGAAATGGGGCAAGGCGTAAATGAAAAATTAAGAAGAATT
>CAZXDS010000088.1:0-13221 GCA_964639525.1 uncultured Melioribacteraceae bacterium | reverse complement strand
CTGTTCGTGATTTTATAGAAATAAACACCGCTGTTAATTTGATTGCTAAAAGATAACGGCAAGTGATGACGACCTTTTAACAGAAAGCCTTTTTCCACTTTCATAACTTCTCTGCCAAGTGAATCAAAAATTTTAATATTAATATCAGAATCTACCGGCAGCGAAAAAACAAGCCAAGTATATCCGTTAAACGGATTTGGATAATTGGGAAATATTTCAAATTTTTCAGGAAAAACATCAGATTTTGAATCTTCTACTTCCGTTGTTTTTTGAATTCCGTTTAAATATCCCAACACAAACATTAATGGAGCATTCCAATTGATAGCAACTTCATTGGACGCATAGCTTGATACGGTATCAACATAGGTCGTTGCCGGAGGAGTATCCTGATTAAACATTTCTTGAAGCGTAGGATCATTTAAATATTGGTTTGGTCCTCCGGCAAGCATTCCGGGAATCGGTTCAACTACATTATCCGTTTCAGAAGCACGATGGTGAGGATGCATAAGTTTATTAGTTCCAAAGCCCGATACATAACAAAAATTGTTAGGATTAATACCTAATATATAATCGAGTCCTCGAATAATATATTTATTATTTTCAGAATTCACATTGTAGTAATCATCTGCAATCAATAAAACCATTGAATTTAAAACGCGTGAATTACTTCCCCAATTAAAGTCGCCATCATTCAGAGAAATAGAAAATCCGTTGCTGTTCATTTTTGCAATAATTTGCGTTACAAAACTGTTTAATGAATTGGATAGCAATTCCAAAACAAGAGAGTTTTGCGAATCGGAAAACAATAAATACGTCAAGTTTGCCAATGAACTTACTTGCGGCCAGGACATTTCCTTGAATAGCCCAACGCCAATTAATTTACTCTCATAATAAGTAGAAAACTCATTTTCATGTGTCGTGGCATATAGTTCGGAAGCAGCCCACAAGCGTTCATCTCCATCAATGCCATCACCATATTCTCCGGTGCCGGTGTCTCCCGGATTTCTAAAACCACCCACAGGAACAATATTCGGGTGATTCTCCAAATAATTCCAAGCTAAGCGAGAAGCACTCAAACAATCATTTGCAAAGATAGAATCGAAATTAAAAAATATACGGGATGCTTTTGCCAAAACTGCTGCAAAATCCGCAGTTGCAGCCGAAGATATTTCATAAAGATAACGGGTAGTGTGATCGTTCTGAGGCATTTCAAATGCAGCGAATTGCTTTGCCGTAAGTTTTGCAAAAACTCCGCCTGATGTATCCTGCATTTTTAAAAACCATGTCAATTCATACTTAGCCTCATCCAGAATATCAGGAATTTCGTTTCCGCTTTCGGGAATATTCAATGAATCGGATGCGAAATAATCCGGAAACATTTCATAAGCGAGAAGCATTGTTCCAACGGTTATTCCTGCATTAACAATGTACTTGCCAAAATCTCCCGCATCATGCCAGCCGCCAATCGAATATTTAAATCCGCCAAGTCCTGTCGATTCGTGATAAAAGGCATCTGTATTATGGCATACTGCATGAAAATATTCCCCGGCATACTGCATTGTAAGTGCAGCACCGCATCTTTGAAAATAATAGTTTTTCTGTGATGCTTTATAAATCGAGTTATAAACGGAAGCTGAGATATTAAAATTATAGGAAACATTTCCCAAGTTATCTTCTAAGTAGTATTTTCCTTCCTGCGTAAAATCAGTAAAATTTGCTGTTTTTAAATTCATTCCCGATAAATAATCATTGTTAAATGAGGAAGTAAACTGTCCTTCATAAACTACATTTCCGGTAGAACTATCTTTTAATTTGAAAGTTATTGATTGGGGATTATCAGACACAACAAATTTATCTCCAATCGGCAAATAACCGATTTGATTTATAAATATTTTACTTTGTGCTTGCAATGAAGATGCAATAAGCAAAGTAATAAAAATATGTTTACAATATTTAATCAAAAATCAATGCCGACTGTTATTTTCTGTACATTGGTCAACCTGCCAAAATGCTGATAGGCATAATCAATGTGAAATTTAATATTTCCCAGTATTCTCTGATTTAATCCGGCGCCAAGTGCAAATGTTTCTTCCGTGTTTTTTAGAAATAACGTTTTGTAACCGGCTCTTAATGAAATAACATCTTTAAAAACATACTCACCACCAATACTCACACTTTCATAATCATCATTTGGATGATGGGCATCTATATCAATCACAAGTTTGTTCATATCGTTATAAACAAGTTTGTAGGAAACGCCCAAGGTAAAAGTCAATGGAAGCGACCATGATTCAGTAGAAATTTCAGCAGGGATTCTTCCGTTATTTCCGGTAGTACTCGGATCAGGATCATGCAAAACAACTTCCGAAGTCCCTGTTAATTTCATTTTTGAACTAAAATTAGTAATCGACATCCCTAAAGTTATTCCTTTAAAAGGAGTTTTGTATAAAACTCCCATGTCAATTCCTATTGCGTACGCTGACGTTTTCCATATACTTTCATAAACTACTTTGGGATTGAAGCCAATGGCAAAATCTTCTGTTAAATTAATTGCATACGCAATACTTACGGCAAAATCTTTAACAGAAAAAACCTCGCCTGTTCCATTTGGCTCATCTATAGTTGTAACATTCATATCTCCATAGTTAGAACCCAATAAACTTATTCCCAAAGTACCTAAATTGCCTAAACTCAAACTGCCTGCAATATAATTGTATTGTAGATTTGCAATCCATTCGGTATGATCAAAAATAAAACTATTATCTTTTAGTTTTGCAATACCGGCAACATTCCAATATATTGACGACACATCGTTCGCTACTCCAACAAATGCACCGCCCATGCCAACTGCTCTTGCACCTTGAGCCACTTTCAAAAACGGAGCGGCGGAAGTTCCGCGTTTAGAAATATCCGATACATACTGAGCTTGTATTTGAACAGCAAATATTACTATTACCATTAATGTTTTTATATAAAATTTTTTCATCCTCACAACCCTTATTTAATAACCGCAAATTTACCAATGTGTTCGCCAACACCCGGAGCATCTACATGATAAATGTATAATCCCGGGGCGATATCCATACCGTCTTCAGTAACCAAATTCCATGACATTGCTCCATTTGTAGCAGCAAAATCCTTGAAAAGAGTTTTTACTAAACTTCCGGACACATTATATATTCTGATAGTGCACTCAGCAGGAAGATTGATAAAGTTAATTTTTCTTTCACCACGTCCTGTTTGATTCAAATTTCTTCGTTCCCATTTGGCAGCACCGAGATAAGGATTGGGAACTACACTGATTTTATCCATTGTGTTTTTTGCATTATTGGCATCAACACTTGATGATTTTGTTGAAAATGCAAACTTATCTCCATCAAAAAACGGCTTAGTGGTTTTAATAAAAAACTCATCTCCCGCAACCGGTTCTTTCGGCTGAACATTTGGTGTTCCGGGTGCATAATATGCAATTCTCCATGTTAATTTAAACGAACCATTAAGATATTCGATAATCGCAATTTCGTCTCCCATTGATAAACCGCCGGAAGCATCATTATCCCATATTTCCGCGTCTGCCGTATCTCCGGTTGTCTCGTTGAAAACCAAGAAATTTGCGGGCAAATGAAACAGCGGTGTTTCATATACATTGGTATCATAAAAATGAATTTTATAATCAGCAGGCCAAACAGTACTTACGGCTACCGAAGTTGAATCAGGAGTTACCGCCATTGTTAAATTGCTTTCTCCCGTTAACCAACCCGTATTATTTAAATCGACTGAAATTGAAGTATCATTTAATACAGATAAAGCCAAGCCATCAAAAGGTTCGGAAAATGAACTTTCTCCAAATTCCGAACTACTAACATCTGAAAGCAAAGTATCCACAGAACCCTGAAAATCTCTAATCAATTTATAATTTGAGGTTTCGTAGGACGGCACTTGTCCGGTTGAAGCAAACTCAACAGAATATTTTGCTCCGTCTAAAACAGCCGCTTCATCCAATACTGTAATAATAATATTTCCAGTCCCTATTCCTTCGGTAACTTGAGACAAATCTCCATCAATCTGCGAAGGTTGATAACCCAACGATGGTGCATTTGGAATAACTACGGCACAATTATAATCGACAAATTTTAGTGTACCTGAAAAATCTTCCGTTATTATTTTTGTTGTTTCGGAAGGCACTAAACCATGCGTTCCAAAATTCGGGTCTCCTTGATCATATGCAACCAAAGCATAATAATATCTCACACCGTTTTCTACGTCAGTATCAATAAACGAATGTTGCAATCCTGTATCGCCTCCGCGATAAAAGCTAGCACCATTAATCCCTATAGGATCAGGCCCTTTAATTGAATCGATTAAATCAAATTGTGCAATTGGCTTCCAATACTTTGCGTTTCCGCGTGTATCGGTAATTATTTTAATATCATTAAATTCGGGTTCTTCACTTCGATAAACCATGTAGCCTTCAAAATCTTTTTTGTAACCCTGCGTAGGGTCATTATTTTGAAAACCTAAGAATGGATCTCTCGAGTCTTCCGAAACTTTATCCCAAAAAAGGAACACTTTTTTATCACCCGCTACAGCTGTTAAATGTGCTTTTAATGGAGGTTTAGCGAAATTGTAATTGGCATTATAAATCTGCTGAACTGTTTCTTTATTAAAAATAAGGTCTTCAAGATTATCCCCAAAAACCAAAGCCATAGAGAACCTATTTCGTCCGTTTATTTTAAGCGGGAAAGGACCCGATGAAAAAACCATACTAATGTTCGCATTCTGAAGACTGGTATCAAAAGTTGCACTTGCCATTTTTATCCACATCGTTTCATCATCTTTAGGCCACCCGCCACCGGTACCGCCATCACCAAGACGATAAATAGATAAAGCTGTCAATCCAATCTGGTCAGATTCATCTTTGTCTGTTTTATCGAAGTTAGGCTCTCCATCAGTAGGAATTCCATCGCCTTCACCTGTATCCGGACCATTATATTGCAAATCAAAAGGGCCAACACCGTCTTGTCCAACATCATTATTTAAAGGTTCGTTTTCATCTGCGTCCCATTGTCCATTTCCATTCAAGTCAGAATATGCGACCCAATCACCATCGTTATCTATTCCATCGTCTCTTCTTTCATCAATCATACCGTCTTCATCATTATCAATTCCATCGTACGGATTACCCGGACTTTCCAAATATGCATATCCATAATAACCGGTTACCCAATGACCAGGAGCACCGAAACCATCGCTATCAAATGCATAAGCAATATCCAATTTGGTATCAAACGAGGCATTATCATCCTGATTGTCTGCCGACCCTCCAACACCGGTATCTGTGTAAAAGCCAAAATATGTTTTTTCATAATCATGATCAGATATATTCACAATATCATAATGCCAAAATATGTTATCTTCGGCTAATACATGTGACCACTGAAAACCTCTCGTCTCAACTCTTATTCCCATTCCGTGCCTGTTCGAGTCACTTTCTATTGGAAAAAAATTATATGGAGGACGAGCATATTCACCATCTTTGGAATCATCCATCACAAAATAAGTTTCAAAATCTGCATTTTTAACGCCTCTACCAAAATATCCGTACCAAAAGCCATCCCAATTAGCATCAATATTTGGCAAAGCTCTGGGCCAACTGCCGGGCCAAGAACTTTCATCTGTGCTAATCGCAGCAGTTTTGGAAGCGGGATTGAAATAACCGCCTACCGGTTCAAGCCCCCAGATTAAGCCTGTAACAGGATCTCTATCCATCCATTCACGATATGAAGTTTCAAGTGTATGAACGGTACCGCCGGCAGTATTAAGTTCCGTAGCAATTAAAACTGCAACACCATCAAGATAGTTATGTCCGCTTCCGCGAGGCCATTCACCCGATGGTGAAAAGGGCCACTGTCCGACTTCTCCGTTATTGTAAAATAAAGTTCTTATTTGATTTCCATCCATAAGACTTTCTCTACGATTTTTTATATCCCCGTACGGGTCCTCCCTGTATTTCTCTATCTGAGAAGAAACTTGAGCAACTACCGCAACAGAAAAAAATACTAATATAGTTATGGTTTTTTTTAACAACATTAATTGCCTCCAATTAAGCAAAATTTAAAAACTAACATTAAGTCCAACTTTAATTTGACGCGGAGCCGAATACATTGAAGGATTAGTTACATATTCATCAATAGTATTTAATCCAACAATATCACCTGCAAATTTTGTGTTCAAATCCGTAGTAGCTCGTCCCGTAGTAGAATAAACTCCGTATTCATTTCTTATATCAAATACATTATAAATAAGAGCAAAAGCATTCCAATTAAGACCAAACACACGGAAAAACTTACTTGCTTTTAGGTCTAATGAATAAGTTGCCGGTTTTGTTCCTCCGTTTTCGAACCTAACGCCATTACTTATTTGCATATCCTCAGTATAAGGCGTTCCGGTTCCAAAACGCCCTATAAAACCAACATCCCAGTTCCCCGGCGTTCCAAAGTTTGCCGATACAATCAAGGTTGAACGCTGATCCCAATTAAGAGGAACTACTTTCTTTTCAGATTCTACAGGAGGATTACTTTGATTATTATTATATACTGACATCGGATCGGAAGAATTTCCTTCCGCTACTTGAAAGGTGTAATCAAGTTTCAAACTGAAATGATCAGAAAATCTTTTATCAAGGCTTAGTATGAAGCCTGTTACATTTGCATAGTCTTTATTGGTAAATCTCGCATATTTAAAACCTTCATAAGTATTTATTATTTCCGTGCCCAATAAATCTCTAATATCACTATAAAAAGCTGTTAAGTTCAGAGCTACATTTGGAAAAATCACTTGTTGTAAACCAATTTCATATTTCACGGTTTTTTGAGCTTTCAAATTTGGATTTCCGGTAACACTGCTTAAGGATTGACCGGGGTTGATAATGTATTCGTTATTCAAATAAAGGTACTGAAAATTTGGAATTTGAAAAAAGTGCCCGTAAGAAAAATATATTGCTCCTTTATCTGAAATTGGAAACGACAATCCCAATCTTGGACTAACTTGATATTTTGTATCAACGTTAACTGTCTTTCCTGCTCCCGGAAAATCTGTATTAGGATTTGTTTGTGAAGGATTTTTGAGATCAAATGGTACCGTTGTATTTGCATTGAAGTAATCTACTCTAACACCAAGGTTGATTATCATTATATCATATTCCATTTTATCTTGAATATATGCATCAAAAGAATACGGATTTTTGTTATAACTTTGGTTTCCCGGGGTTCCTAAATTTCTATATCCAATTGTAAATATTTCGTTGCCGTTATCATCCAACTGACCTTCGGTAAGATTCACTAATGATTTCCCATGATTGAACAAATCGTAATAATTTCCATCAATCCCAAATTTAATTTTATGCGATTTGCTTACCTGAGATTCAAAAGTATATTGTCCGATATAAGTATAAGTGTGTCTTTCGTATCTATCCCCTTGATCGCCGCCATACCTAAAAGTATAATTACTGGTAGGAATTCCCAACTTGGGATTCACATACCGGCTATCAAATTCGTCGGCATACAAATATCCCTTGTAATTATTTCTGCTTAACGCAAATTTTAACGAAGTGAAAACAGATTGAGATGGAATAAAGAGCATTTGAAAAGTATTAAGAATATTTGTACGGTAGTGGGTCATTCTTCCATCAGGAGCCCACGAAAACGAATGATCGTAGTAATTATTTCTATTATCATCCCAAAAAACATTGTAACTCATTTTCCAATTTGAACCTTGATAAGTTAATTTACCATTCAACGAAATTTTTCTATACGGACTCATGGCAACATTACTGTTATCTCCGGTTGGTGCAAATGGAGATGTATCAGTAATGTTATATACTCTTTTCCCGTAGAAATAACCTTTTGCATCAACATATCTGCTGCTTAGAAAAAATCCGAGATTATGAATTATTTTGGTTGGGCCTGCAAACGTGGCTTGTAAATCAATTGAATTACCTGCCCCAAAAGTATTGAGATTTCTAAAAATTTTTGTGTCGCTTGAATAATACATACCGCTATATGCCTTTAAACTACCGGAATATTTAAGTCCTGCATCCTTAGTAACAATATTGACTATCCCCGCCATAGCTTTTCCATATTCGGCATTGAATGTACCGCTTATTACTTCGAGCTGCCGCACAGAATTGTTTTCAACCTGAAGTGAAACGCCACCGTCGTACGCATCATTAATTGGAATTCCATCCACCAAATACGCAACTTCCCCACTCCGGCTCCCCCTAAAGTGACCGGCAACAACTCCCGCTTGCAAATTAACAACCTGACCAACATTCTCTACAGGCAGTCTTTTAATATCTTCTGATGATACCGTGGAAGATGATGATGTTAAATCTTTAATAATCATTGGTTTTTCAGCCGTTACTACCACATCTTCGCTAAGTTCAAGAGTCTTCTCTCTAAGTGTTACATCCACTTTTGTTGTCTTGTCGATTTGAATCAGCAAATTTTTTACGATAACTGTTTGATATCCAACAGCACTTACACGCACATTATACTTTCCCGGCGGAACATTAATAATATAATAATATCCATTTTCATCCGCAGCAGCGCCGTAATAAGTTCCTTGTATAAGAATATTTGCACCAATTAGAGCTTCTCCTGTAGTGCCGTCTGTGATATTACCGGCTAACTTACCGCTTTGACCGCCAAACAATAGATTCGTGAAAATCATCAAGAAGAATAGGCAACCCAAAATTCTTTTGTAGCTTTTCAATTCATTCTCCCTTTCTTAATAACTATTTCAAACATAAAAATCATGTCTGCTTGGTCAAATTTTAACATTATCACAAGCAGACACTTTGGAGTACAGCTAAATTTAAATATTATTTAAGCAAAACCATTTTTTTAGATTGAATAAATGATCCTGATTGTACACGATAAATATACACGCCCGATGATAATTGTGAAGCATCAAACGAAATCTTGTATTGTCCTGCATTTTGTACTTTGTTTACTAATGTTGCAACTTTTTGACCAAGTATATTAAATACACTAAGTGTTACTTTTCCTGAATTTTTCAACGAGTAATTTATTAAAGTTGATGGATTAAACGGATTAGGATAATTTTGACTTAAAACATATTTATTAACAATTGCAGGGGAATCGTCAACATCCGTCATTTGGTCACCAATCCAAGTATGGCTCCATAGAGAAACATCGAGATACGAATGATCTTGATTATTTATTGAATAAGTTAAAATACCTTCTCTTTCTCCGGTAGCATCCGCATCAGCTATTTCAAAGTCGATTGGAATACGTTGACCAACAACAGGTGTAAAACGCTCATCATTACCGGCAGCAGCTAAGCTGTCAAGTGAATATTTTCCTTCTACAACATAACCTGTTTGCAACAAGTTTGTATGCCAATAATAATTAGCATCTCCACTATGCAAAATAACTTTACCGCCGAGATTATCAATTATAGCTTGATTGCTGTTAAATCTAAAATGATAGTCAGGCTCGCTTCCTCTTTCCAATCCAATATGTGACGCTCCATGCGAATTATATAAACCGATAAACAAATCCGGAGAATCAATTAACCACGATGATTTAGTTGTATCAGAAGCAATAATATCATCGGTTATCTTATAAGCAAAATATAAGAAATCATTATCAATTGCTACATAAGCATCTACTGATAAATCAGCATCGCCATCAATTACTGTGTTGTTTACAATAGTACCGCTACCATCAGATGGATAAATACGGAATGAAGGTATTCCTGACCAATCCGATAAATCACCATCAGCTGCAAAATTAGTCGGGGCTGTAGGGCTTATTGTAGTTACGCCTTTAGCTGTGTTAGTTACGCCATCAGTTGAAACTAACCCACTTTCATTACCCGCTGCGTCAACACATTCAATTGCATAATAATAAGTTAAGTCTTGATCATTCACCGGAGCTGTTATAACATGAGTGGCTAATTGAGCACCGCCAACTATTCCCATTTGCACAACATCGGCGGAACCTACGTTTGCATCAGTTATTGGATCCAAACTATAATATACATTATAAACTTCATTCTCTTCATTAGGAACATCTATCCATGTAACAAGATTTTGATATGATCCTTGCACAACATTAACACCGGTTGGCTCTTCAGGATTTATAACATCTATTTCAGGGCTTCCTGTCCAAATGAAATCGAACCATACTTTTTTACCGGCGGTTGCATTTCCTTCTCCCATAAATTGAAATACTGCTATATCTGTTGAATCCCATTCAGGTTTTGCTCCATCTGTATTATAAAAATCAGAAAGTGCAACAACATAATTATGCCATGCATCATCAGCAGTGATATCAACCGGATATCCCCACGCACCATTAGGTGACTCAAATTGAACTCTAATTGGTGAGTTTGTTCCGGATTCAGCTTTTAATGCAAATCTTAATGAATCAAGTGCCCATCTGAAACCTAAATTTTTATGCGGATTTACATTCCAACCGGCTCCACTCCAACCATTATTCCATTCGTCTCCTTGTGTCCATAATACTGCATTTGTTGCAGGATCTTGTCCGCCGCCTTGAACTAATTCAAGTGCTGATTGTCCCCAAGTAAATTGCTCAAGGGATGCATCTAAAGTTTTACCATTAAAAATTAACCATGGATTTGCTGCCAAGCCCGAAAGTTCAATCTGATCAAAAATAACAGTCCCTCCTGATGCATCGCGTTCGCCTGCACCACTTATTGAAAATTCAATTCCAAATCCTTTAATTTTATTTGCATCCAAATTATTATTTCCAACTATACCTGCCCAACCGGTTCTATTAAAGCCTTCTCCACTCCAGAAGTTTGGATCGGATTTTAGCGGCAACGTATATCTGTGCCAACCCGGGATGGAATCATCTAAAATATTATATTCAAATGAATAATAAAATTCCATGTTATCTGTGTTTAGATTTGTATCTGCAACATCGGAAACATCATATAATTCAAATCTAACATGTGCCCTACCCGGTAAAGTTTGCGGTGTCTGATTATAATAATAGAATGAAATTGAATCATAAGCACTAAAATCATAAACTTGGCTATCAGGCAAAATGTGTTCAAATTTTACAAAACCGCCGT
The DNA here is from genome assembly GCA_964639525.1 of uncultured Melioribacteraceae bacterium. Taxonomy (GTDB): domain Bacteria; phylum Bacteroidota; class Ignavibacteria; order Ignavibacteriales; family Melioribacteraceae; genus CAZXDS01. Next base: position 2,094 of record CAZXDS010000088.1, on the reverse strand, counting down.
ACCCTTCAGAGTTTTGAGCTGACCAATCAACTTGTACGGCATTTCCGGACACAGCTGTTGCCGATTGAAAAGTCAAATTCGTATAAGCTGAATCAGCACTGGAACTGGGTGCAGTAACATAACCCCAATAAGTCGAATCTGCCGGTTCTTCAAAATTTTCAACAACTTGGGTTTGAGCCCAAATAAAACTGGCGGATAACAGAAAAATACTAAACAATAGTAGTTTTTTCATTTTACTTCTCCTTTTTAATTAATGAATATTCTTGTGTTATTTATTTCGTTAATTTAAACGATATTTTTTTTCTTTGTAAATACTATCCTCATATGATTCACCCCATACATAACTGCACATTAAGAATACTGCAAATGAGAGAACAAATAATGCAGGAGCGAAGTACAGATAATTAATATCCGCAATGAATTTCAAAACGCCAATATTTGATACTGAATTATTATTAAGTATATCAAGTGCTATTCTTATAATTCCTATTCCTTCGCCTATAATTAAAGTCCAAAAAGCACTTTTCCGTAATTTCCTTTTTCCAAAAACACCCATAATAAATACAACCAGTATTGGCGGACTTATATAAGCCTGCAGTTTTTGTAAGTTAACGTATATGCTGCTATTTAATTGATTCAGTAAAGGAAATGCGGCAATTGCCACAATAACTATAAAAATTGTTGATAAACGACCGATAAGAATTAGCTGTTCATCACTTTTCTTTGTTTCGGAAGCATTAAAAAAGTCGTAGGCAATTAGTGTTGCCGTTGAATTAAAAGCACTTGCAAGAGAAGACATTAGAGCTGCAAAAAATCCGCTGATAATAATTCCTTTGATGCCAATCGGGAACAAACCGGACGTAAATAATACTTCATAAATACCATTTCCCGGCTGTGTAACTGAAATTTGAAGAGCAATCATACCCGGAATAATTAAAAACAGAAACGGGAAAAATTTAAGTCCGGCAGCAAAATAAGTTCCCTTTCTTGCTTGAGTTAAATTTTTTGCCGCCATAATTCGTTGAACAATATATTGATCCGCCCACCAATACCAAGCAGCTAATATTGGGGCACCTAATAATATTCCCAACCACGGGAAGTCAGGATCAGAAAGAGGTTTAAATAATTCAAAATGTGAAGCCGGAATGTTGGCGATAAATTTATCTACTCCACCAACTCCGTTTATGCCGTAAACCACAACGAGAATGCCACCTATTATAAAAACTATCGCTTGAAAAATTTGGGTGTACATAACCGACCTGAGTCCGCCGATTATTGTATAAATGCCCGTAAATAAAATCATCAACGTAACTGATGTTAAAAAGTCCCACCCGAATATGCTGTTTAATAAAATTCCACCGGCAAGCAACGCAATAGTTATTTTGGTAAAAATGTATGTAAAAATGGATAATCCGGAATATATTTTTCTTACTTGAGGTCCGAACTTTTTGCCTATCAGTTCGGGCATTGTATTAATTCTATCTTTTAAGATTATTGGGGCAAAAATCCATCCGAGCATTATAATAAAAAATATTGCAAACCATTCAAAATGACCAACTGCAATTCCGGTTTTTGCTCCGGACGTTGCAAGACCGATTAAATGCTCACTGGAGATGTTGGTAGCAAAAATAGAAAATCCGATTGTAATCCAACCCATATTTCTATTTGCCAAAAAATATGATTCTGCCGAATGATGACTATTTCGGGAATAATACAGACCGATAACCAAAACTATAATAAAATAAATTGCAATAATAATGTTATCGGCTATGTCTAGATTGGCAATCACTTATTTTAACACTCAATTGAAATAAAAGAAAATCTGTGTTAGCCACATTTCATTTATTATGCCATAATTTCAGCTTCTTAAAATTTAAATTTTAGAGTTGTATGAATAGGAATTTTTAATAGAATACGATATCTCTGTCGAAAAATATTATTAAAGTGATAATTAATTGTTATCTAAATAATAATGCTGTCCTATTTATCAGCAATTCGGGGACAAAATTAAAACCATGTAAAAAATGATTTATAACGATGATAAAAAATATTTCGGCAAAGACCGAATCCGGCTTTCGACTGATTTTCCGGTTA
>CAZXDS010000087.1:0-13871 GCA_964639525.1 uncultured Melioribacteraceae bacterium | reverse complement strand
AATTTTAAACATAATTTTATCATTGAGATTCTTGATAATAAGTTTTTTGTAGTCTATTCTTTTTGTTTTTCTTTGCAGGAGGTAATTTGTGAGCATTAAAAGTATTTGTGCAATCTTTTTAATTCCAATATTATTTAGTTGTACTACAATTCAAGACACAATTTTTATTCAAGATGTCGAGGTCAATTCACCTATTCATCATCCGCCGATACATATAACAGACACTTCAAAATATTCAATTATTCTTTCGCCTAAATTTTCTGTTTCAACAACAAGCCTGGTTTCAGGTACAATTAAAGGACATACAAAAGTAAACGATCTCGGATTTTTCCAAATAGATACTACTGTGAACAGCGATGGTTCGATAACTTTTAGAGAAGCACTTGGTGCAAATAAGAATATTTATAGAGGTAATAATTTGATTTGGAATATCACTAAGGTAATGGCTGGAATAGATATGGATGCCCGTATTTCGGATAGATCCGCTTTTTTTGGAGGAATAAATTTTACATCACAGAACAACAGTACTTATTTGGGTGGTACAATTGGTTTTGGTTTATTTGAGGCGGGTAAAAATTACGGGTATAGATTGGATGGTGGAATTTATTGGCAAACTATTTTTTTTGATGCACAAACTATTGTTGCTAGGCAGATTACAAATCCATCATCAACGGATAATTATTTATTACTGTATCACGACAAGCAAAATTCAACTCACATTGACCCATTTTTTTCAATTACGTACAATACAGCTTACGATAATTGGCTTGTTAATTTTGTTATTAATGCAGGATATTTCAGGCAAACTTTAATAGATTTTGAGCCGCAAAGTGAGATAGACAGACAATATCCTTTTGCAATTAATAAACTTACGGATGATACACGAGGTGCGTTTTCAACAAATTTTGTTCATTTTATGCCGGGTGTTTTTTTCCAGTTCGGTTCATCCGGACGAATAATAATGGGCACTAATTTTTATTTTGATACAGATTCAGAGGACATTACCAAAACTCCAATTATTATTCCTTATGTACAAGTAGACTTTAGATTATAGTGTTTTCCCAAATTATCAAATTGAATTTACTTGAATGATAAATCAAGTAAAACTCTCGCAATTTTAGAAGTCGATTTCTAAAAAAACGAGAGTTTTAAATTTTAATAATAATTATTTTAATAATACCATTTTTTTACTTTCAGAATAAATATTACCGGAGCTGCTATTTACTTGAAGATTGTATATGTAAATACCTGCTGCTATTCTTCGGTTGCCCGCAGCTTCAATATTATCAGATTCAAAAGTAACGACATAATTACCGGCTGATTGTCTTTTATTTATAAGTGTTGCAATTTTTTGTCCCAGCACATTATAAACAAATAACTTCACATTAACTGTCCCTTCTTTCAAATTTGATGGGATGCTGTATTTAATCTGTGTACTTGGATTAAATGGATTCGGGTAGTTTTGACTTAATGAGAAACTGCTCGGAATTTCTGCAATTTCATCTTTTACATCTGTAATTAATGTTTTAATTACATAAACACTATCCTCGCCGGGCCAATCTGTAAGCGGACTTAAATTAGTTTCCACATTTGCTGCGGGGATAGCACCGCCGGCAGCAATATCGTAAAAATGATAATTTCCTCCGATGTCATCATTAAAACCAATCATAGCGCCAATATCTTGTCCTGAAAAAGTACCCTGCGAAACATGACCGTAGCAGAATTCAATTTTATTACTTACTTCGTATATATATTGTTCATACAATTTCACCTGGAAATTGATTCTTGTAGTTGTACTTGAGTTATAATATGCTCTTAAGTTTTGCCACTGAATAACAAAAACTCTATTCGGGGATTCCCCGGTAGTAGCATATCTCACATTTCCGCCACCATCTGCATTCAAGTCCTCCCACCAAGGTCCGAGTGTCTTGTTTGGGCGACTTGCGGCAAGTCTTCCGTTTTCGTTTGCACCAATGCCTCCTAATTGTCCGCTTGTTGAAAGTCCGCGATCTGTTCCGTCAGTTCCCGTGCCAAATTCAACCCAGCCGTTTGTGCTTATCTGCAGCTTATTATACGAAAATCCATCGTACATAAAATCAAACGGAAGTGAAATTTTACGTTGTTCATCATCACCTGTAAATACTGTCCCGGTCGAAATTTCGGTATAAGTTTTACCAATTTTTTGAACATCCGAACCGCCAATTGCAGGTGTAAGAAAAATAGTAATGTGAGTGCTTAGCGTATCAACACCTGGGAATTCCGAACTTCCGAGTTTTATTAATTCAAAGGTATATTCTCCGGAATTTAAAGGAAAATTATCATTAAAATGAATAGTTCTATTTTCACCGGAATCTAAGCAACAAAATGTTTTGGTTACACTAAATACTTCATCCCCTGATTCATTCAAAAGTTTTCCGGTAACCGAATAGTCTTGTGTTTGGGCATTCTGTCCGAGATTATTTACAACAGCGTTAAAATCTATAGGGACACCTGAAAGTTGAGAAGAAGGAATATCTCCGAAACTGACTTGGAGGAAATAATCGCGACTGAGTAAAAGCGGTCTTTTATAGGCTCCGTTTCCGTGAGTTGCCACCCACAATTTTCTATCGGAGTGAGAAATATTTAAATCCATTGCGAGAATTCCTTCCGGTAGTCCGTCATTAAATTTGCTCCACGAATTTCCTCCATCGGTTGTGGCAAACACGCCCAAGTCATTTCCAACATAAATATAATCCGAATTAAACGGATCAACTACAATTGATAATGTCGGAACATCCGGAAGAGTGTTTGTAATGTCAGTCCAATCATTTCCAAAGTTTGTTGTCCTAAAAAGATGTCCGGTTCCGTAACCACCGAAAACAACGTAAGCAGTAGTTTTATTATTCGGATCAATTGCTAAATCCATTGGATATCTGTCGGGAAGGTTCTGTGTAATATCGTTCCAGTCGGTTCCGCCGTTTGAAGTGCTGAAAATATGAGCACGATTTGAAGTTGGTGCAGTACCCGCAATTACATAATCAGAGTTTTGAGGGGAAACAGACATTGACAAAAACATATTGTTCCCATCCAAATTACTGCTTATTGCTGACCAATTTGAACCTGAATTCGTTGTTTTGAAAATTTTTGTTCTACCGGAATAAAGAATGTTCGGATTCGATTCTGAAATTACATAAGGAGCAATAAAAGCTGCCGAGCCGGAAAGTCCGTTTGTAGCATTGTTAAAAGTTTGTCCGCGATTAACGGATTTTAATATGTTATTGTTCTGCCATGAACCGTATAAAATATTATCGTTTTGCGGATTTGTTGCCGACCACGAGCCGTCCCCTCCAATAACGAGGTTCCAATCAAAAGTTCCTCTGTAAATTACAGTATTATTATCCTGCAATCCTCCGAGAGCCAGAGCGGAATCGGAATATGAGGAAGAAAAACCGTTATAAAATTGTGAAGTCTGCATTCCATAGCCAATGTTTTGATAACTACTTCCGAAATTTGTTGAGCGATAAACTCCGCCATCGCAGCAAATGTAAATGATATTTGCATTATTCGGGTCGTGTGCAAAATTATGGTGGTCAACGTGCGGACCGTTGACTGTGTTTAATGTTGTTCCGCCATTTGTTGATTTTGTAATTTGTACTCCTGCATGAATAACTTGATTTTTATCTGCCGGATTTACTGCAACCCAGTGTGCAAAAAATCCTTGATATTGTGGAATGTCGTCCGAATTAACCAAAGTCCAGCTATCGCCGAAATTGTCCGTTCTGTAAAGTGCATTTACATTACTCTCAAGGCTATCGGCAACACTTGCAAAAACAACGTTCGGGTCTGCTTTGTAAATATCGAGTAAGGTTTTTCCTGTAAAATTTGGAATCCCGCTCAATTTGGTCCAGTTAGCTCCTGCATCGGTTGTTCTATAAATTCCGCTGCCCGAACTTCCCAGATTTCCGCAGGAAACTATAACCTTGCTTGTATCATTTGAATTAATAACAATATCTTCGCCCATAAATTTGTCAAGGACTTTTACCCAATTTTCGCCGGCATCAACGGATTTATAAATTCCAATACTGGTTGCCGCATAAATAGTATTTGGATTAAGCGGATTTATTCTTAATGCTTCAATTCCTCTCTGCTCTTGGAAAGTCCAATCCAGACTTTTGCTCCAAGTAGCACCGCCATCGGTTGATTTAAGAATTCCAATCCCGTAGCTGCCGCGTGTTGTTCTAATTACGTAACCGCCAAGCGATTGGTTGTATCCGTAAACTTCACCGGTTCCAATGTACATATTTAACGAGTCAGTCGGGTCAATTGCAATCGCCATAACTCCGTGAGTTGGAAAACCGGTTAACACTCGCTCCCATCCACCTCCGGCTGATGAATTATAAGTTCTCCATAAACCACCTGTTGCAGCTCCGGCATAAAGTGTGTTAGAATTTTGCGGATTAACTGCAAGACTAATTGTTCGTCCCGGAACGTTCCATGGTCCCATTGCTTTCCACGGTGAAACATCTTCGGTTCCTGTAATTGAGGATTTTATTTTTTTTGCGGCTTGATAAGCTTTATAATATTTTCCGGATGGAATATCTTTGTTGGGATATGCTCGCGAGCGATTCCAAAAATTTAATGATTGCATTGCACCCGATGTTTCTAACTTGCTTTCAACTCTTTTGGTTCGATTTTTTGAAGTAAAAAAGTAAAATGAAAATAATGTTGTAATTAAGAATAGAACTGCTGCTGCTCCATTGATTTTTTGAAACTTCATTTGCCGCTCCCAATTTTATTAATCGCCCAATTTGTAATTCACAAATTACGGGAGTATTTGAATTTATCAAAGGGGGATTTACTTTATATGGCAGAAACCCAAATCCATTTCATAGTTATATATATTATTTCGATAAATTTTCTTTCGAATATTTTTTCAGTAAAAAATTTTTCATTTGTGTTAGTGGGTAAGTATCACGGTTAAATATGTAATGAAAACTTATTCCATCAACAATAGCACCGAGAAGTTTTGCCTCCTGCTTTGGGTTTTTAATTCCGATCTGTTTAAAAATATTTTCAAATAATTTAAATGCCCCGTCAAGAAAACCATTTGTTATTATTTCCGCTTCTTCTTTAACTTCGGGCTGTAGAATAAAACTGACATATAGTCTCCAAAAAGTTTCGTCATGCTTTAGATTATCAAAAGTCGATTGAATTGTTACTTTTAACTTTTCGTAAGGATCGGAGATGTGATTTACCGCATCGAATAATTGCTCAATTTCAATAACAAGTAAGTTTAAAACAGCTTTCATCAAATCGTGCTTGCTGTTGAAATAGTTGTAGGCAAGACCTTTGGAAATAGAAGCAGCTTTTGCAATATCGCTTATTGTAGTTCCTTTAAAACCCTTGCGGGCAAATAATTCCAGCGAAGTACTTAAGATGTGTGCTCGGGTTTTTTCTCTAATAGACTGAAATTGTTCTTCTGTTCTCGGCATAATTATAATTGATTAAATGTTCAGTCAAAAAGATAACTTATTTGGAATGAATTATCAAGTTAATGATGTTTACAAAATTATTCTATTGCTCTGTTCTTTCATAATTGAGGTTAGTGGAACGAATTCAAACTGCAAGTATATTTTACAAATAGACGTCTAAATGTAAAGCATGGTTTCCATTTAGTCGTGTTATGATTGCCATTTTGCTGCCCATATTTGAATTTACATATTGAAAATAATTTAAATACACTGCAACTGTGATTTATATGTTTAGCAATATTTAAAATTTCCGGTTAGCTTATCCGTGAGCAAACTATTTTTCGCTTGACAATAAATAAACTATTCAATATGTTTTGACTGAACGTTTAGTCATTTGCAAAATTATATTAGATAAACGTCATGTTAAAGGTGAACGAATGAAAAAAATATTTTTGATAATTTCTATTATTTTACTCCCCATAATTATTTATGGGCAGAGTGCAAAGGAAATTGTAAACAGAGCTAACAATCTTGTGATGGGCAAAACGTCTCAAAGCACAAGCACAATGAAAGTTGTTAGACCCAATTGGGAAAGGGAAGTTACAATGAAAATGTGGTCAAAGGGAACTGACTATTATCTGATATTAATTACGGCTCCGGCGAGGGAAAAGGGACAAGTATTTCTTAAGCGTAAAGCTGAGATGTGGAATTGGATTCCAGCAATTGGCAGAATGATAAAAATCCCGCCGTCAATGATGATGCAGTCATGGATGGGTTCCGATTTTACAAATGATGACCTCGTTAAACAATCCTCAATTGTTAATGATTATAATCATAAAATCATTGGTGCGGAAATAATTGATAGTATGGATTGTTACAAAATAGAATTATTGCCTAAACCTGAAGCCGCAGTTGTTTGGGGGAAAATTATAGTATGGATTTCAAAAAAAGATTATTATGAATTAAAAATTGAATACTATGATGAAACCGGCAGCTTAATAAATAAACAATTTGGAACTGCTATTAAAAAATTCGGTGCAAGAACTTTACCTTCCAAATTTACGATGATTCCAATGGATAAAGAAGGTTACAAAACAATATTTGAAACAAAGGATGCTATTTTTGACAAAACAATTCCCAATAGATTTTTTTCAATACAAAATATGAAAAAAGTCCGATAATTTTTCTTTGAGTAACTTTGTGTCTCCTTTGAGAGGCTCAGTGTAATTTTTTCGGTTTTGGCTGTTACACAAAGCTGCACGAAGAACCACAAAGTTTCACAAAGTTAAATAATTTCAAGAGTAAATTGTGTGCGGTATTATAGTAAAATGAAAATTTGTATCCGTGAATAGCCGATGTTTTTCTTTGAGTAACTTTGTGTCTCCTTTGTGAAACTTAGTGTAATCTTTTCGGTTTTGGCTGTTACACGAAGCTGCACAAAGAACCACAAAGTTTCACAAAGATGAATATCTATGAAGTATTATTTAAGATTAAAAACTTGTAGAAGAGTAAATGCAAACAATATTTAAAATGGCGTGGCGAAATATTTGGAGAAATAAGAGAAGAACAATATTAACAATGTTCTCAATTTTTCTTGCAATGCTTTTGTCTCTTTTCACGCGGTCTATGCAGAAAGGTTCTTATTCTAATATGATAACGAATGCGGTGAAAATATCAACCGGCTATATTCAAATTCATAAAAAAGGTTATTGGGAAGACAAATCAATAAATAAGACTTTTCAATTTCATAAATCGATATTCCAAAAAATTAAAAAGGAAAAAAATGTTACGGCGGCAATTCCTCGATTGGAATCTTTTGCATTGGCATCATCAGGAAATCATACAAAAGGCACATTAATTATTGGAACAAATCCCAAAGTGGAAGATGAGCTTAATCATTTTTCAAAAAAAATAGTAAAAGGAAAATTTTTACAGGATGGAGATAGGGCAATTGTTATCGCGGAAAAATTAGCTGAATTTCTTAAACTTGAAGTTGGCGATACGCTTGTATTGTTGGGACAGGGATATCACGGAATAACTGCCGCTGAACAATATCCGATTAAAGGAATTCTCCATTTACCAATTCCGGAATTAAACAATAAATTGATACTAATGCCTTTAAAAGAAGCACAGTACTTTTATGGTGCTAATAATCGTTTAACATCCATTTCATTAATGCTTGATAATCCTGATAGACAAGAAAAAGTAATGTTAAAATTGAAAAGTCAATTAGGACCTCAGTACGAAATTATGCCGTGGCAGCAATTGAACCGGGAAATGGTTCAAGCTATTGAAAGTGATAATATTGGCGGAATTATTATGCTTGCTATTCTTTACCTTGTGATTGGGTTTGGTGTTTTCGGAACAATAATGATGATGACAATGGAAAGGCGGAAAGAATTTGCAGTAATGATTGCTGTGGGAATGCAGAAAACACAATTGTTGTTCATGGTACTTTTCGAGACTTTATTACTTGGAGCAATTGCAATACTAACGGGTTTGTTTGCAGCTTATCCATTGCTGCTCTACATGTTTTATCACCCAATTCAGTTAACCGGAGAAATTGCCGAATCAATGATCTCATTCGGGGCTGACCCGATTATGCCTTTTTCACTTCAATCGGGAATATTTATTTCACAAACTATTTCGGTAGTTGTAATAACGGTAATTGCAGTGATATATCCGCTTTCGGTTTTGTTAAAGTTCAAAGTGTTAAAAGCAATGAGAAGTTAATGCTTAATAATTTTAATATTATTTAAAAATAAAATGTACAAAATTAAAATAATATCTGTTTGCAAATTAATCACTCTTATCGGGTAAAATTATGCTTATTTCAATTGCATGGAAAAATGTTTGGCGAAATAAACTACGAAGCTTGATTGTGATTTCCGCAATTGCTGTCGGGTTATTAGGCGGTTTATTTTATCTCGCATTTTCAAATGGAATGATTCAGACTCAGATTAGTTCCACTATTAAACATCAAATTTCAAATATTCAAATTCATAATCCCAAATATTTAATTAATGAAGAAGTAAAATATTCAATTGATTCACCGCATAAAAAAGTAGAAATGATAAAGCGGTTGGCAGGTGTTAAAGCGGTTTGTTCAAGAATTAAAAGTACAGCAATGATTAGTTCGGCAACTTCAGGTACAGGAATAACTCTTAACGGAATAGATATTCCAACTGAAAAAGCCGTTACCAATTTGAACAGTCTAATTATAGCCGGCACTTACTTTCAATCGGAAGTAAAAAATCCTATTGTTATCAGCAGCAAATTAGCCAAAAAATTAAAAGTAAAAGTTAAATCTAAAATTGTAATTACTACTCAAGATATGTCAGGAAACATTACATATGGTGCATTCAGAGTTGTTGGAATTTATAAAACGGAAAGTACAATTTATGATTTGATGAATGCGTTTGTTAAAAAAAGTTCTCTGCAAAGTCTTATAGGATTTAATGTGAACAAAACAACAGAAATAGCAATATTGTTGGTAAATAATGATTCAACGGAAGTATTTGCTCAAAGGTTGAAGAAAGTGTTTTCTGCGGAAATCAAGACAAAAAAAATAGAAATACAAACGTGGAAAGAAATACAGCCGGCATTAAAATTGATGAATGATATGACAATACAGTTCACTTTAATTTTTTTAATGATAATTCTTGTAGCGTTAAGTTTTGGGATAATTAATACAATGATGATGGCAATAATGGAACGCGTTCGTGAACTTGGTATGTTGATGGCAATAGGCATGAGCAAGTTTCGTATTTTTATGATGATTATGCTGGAAACAATTTTTCTTTCTGTTACCGGAGGATTGTTAGGATTGCTATTGAGCTGGGCTGCTATCACAATTTCGTACAATACAGGTATTGATTTATCAAGCGTTGCCGAGGGATTAAATTCATTTGGCTACAGTTCGTTTGTACATCCTGTATTAGAGTTCTCCTATTATTTGATGGTTGTAGTGCTTGTGGTTTTTACTGCAATAGCAGCCTCAGTTATTCCTGCGAGAAAAGCACTTAAGCTAAATCCGGCAGAAGCTGTAAGAATGGATGTGTAAGGGAATAATGGAGAATTGAAAATTGATAATTGAGAATGGGGATTTGAAAGTAAAAAGGATAGAATTGTGAAATTGTATAGTATGAAAGTTAGGTGTTATTCAAATGTTTAATTTAATATGAGAAAATAATGAGCATAATAACAACAAAAAATTTAGTTAAAATTTATAACGAATCAATCGTTCCGGTTAATGCAGTAAATGAGATTTCAATTGAATTTGCAGAAGGCGAATTTACTGCAATTATCGGACCTTCAGGCTGCGGAAAAACAACATTGTTGAATTTGATTGGCGGGCTTGACAAACCTACGAGCGGTAAAGTAATTATTGACGGAATAAATATTGTAGAATTGCCTCCAAGAAAATTAATTGATTTCAGATTAAAGAATATTGGTTTTGTATTTCAGGCATATAATCTTATTCCTGTTTTAACGGCAAAGGAAAATGTGGAGTTTATTATGCAGCTTCAGGGTATTGATAAAAAGAAAAGTAAGGAACGCGTAGAACATTTGCTTGACCAAGTTGGACTTAAGGACAGAATGAATAATCGTCCGGGTGAATTATCCGGTGGACAGCAGCAGCGCGTGGCGGTTGCTCGTGCTCTTGCTTCAAAACCAAAATTTGTACTCGCTGATGAACCTACGGCAAACCTTGATACGGCATCGACAAATAATTTGCTGGAAATTATGCTAATGTTAAATGAAGTGGAAAATACAACTTTCATTTTTGCAACTCATGATTCACGGGTTATGAAAAAGGCAAAAAGATTGATTAAACTCGAAGATGGAAAAGTTGTGGGAGAGTAATCAACCAATCAATCAATGATAAAACAAACATTAAAATATCTCTTTTCCATTGTCTTCGTTAATCAATTATTATTTTTGAATTTTTCCAAAGCTCAGGAAAAAATTACTGTTAATGGCTACATACAAAATTTTCAAACCATATGGAAACCGCAATATTTAAGCAAATTACAATTGTCGAGTTCAATTAACAATAGATTAAATTTTACGTTTTATCCTTCTGAAAAACTTACAGCTAATGTAAGTATGAGAAATATTATTGAGTATGGCGATTTTGTTAGTTCAATTCCCGGCTATTCCGATTTAGTTACAGTTGATAATGGTTACTTAAATTTAACCAAAAAAATTGCTTCAGGAGTGTCTTATATTTTTTACACAAATATTGACAGGCTAAATCTTATGTATTCAAGTGATAATATTGAAGTGGAAATCGGTAGGCAGCGAATTAATTTGGGAATCAATATGGTATGGACACCGAATGATATTTTCAATTCGTCATCGTTTTTAAATTTTGATTATGTTGAAAAGCCAGGAAGCGATGCTTTTCGTATTCAATATTATATGGACGCAACATCATCTATTGAGTTTGTTTATAAATTGAATAGTTCTAAAGAAATTTCGGCAGCAGGAATATTAAAGTTTAATAATTGGGGATATGATTTTCAGTTGCTTGGCGGCGTGATGGAAAAGGATTTTGTTTTTGGCGGCGGTTGGTCAGGCCAAATTGAAGGTGCAGGGTTTTCGGGAGAAATGACTTATTTTAGAAATAAACAAAATTTTAGTGATACAACCGGAATCTTTGTCGCAGCTTTGGGCAGTAACTATACGTTCCCGAACAGCTTATTTATAAGCGGAGAATTTTTATTTAACAGTAGAGGTAAAACCGGAAACGCCGGTGGATTAAATAATTTGTTTAACAGTAATTATTCAGTTAAAAATTTATCACCGGCTAAATATTCATTGTTTGGTGAGGCGGCATATCAAATTACGCCATTAATCAGAGTGGATGTTTCCACTATATTTAATCCAAGTGATAAATCGTTTTACGCAGGTCCCTCAATAGATATTTCTTTAACAGAAGATATTTATCTGCTTACTGCCGCACAATTTTTTAGCGGAAAACAAGGAACTGAATGGGGCGATTACGGACAATTTTATTATTTAAGATTAAAATGGAATTTTTAAATTGTAAAGCGGATTTTTAATCCGCTAAAAATTTTATTTACTTTATATTTTTTTTAACTACAGCCTTATACAAAGCTGAATAGTCTTTTTCTCCATGTCCCATCTCAATACTTCGATTAAGTATTTTTGTTATCTCCGCCAATATATTTTCATTTATGCCGTTTTGTTCAAAGGATTCTCTCGCAAGTTCTACGTCTTTCAATAAATGTTTAACGGGAAAATTGGGATTTTCAAAATTGTTTGTTAACATCCGTTCTAATTTTTTATCGAATGTTGGAGCATATAATGCACTTTCCCGTAAGATTTTCATAAAAATATCAGGATTAATATCATTGCTTAAAATATAGTTTAAACTCATTGAAAAAATAGCTGTTAATGAAGCTATCATTTGGTTCAAAGCTAACTTTAATGCAGCTGCTTTTCCAACATTTCCGATATAATTTATGTTTTTACTAATTGGGTGAAAGAATTTATTAACGTCGGTTAAATCATTTTTGTTACCGCCGAAAAGGACAATTAACTTTCCTTCTTTTACTTGGGGAATACTCCCAAGTACGGGAACTTCAATATAATTTCCTCCAAGCTTTGTAATTCTTTCGTTAAGTAAAATACTTTCATTAGGGGAGATTGTGGTCATTTGATAAATGATTTTTCCGGTAAAGTCCGGTTTTGAATTACTATCAAACAAGATAGAACAGACAGCGTTATAATCAGACAGGACAATTACAATTTGCTTGTTTGCTTTTAATAATGAATTGAAATTATCATAAACAATAGCTCCGCTTTCTATCAGTTGATTAGCTTTTTCAAGAGTTCTATTGAAGACAGAAACACTAAATCCTGCCTGCAAAAATTTTTCAGCAATAGGTTTGCCGAGCAGTCCTGTTCCAACAATTCCAATTTCCATAATGCCTTGATTTCCTTTATAGATGTAGAAATAAATTAATGATACGGTTTCCGATTAGAAAAAATTAATTTCAAGTTTAAATGATAATCAAGAAAATTAATCAAAAAGGAACCGAATATGAACATAATACTTTTTAATCAGATATCGAAAAGTATGACACAAAAAATTTACAGTAAACAGCAATGTTTTTGATTGTACAAAATATTTCCGGTGATTTTTGGAAAGGGGGAGTGTTTGCAAAAATACCTGAGCATTAAAAACAAAGCTGCTTGGGAAAACAGCTTTGTTTTAGAAAATAATTTGACATTAAAAAAAGTGCGAATACTATTTCATCAATACTAACTTTTTAGTGCTGATATATGCCGGTGTTGCTAACTGATAAAAATATACACCGCTGGAAAGTTTACTTGCATCAAACCGGACTGTATAATTTCCGGCAGATTTATCACCGGCGACTAAAGTCTCAATTAAATTTCCAAGCATATCGAACACTTTAACAGAAACATAGGAGGATTTTGGAATTGCATATTTAACAGTAGCTATCGGATTGAGCGGATTACTTCTTTTTGTTCTGAAACAATATGTTTTAAAGTTACTATTAAAATTCAGCATTGATGCTGTAACATATTACAACTTAATAGATTCCGTGAAGTGAAACTACTCAATGTTTCCGATAGAAAACTGGAAAAACAATGAATTTATTATCCGATGGATGTTTTATTTCAATTAGTTTCCAAAGGAATTTTTGATTCGGAATTTAATACTCACATCTAAAAATTGCACATGGTAAACCAATGGTTATTCCTTCATTTTCTTATAATATATTTACCACAACAAACTATGTATTTATTCCCATCACTTCCTGTGATAAGTTCAAAATATGTTTTTTTATCCTCAATTTTTTTTGTCCTTGGATTCTCAAATTGATAGCTGACCCAACCTGACCCTTTTGTCAAAGCAGTTGAGAGTATCTCATCACGAAACAATTTTCCATTTATATCAGGTTTTCCTTTTTTACTCTTGCCAGTCATTAATTTATTATTAGGATGAGCAACGGTTACCAAATCAAGATTAAAAACAAAAACGTACAGAGCGGTATTTACACTATCCCTAAAAGGATATTCAGCATTTGTGATTTTATCTAAACTCATTTTAGCATCTTTTTCTATTTCACTTGCAGTATATTTAACCAATTTTTTCACTTGAGAATCCGTTATATTACCTCCAAGCAAATTATTTGTAAAACAAAATAATAGTAAAAGTGTTGAAACGATTTGTATCTGGTTTTTCATGATAATATCTCTTCGTAAAAAATAATATGGAATAAAGCAATAATTGTATCAATATTGTGCAAAATAACGAAATAAAATTTTTAAACAAAATACTTTAACCTGATTGTTGAATATATGTTATAGCACTTTTAAAATTTCCCACCAATAGATATACATTAGTTAAAAATTATTTTT
>CAZXDS010000086.1:0-13915 GCA_964639525.1 uncultured Melioribacteraceae bacterium | reverse complement strand
TTATGATATTTCATGGACAAGTAATTTTATAAATAATATAAGATTAGAATATAAATTAAATGATAATTCAACACAATGGCTTTCAATGGACGGAGGAATTTCAGTTGATGCAGGACTCGGTAAATTTAATTGGAATATTTCAAGTGGAATAGTCCTTCCTTCAAAAACTGCAAGAGTTAGAATTTCTGATTCCGACTTCCCAACGGTGAGAGATGTTAGTGATACTACTTTTATTATTTGCTTGTTAAATTTGGATTCTCCAAATGAAAGAATTCCGTTAAAAGTTGGTACTACCACAACTATTTCTTGGTCATCAACTAATATTGATTCGGTTCTGCTTTTCCTCAACCCCGGTAATGGTTTGCCTTTAGTTCCAATTGCGGGTCCAATAAATGCAAATGTTAATAATTCTTATCAATGGCAAATTCCTGCAAATCTGACTTCCGGCAATGCAAAAATCAGAATCACTGATTTTGATGACGCAAATATTTTTGACGAAAGTGACACTACCTTTGTAATTGGTGCTTTCCCTAAATTTAATGTTACAAAAGATTATCAATCGGGAACAATAAATATTCCATGGGAATTTGCTACTGCGAACGAAACCTTAAGTATTATTAATGTTACTTATCAAAAAGTCGGTTCTGCAATTATTGCAAGCGGAACGGATGCTTTGGACGGTAATTATCAAGAAATGGTTGGACCAATTGAAGCCGACACAATAAAATGGAATTCAAAAACTCATTTGGAAAATTATGAAGGATTGATTAATCTGCAATTCGATTTCTTATCGGATTTCCATGTGGTATATTCAATAACAATAGATAGTCTTGGTATTGATAATCTTGCTCCACGATTTGATATAAATTCAATGTCTTTTGCTACCGATAAGTTTATTTTTGGTTGGGATAAAGTTCTAAGCGGTTGGCTATCAGCTTCTGATACAAGTAAGCCTGTTAGTTATTCACTTTATTTATCCGATAATGGAATTTTTACTCCATCACCAACAATAACAACATTGGGCGATACCGCAATATTTTCAAAGCTAAGTACTTCAAATAACTACGATGTTATGTTTGATGTAATTGATAACCTCGGGAATACATCAACCTATAATTACAAGTTTAAAACAAATACTGCAGCGGATTATAATGATGACAATGTTATTGATGGCGCGGATTTATCTGCTTTTGTAAAATCATGGTCAAATGCAGATTCACTTGTCGGAGCAGACTTTTATCCATATACAGATACAATTCCCAACATAAATGTTGCGGGCGATTTACTACTTGACGTAAACGATATTTTGGTTTTTGTAAATATGTGGAATTATTATCAAGTGAATCGTGTGTTGCCAAAAGCCGGTGGTGAATATTTTGCGGCGGATAATGTTGAAAGAAAATCGTTGAAAATGAAAAATGGGATGAATGATTTCAAAATTCCAATTTCATTAAAAAAGAATAGCAGCAAAAGTAAATCGGCATTCTCCGTTGATATAAAATACAATAATTCTGTAATCAACTTTGATTCGCTTAAGATTTTGCATAATGGGAAAATTGAAAACACCGGTCTTGCACTAACTTATATTGATTCCGGCAAAGGAATTATTCATGTTGATTATGCAGATTTATCCGGTGAATTGAAAGACAATTATGAAGTTCTTGCATCTGTTAAATATGAAACTCAAAATTATTCAAAAAAGGATTCTCTCTTTGTAAAAGTTGATGCCTACGATCAAAATCTTGAGAAAGAGCGTATAAACAATTACATGTATTCAATGATTGAAGTACCTACAAATTATGCACTTTATCAAAATTATCCAAATCCGTTCAATCCTTCGACTACAATAATGTTTGATTTACCGATTAAAGGGAAAGTAGTACTGGAAGTTTATGATATACTAGGCAGAAAAATGGCAACGCTAATTAATGACGTTAAGGACGAAGGACATTATAAATATCAATATGATTTCAGTAGCTTCGGCAGACGACTTGCCAGCGGAGTTTATTTGTATAGGATACTTGCCGGCAAATATTCACAAACAAAAAAAATGTTGTTATTAAAATAATTATAATGAAATTACATAAAAATAAAATATTATTTATTGTAGCATTAGTATTTGCAGCCGGATGTAATACAAATAATTTGGTTACAAATCCTCCGCCGTTTATACAATTTTTAAAAGCTCCGGCGGAAAACTCAATTTTATCGACAGAAGCAATTAGTATTTCGTGGAAGGGAAGCACTGATAATTATCAATTCAGGTATAGAATGTTAACATTGGACAAAGATAATTTTCCTACGGAATATTTGTCATGGACACAATACTCAAATATTAATGAAGTGGTATTCCAGCAGTTAAACGATAGTAAATATAAATTTGAAGTACAGGGAAAAAGCTCGGGGATTGAAGCCAGACCAATTACAAGAACTTTTACTATTGATTCTTTTGTTGGACCGGCATTTACGTTTTTCAAAACTGAAACTAATATGAAACTAAATGATACATCTTTTATTGGTATATGGATGGAGGATATTGATAGTTTATCTGCAACAACTATTGTGGTTTCCTTCGATAATTCCTTTTTGCAATTAGAAAGTGTTTCAAACGGAACAATAGCATCAACAAGCAGACTTTCACAATTAATAGTGCCCAATTTTGCGTTACCAAGTATTCTGGCAAAAGTGAATTCAACGGGAAAAATAACAATCTCTACTGCGGTATTGCAGGGTATTGGTTCACTTAATACGTCAAGTGTTAGCGGCTCAGGATTACTAATAAACATGTTATTTAGGTCCATTAAAAAAGGGGATACTGTTCTGAAAATTACTTCTGCGGACGTTAGAAATATTGACGGAGCAAAAATCACTACTAATCCGCCAAAGGATGGCTTTGTAATTATAAATTAAAGCTTTGCAAACTTAATATCTTATTTTATTTTCTTTGAAAAACTATAGTGTAATTTCTAATATTTTTTCAATTCGGCAGAGGTGCGGGGGCAAAATTAAACTTATTAAAAACAATCCGGCAGTTATCATAGAATACCGGACTGTTAAGGAAAATATTTATTTAGTTAAATTTGCGTAACACAGAATATTATTCTGTGTTACAAAATTATTGCCCCCGCACCTCTGGCATCAGTTCAGAGTAAAAATAAAACTATAGGAAACAATAAGTTGTGAAGACGTTAAAAAATATTTTCCTATTAT
This sequence comes from uncultured Melioribacteraceae bacterium, assembly GCA_964639525.1. Lineage (GTDB taxonomy): Bacteria > Bacteroidota > Ignavibacteria > Ignavibacteriales > Melioribacteraceae > CAZXDS01. The sequence continues at coordinate 10,705 of CAZXDS010000086.1, read as the reverse complement.
TATTTGTGTCTATTGTTGCAAAACAGATTACTAATCTGTTTCACGAAAAATTTGGCTCTGAACCACTGACCGCTGTAATTTGGATAACGATTTCACTCTCTCTATATTTCAATTTAATAAATAAAACTCTTTGATAATAAATATTCATAACCATGGCACTTTTGAATACAAATTTCCCAAAATTAAAATTATTTAAACGCGGCAAAGTCCGTGATATGTTTGATGTTGGTGATTATTATTTAATGGTTGCTACCGACAGACTTTCAGCATTTGATGTTATTATGCTGCAGGGAATTCCTAATAAAGGGAAAATACTAAACACAATATCAAAGTTTTGGTTCGGTTTTGTAAAAGATGAAATTGATAATCACCTCATATCCACTGATGTTGGGCAATATCCTGATGTTTGCAAACCATATTTGCACGAATTATCAGAACGCTCTATGCTTGTAAAAAAAGCTGAATTGATTTCTCTCGAATGTATTGTCCGCGGATATTTATCAGGCTCAGGCTGGAATGATTACAAGCAAACCGGAAACATTTGCGGAATAGATATTCCTGCGGGTTTAGTGGAATCGGAAAAACTTCCGGAACCAATTTTTACACCGTCAACAAAGGCGGAAATTGGTGAGCATGATGAAAATATTAGTGTTGAAAAAGCTGTTGAAATTGTAGGTGGTAAAAATTTTGAATCAATAAAAGATAGTGCGATTTCCATTTACAAAAAAGCTAGTCAATATGCATTACAAAAGGGGATTATCATTGCAGATACAAAAATGGAATTCGGAATTTATAATGGTAAAATTATTTTAATTGATGAATTATTAACGCCGGATTCTTCAAGATTTTGGCCGAGTGCCGACTATGAAAAGGGCAGAGCACAAAATAGTTACGACAAGCAATATGTTCGTGATTATTTGTTATCAATTAAGTTTAATAAACAGCCTCCTGCGCCAACATTACCCAATGCTATTATTGAAAACACTTCACAAAAATATGCGGATGTTCTTTTAAAATTAACAGGATTAACTATTTAATGATTCCAAGAAAAATTCAACTTATCAAAAACATCTTAAAAATTGATTGGGATGATAATACAAAAAGTAGTATTAATGCTGATGTTTTAAGAAAAAATTGTCCATGTGCAGTATGCACTTCTAAGCCTGATGGCTCAGATGAAATGAGAGTTAGTTATTTCACTACTGAAGAACTGCAAATTGTTTCAGTTGCAGTTGTTGGCAATTATGCTATAAATATTATTTGGAAAGATGGACACAATACCGGCATTTATGAGTTTAAGCTATTAAAAGAATTATCTCAAAACGAAACCGACTAAGATGGTACTCCCAAATCAACTTACAACACTTAGAATTTTATTAACTCCGGTTTTCTTTTTCCTCTTTCTATCAGGCGACCCGACTTACATTCAAATTTCTGTGCTTGTTTATTTAGTAGCGGCAATTACGGATTGGTATGACGGATGGTTAGCAAGAAAATTTAATTACATAACCGAGTGGGGAAAATTTTTGGATCCGCTTGCGGACAAAATTCTTACAACCGCAGCTTTTTTTGCCTTTGCTTCGTTAGGAATGATTGAATATTGGATGGTTTGGATTGTCGTTCTTCGGGATTTGTTTGTAACAAGCTTCAGAATTTATGCAGAATACAATAAAAATACAATCAGAACAAGCAAATCCGCAAAAGCAAAAACATTTATTCAAATGGTTTTTATTTATTATTTATTATTGATTTCAGTTGTAAAAACTTTTCCAATATTTTACGCTAACAATAAAAACTTTATTAATTTATTATCAAATCAGTCGTTAATTTATTATTTAATGCTGTTCATTACAATATTTACTGCTTATACCGCACTCCGATATATTATTCAAAACAGAGCTATAATAAAAAGAATGTTTTCGAAATGAAACTTAACATTTATGAAAAAGCTTTTGGCTCGGTATTATTTTCGGGATATTTTCCGTTTGCCTCCGGAACTGTGTCGAGTTTTGTTGCTGTTTTAATTTATTTAATACCTGGTTTCAATAACCCTATATTTATGCTTGCCGTAATTGTAGTTTTTACAATTCTAGGTTGGAATATTGCTACAAAATTTGAAAATGTTTATGGGAAAGATCCTTCACAATGCACAATAGATGAGTTTGTTGGAACCTGGATAAGCTTGTTGTTTGTTCCGCAAAAATTAATATATTTAGTACTAGCATTTATCATATGGCGAATGTTAGATATAATTAAGCCTTTTCCGGCAAAACAGTTGGAAAATTTATCCGGCGGTTCGGGAATTATGTTAGACGATATTGTGTCTTCAATTTATTCATTAACTTTAATTCACATAATTATTTATTTCCTTAAATTCCTTTGAATTAGTAACTTTGGATAGTGAGGGAATTTTTATCAACAATAATATTAAAATGTTATGAAAACTTATATCATTACTATCGGCGATGAAATATTAATCGGGCAAACATTAAATTCTAATGCAGCTGTAATAGGTAATTACCTCACAACTATCGGAATGGATATCTTGAAAACAAGCGTAGTATCTGATAACCACGACCAAATAATGGATGAATTCAAAACCGCATTTAACAGTAGCGATGTTGTTATTGTAACGGGCGGACTTGGACCAACACATGACGATATTACAAAAAGCTGCATCACTGAATTTTTTGATACTGAATTAGTATTCAGTCAAACAGCACTTGATGATGCTAAAAATATCTTTAAAATTAGAGGGATTAAATTTTCCGAAAGCAACCGAGAACAAGCGTTACTGCCAAAGGTTGCGGAAATAATTAGAAACACAAGAGGAACAGCACCCGGAATGTGGATAGAAAAAGATGAGAAAATTTTTATATCGATGCCCGGTGTCCCATATGAAATGGAAGAAATGATGAATAGTTTCATTGTTCCGAAATTATCAAATATTGCTGAAAGTACACGGAAATCTTATAGAGTTATTTCAAATTTATTAACTACCGGTATTCCTGAATCTCATTTATTTGAAGCCTTAGGTAATTTGGACGAATTATTGGGCGAAGTTTCATTAGCATTTCTTCCAAGTCAGTTTGGTGTTAAATTAAGATTGACAGCATACGCTGAATCATTAAAAGCCGCCCAGAATAAAATATTAGAAGTGGAACAAAAAATACGCAGTTTGGTTGGAAGACATATTTATGGTAAAGATGAGATGGATTTAGAATCGGTTATCGGGAAAATGCTTGGCGATAGAGGACTTACAATTGCAACTGCGGAATCATGTACAGGTGGTTTAATTGCGAGCAGGTTAACAAATATTAGCGGCAGCAGTTCTTATTTTGAAAGGGGAGTGGTAACATACAGTAATGCTGCCAAAGTTGAATTATTACAAGTGGACGAAGATTTAATAGCGGAGAAGGGAGCCGTAAGTTTGGAAGTTGCAAGGCAAATGGCTGAAGGCGTTAAAGCTATTAGCGGTACCGATTTAGGAGTTGCCGTAACAGGAATTATGGGACCTAATGGCGGTACGGAAGAGAAACCCGTGGGTACTGTTTTTATCGGTATTTGTGATGAAAAATTATGCACAGCCAAAGAGTATCATTTTGGGAACGACCGCATGTTAAACAAAGACAGAACTTCCCAAGCTGCTCTGGATATGCTTCGCAAACATTTGCTCGGCATTTCGTATGAAAGTTAGGGCATTTATTGCTCTTGAAATACCAAAGAAAATTTTAGAGCAATTACTTGAACTTAGAAAATCGATTTACAATGATTCAAAACTGAATTGGGAGACATTAGATAAACTTCATGTTACAATTAAGTTTTTGGGTAATGTGGATGAAAATAAAATTAGCAATATTTGCTCGGAACTAAATTACATTTCACAAAATTATTTGAATATGGGAAGTGAGTTTACAAAATTTGGAATGTTTTACAGAAAAAATAATCCGACAATTTTATGGGCGGCTATTGAATCAGACACAAAAATTGTTTCATTATATCAAAATATTAATGAAAGCATGCATCAATTTGGATTTAAAAAGGAGAGCGTTTTCTTCAAACCTCATCTTACTATGTTAAGATTAAAAGGCAATGAAAATATGCTTAATATTAATAAATTCAAAAATTATAATATAGATTTAAATAAATTTAATTTTGAGAGTATTAAGCTGATGAAGAGCGAACTCAAAAGGACGGAGTCAGTATATACAAGTATTAAAGAATTCAATTTAAATAAAAGTTTAAATAAATAAACACAATGGAGTAATGATGGCTAAAGATAATGATAGCAAAATGAAAATATTAGAAGATACTATTTACGGTATCGAAAAAACTTATGGCAAAGGTGCAATTATGAGATTGGGCGATGGTGTGATAAATAAAGTCGACTCAATTTCTACGGGCTCTATTTTGCTTGACCATGCATTAGGAATAGGCGGAATTCCGCGTGGAAGAATAATTGAAATATACGGTCCGGAATCTTCGGGAAAAACTACAATGTGTTTACACATTATTGCTGAAGCTCAAAAACTGAACGGCATTGCAGCATTTATTGATGCGGAACATGCAATGGACTTAAATTATGCAAAACGCCTCGGCGTTGATGTAAATAATCTTCTTCTATCACAGCCTGATTACGGGGAACAGGCTTTGGAAATTGTGGATACTTTGGTACGAAGCAATGCACTTGATGTTATTGTAATTGATTCAGTTGCTGCGTTGGTTCCACGTTCGGAAATTGAAGGCGAAATGGGTGATGCTCAAATGGGAGTGCAGGCAAGATTAATGTCTCAAGCATTGCGTAAAATAACAGGTGCAGTTAGCCGTTCCAAAACAAGTGTTATTTTTACAAATCAATTACGTAGCAAAATTGGTGTAATGTTTGGAAATCCTGAAACTACAACGGGCGGAAATGCTTTGAAATTTTATGCATCTGTGAGAATGGATATTCGTAGAATTGGCGCAATTAAAAGCGGACAGGATATTATTGGAAACCGAACAAAAGTAAAAGTAGTAAAAAGTAAAGTTGCTCCTCCTTTTAAGCAAGTGGAATTTGATATTTATTATAACGAAGGAATTAGTAAAGCCGGAGAAATAATTGATATTGGAGTTGACAAAGGAATAATTAAAAAAGGCGGTGCGTGGTTTACATACAACGAAGAACGATTCCAAGGAAGAGATCAATTTAGAAGAAAAATTAAGGAAGACCCCAAATTAATGTCAGCTTTGGAAAATGAAGTTAAGATAGCTCTTGGAATGATAGAGGAAGTTGAAGATAAACAAAAATCAGAAAAAGAGTAATTCAATTTTGTTATGAGTTCTTCTTATGATAATTAAAAAAATCAAAACAAGAAGAAATGGTGTTCTTCTAAATTTTGATAATTTTGATGACGTTATTTTGAACAAGGATGTTTTTAATAAAAGTATGCTTTCTGTAGGCATAGACATATCTGAAGATGAACTTGAAAAATTGATTTTATTATCATCAGAAATTGACGTTAAAACAAAAGCTTTGCAACTGCTTACAAGGCGTTCACATTCTGCATTGGAATTGAAAAACAAACTTCTGAAAAGAAACTTCGGTGCGGATATTATTTCTAAAATATTAATTCAGTTAGAAGAAAGAAATTATTTAGACGATGAAAATTTTGCATTTTTGTTTGCCGAAGAAAAAATAACAAAGAAAAAACAAAGTTTAAATAAAGTTAAAGCAGATTTATTTCAGCGTGGAATTAGTAAACAAATAATAGATGAAATCATTGAAAAGTATCAAGATGATGAAATTATTTTGAAAAATATAAAATATCTTGCTGATAAAAAATTATCATTTCTGCAGCATAAATATTCTGATAATGAAGTACTGAAACATAAAATTGTTGAATATTTATTTAGAAAAGGTTATGAATTTGAGAAAATTAAATTAGTAATAAAATAATTACATAAGTCATATGGATAAATTTAACGGTACAGATTATTATAACATTAATGATTTGCTAACTGAGGAAGAAAAATTAGTCAGAGATTCGGTGCGCAAGTTTGTTGATGATAAAGTGCTTGATACTATTGAAGAGCATTATCTGAATGGAACATTTCCATTCGAATTACTTAAAGACTTGGCTGAACTTGGTGTTTTCGGGGTAACTTTACCTGCAAAATACGGTTGTGCCGAAATGAACAATGTAGTTTACGGTTTGGTAATGCAGGAATTGGAAAGAGGCGACAGCGGTTTAAGAAGTTTTGCCTCGGTTCAAAGCGGCTTGGTTATGTATCCGATTTTTACTTTCGGTACTGAAGAACAAAAAGATAAATGGCTGCCGAAACTTGCAAGTGCAAAAAAAATAGGCTGCTTTGGTTTAACTGAACCTGACCATGGTTCTAATCCCGGTGGAATGGTTACAAAAGCTGAAAAGGTTGACGGAGGTTATCTTTTGAACGGTGCAAAAATGTGGATTACAAACGGAACTATAGCCGATGTTGCTGTTGTTTGGGCAAAATTAGAAGGGAACGTGAGAGGATTTCTTGTAGAAAAAGAATTTAACGGGTTTTCAGCCCCCGAAATGAAAGGTAAACATTCATTACGAGCATCTGTTACTTCTGAATTAATATTTCAAGATGTATTCATTCCGGAAGAAAATATTCTCCCTAAAACTAAAGGATTGAGTTCACCTTTAAAATGTCTTAATCAAGCAAGATATGGAATTGCTTGGGGTGTTGTCGGTTCAATGATGGCTTGTTTTGATACTGCTTTGCAATATTCAAAAACACGAATTCAATTCGGGAAACCAATTGCAGCATTTCAATTAACACAAGCAAAATTAGCTGATATGTTAACGGAAATCACAAAGTCGCAATTATTAAATTATCGTCTTGCTAAATTGAAAGATGAGAATAATGTTAAACACACACAAATATCAATGGCAAAAAGAAATAATTGTGAAATTGCTTTAAGAATTGCAAGAGATTCAAGACAAGTACTTGGCGCCAACGGCATTACAAGTGAATATCCGGTAATGAGGCATGCTGCTAACTTGGAATCTGTAATTACTTACGAAGGAACTCATGAAATGCACACATTAATTCTTGGAGAAGATATTACAGGTTTTTCCGCTTTTGAATAGAATTGGAAATTAAATTTTATTAGGAATAATATATGAATAAAATAGCATTTGAAGGTTTAACATTTGATGACGTTCTACTTCTTCCGGCAAGGTCCAATGTATTGCCGAGAGAAACAGAAGTAAAAACACTTTTAACGAGTGAAATAATATTAAATATTCCGTTTGTTTCCGCGGCAATGGATACGGTAACGGAATCAAAAATGGCAATAGCAATGGCTGCTCAAGGCGGAATTGGGATAATTCATAAGAATATGTCTATTTTGCAACAAGCGGAAGAGGTTGACAGAGTAAAACGTTCGGAAAGCGGAATGATTCATCAGCCTATAACTTTAACAGCGGATAAGTTAGTGCAGGATGCTTTGGATATTATGTCAAAATATCATATCTCGGGTATTCCAATTTGTGATAATGAACAAAAATTAATTGGTATTTTAACTAATAGAGATTTACGATTCGAACCGAATCTTAACCTTCCAATTAAAGATATAATGACTAAGGAAAATTTAATTACTGCTCCGATTGGAACTACATTAAAGCAAGCTGAATCCCTACTTCAAAAATATAGAATTGAAAAACTTCCTGTAGTAGATGATAATGGTATTTTAAAAGGTTTAATTACTTTCAAGGATATTTCCAAAAAGAAACAGTACCCGAATGCTTGCAAAGACAATATGGGAAGACTGAGAGTCGGTGCCGGTGTCGGCGTTACGGCAGATACTTTGGAAAGGGTAGAGGCACTTATTTCTTCAGGTGTTGACGTAATTGTAGTTGATACAGCACACGGGCATTCAGCCGGTGTTATTCACACAGTAAAACAAATTAGAGATACTTTTAAGAATATTCAGTTGATAGCAGGAAATATTGTTACGAAAGATGCGGCAATAGAACTTGTTTCAGCAGGAGTAAATGGAGTAAAAGTCGGAATTGGTGCCGGTTCAATATGTACAACAAGAATTGTTGCCGGAGTAGGCGTTCCTCAAATTTCTGCCGTTTTTGAAGTTGCCGAAGCAATGAAAGGAAAAGGAATTCCCGTTATTGCCGATGGCGGAATTAAACAAACCGGAGATGTTGCAAAAGCAATTGCTGCCGGTGCTGATTCTGTTATGATAGGCGGAATGTTTGCCGGTGTTGAGGAAACTCCCGGTGAAAAAGTATTGTTTGAAGGACGAAGTTTTAAGGTTTACCGCGGAATGGGTTCAATCGGTGCTATGAAAGAAGGCAGCAAAGACAGGTATTTTCAGGATATGGAATCTGATATTAAAAAATTAGTTCCTGAAGGGGTTGAAGGTCGCGTTCCCTATAAAGGACCACTTTCGGATACTATTTTTCAGTTTGTCGGAAGCTTGCGTGCATCAATGGGCTATTGCGGAGCAAAGACTATTTCGGATTTGAAAAAGAATGCACAGTTTGTAAAAATTTCGGGAGCAGGCTTACGCGAAAGTCACCCGCATGATGTTATTATAACAAAAGAATCACCAAATTATCAATCAAAACATGGAATGTAATTAAAATGTTCAAAGTTCTTGTTATTGCATACTATTTTCCTCCTTTAGGATTAAGCGGTGTTCAAAGGGTATTAAAATTCGTAAAATATTTCAAACAATTTAACTGGGAGCCCACAATTATTACAACGGGTAAAACCGGTTATTTTGCGCATGATAGTTATTTGTTAAAAGAAGCTGAAGTTCTTGAGGATAATGTTATTAGAGTGGGTGGAAAAGGTATAAATTCTGCTCTGTCTTCCAAAGGAACTGTTAAAATGCCTGCAGAGTGGCTTCGAAAATTATTAAGTAATATAAGTAAAACTATTTTTATACCTGATAATAAAAAATCTTGGTCTTTAAAAGCTGCTAAAAAAGCGAAAGAATTATTAACAAATAATGAATTTGATGCAATCTTTGTAAGTGCTCCGCCATTTTCAGCTTTTGCAGAAATTGCTAAATTGAGGGACGAATTCAATGTCCCGCTGTTTGTGGATTATCGTGATTTATGGGTGGATAACCAATTTGCATTTTATCCTACTCCTTATCATAGATATAAACATAAAATATTGGAGCATGAGTCCTTACGAAAAGCTGATAAAGTAATTGTAGTAAATAGAAGAATTAAGGAAGAACTGCTTAAAAATTACCAGTTTCTTTCATTCGATGATGTTATGATTATTCCTCACGGTTTCGATCCGGAAGATTTTACAAATAATATCAATATTCCGAGAAACAATTCAAAGATGAAATTAACCTATTCAGGTAGTTTTTATGAAAAAATAACCCCAAAATATTTATTAAGAGCGTTTAAAGAAATTACAATTGAAAGACCCGATGTAGCGGCAAATATCGAGCTTCATTTTGTTGGTGATTTTAGAAAAGAAAATCGTAAATTGGTGAAAAAATTAAAAATTCAGGATTATGTATTTGAACACGGATATTTGACTCATGATTATGCAGTTCAAAAGATAGTGGCAAGCGATATTTTGTGGTTTATGCTTGGGAACGGAAAAGGTTACGACACAGTAACACCTGGAAAATCATTTGAATATTTTGGAACAAGAAAACCGATTTTGGCGTGTGTTCCCGAGGGAGCAAGCAAAACCGCAGCCGAAAAATACAATGCTTCTTTTATTACTTCGCCTTATAATATTGATGAAATTAAAAATGTGATTATTAAAATCAATGAACTTTTTGTTCAAAATAAATTACCGCTTCCTGACGAGGATTTTGTAAATCAACACAACAGAATAGATTTAACTGAAATTTTAACAAAACAATTTCAATTTCACCTAAAGGAAATATTATGAATGTTGCGGTAATTGGTTCAGGCGGAAGGGAGCACGCACTTGCATATAAAATATCGGAAAGCAGACTTTTAGACAAACTATTTGTAATTCCGGGTAATCCCGGGACAAAACTGATTGCAGAAAATGTGGAAATAAAACATTCTGATTTTGAAGCAATTTTAAAATTCTGCAAAAAAAATAAAATTGAACTTGTTGTAATTGGTCCGGAGCAGCCCTTAGTAGACGGACTGTCGGATTTTCTGAGAGAAAATAATATTCTTGTTTTTGGTCCTAACAAAACCGCCGCAGAAATAGAAGGGGATAAGTCGTTTTCAAAAAATTTAATGAAAAAGTACAATATTCCCACGGCAGATTTTAATGTATTTAATTATATGGATATTGAAAATGCTATAAATTATGCTGATTCAATAGGTTACCCGGTTGTAATTAAAGCTGCCGGTATTGCCGCCGGCAAAGGTGTTACAATTTGCAACAATAAAAACGCAGCTGAAAATGCGATTAGAGAATGTTTAGAAGATGAGAGATTTGGAGATTCCGGCGATAGAATTGTGGTCGAGGAATTTTTACAAGGTGAAGAGGTTTCAATTTTTGCTATTACCGACGGAAAAGATTACATTCTGCTTCCGCCTTCTCAAGATCATAAGCAAATATATGACGGTGATAAAGGACCAAATACCGGAGGAATGGGAGCATATTCGCCTGTTTCATTACAACGAATTTACAAAAAACTAAATATTCCGCAATTAACAAACAATGATATTCTAAAAGAAATTGAGCGGGATATTGTAAAACC
>CAZXDS010000085.1:10995-13920 GCA_964639525.1 uncultured Melioribacteraceae bacterium | reverse complement strand
TTGAAAACGAGACACTTGATTTTGTTGATATTGCTGCACCGCCGAAGTTTCATTCGCATTTATTAAAGCAGGCAATTGACCGAAAATTAAATATTATTTGCGAAAAACCGTTTACATTAAAATTGGACGAAGCTGAAGAAATTAAAGAATCACTATTAAACTCCGATATTTTATTTGCGCCTTGTCATCAATATAAATATCTGCAAATTTATCAATCCTTCAAATCCGAAATTAATAAGATTGCAAACAAGAATAAAGTTCTATTACGTTTTAATGTTTACAGAACAAAAGCTGATCCCGGTCTTTCTATTTTTAACAATGCGTGGCGAACAAATCCTGAAATAGGCGGCGGTGGAATTTTAACCGACACTGGCGTGCATTATTTGTATCTTTCAAATTGGCTGCTCGGAAAACCCTTAAGTGTAAATGCTTCAAACTTAAACTTGTCACATCCTGAATATTCTGTTGAAGATACTTCGCTTGTAACTATCGAATTTGAAAAAGGCGTATCTCAAATTGCATTAACTTGGGGCGGCAACAAGAGGTTTAACAGTTCCGAATTAATTTCTAAAGATTTGAGTTTAACATATCTTGGTGGAACTACTTTTGAAAAATTTGAAGACGGAAAAACAGAAACGTTCTCTGTTCCCAATCCGGCTGACAAATCAATTTATACTAATCTTTACTATTTATTATTTAATGATTTCTTCAGTAAGATAGGAAATTCCGTCGGTTCAAATGAAAGCATTGAAGAAGCATATAATTCTATTAAATTGCTGAATGCGTGCTATTTATCTGCAGCAAAATTAAAAACAATCTCATTCTAATGTTATGAAATCCATAGATAAAAAGAAACGCAAGGGAATGATTATTAAAAAAAGCACTGTCATTCCGTCATGCTTTTAGACGGAATCTATAAGTGTGTTTTAGATTCCCGCTAAATACGTGCGGGAATGACATTAGTCCGGCAGCTTGCCGGGTTAGAATATAAACAGATGAACAAAAAATTTCAAACATTCTTTTTTATTGTAGGCTTAGCCATTTTTATATTTCTAATTCTCCATTTTGGAATAGATAAAATCATTTCCAATATAAAAGAAACAGGCTGGTGGTTTTTGCCAATTATCGGAGTTTGGGGCTTTGCTTACGTTCTTAATTCCCTTTCTTGGTCGGCAATTATTGATAGTAAAAAACATGGAATTTCCTTTGCTGAGATTTATGCAATTACAGTCAGCGGTTTTGCAATTAATTACATTACGCCGGTGATGAATCTTGGCGGTGAGCCATACAGAATAATGAAACTAAAAGACAGAATTGGTTTGACCAATGCGGTTTCGTCAACAATCAGTTATACAATGATTCACTTTCTTTCGCATTTCTTTTTTTGGATTTCGGCAATTATTTTAATCAGCGTTTTCCTTCCCCTCTCTTATGAACTTAAAATTATTTTTGGTGCAGTATTTGTTGTTTTAGTCAGTGCAATTATATTTTTTATTTCCCGACATAAAAACGGTGTGTTTGAATCATTTTTATCATTGCTTGCCAAACTTCCGATGCTTAAAAAAACAGTTTCAAAAATTAATAACAAAATGAATTTCAAAGATATTGATGCAGGAATTACCGAGTTCTACGAAAAAAGGAAATCGGCTTTTGTTTCCGCAATAATTTGGGATTATCTTGCAAGAGTAATAGCAGCGATGGAGTTTTTCTTTATTTTATACGCAATTGGAATCCACATTACGATACTCGAAGCTGTTTATATCAGTGCTGCAACTTCGCTGATTACAAATATTCTTTTCTTTATGCCAATGGAACTTGGAACGCGGGAAGGCGGAACATCTGTAATTATGAAGAGTCTAAATTTTGCTCCCGGAATTGGAATTTACATTAGTGTTATTTACAGAATTCGTGAGTTCTTTTGGATTTTAATTGGTCTAATTCTCATAAAATTTGGGAAAATTAAAAAGCCGACAAATAACGTTGAGCAATCGATTTGAAAAAATTAGCAAACATAAAAGCCATATTATTTGATTTCGGTGGAACTATTGATACTGATGGAATTCATTGGAGCGAAATGTTTTGGGAGTGTTATCAAAAACATAATATTCCAATCACTAAAATCCAATACGAAGAAGCGTACAGAAACGGTGAGCCGAATGTTGATAATGCCATTTGTAAAAATGACACATTCAAAAAAACATTGAATACACAAATTTATTTTCAATTTGAATATTTATTTGAAAATAATTTTTTGAACAGAAACAAAGATTCCAATTATATTGATATAATTACAGATGAATGCTACAAATATGCGGAAACAAAGATTTCAGAATTTAGAAATGATTTGGAAATTTTTTCCAATCAATTTTCTATGGCACTCGTTTCAAATTTTTACGGAAATATTGCTGCCGTTTTAAAAGAGTTTAACATAGATATTTTTTTCGGTTCAATAGTTGATTCTTCCAAAATTGGAATCTGCAAACCAGACCCCGAAATATTTAACTATGCAATTAAAAAATTAAATATGAAACCGGCAAATTGCGTTGTTATCGGAGATTCATATTCAAGAGATATTGAACCGGCAAAAAAATTAGGATGCAGTACAATTTGGCTGGATGGAAAAAGTTGGAGTCGTCCATCTGACACAAGTTGTGCTGATTTTTCAATAAATTCGGTAACAGAAATAAAAAGATTATTAAGTATTTAAATTTCAAACAAAATTATAGGTGTAATTATGAATGATTCAATTTCGATGCCTAAAGGAAAACTCGGCATTTTACTTGTAGGAATGAGCGGTGCGGTATCAACAACTTTTCTTGCCGGAACTATGGCAGTAAGGAAAGGGAAAGCAACACCAATCGGTTCATTAACTCAAATGGGCACTATTAGAATCGGGAAAAGAATTGACGAAAAATTTCCGATGAT
>CAZXDS010000085.1:0-10895 GCA_964639525.1 uncultured Melioribacteraceae bacterium | reverse complement strand
AAGGAATGAGAAATAATGCGTTTGAAATTGCACCGAGCATGCTTTATGCTTACGCTGCAATTGCCGAAGGTGTTCCGTTTATTATGGGCGCACCAAATCTTTCTGTTGAAGCTCCCGCATTAATTGAGTTTGCAAAACAAATGCAAGTGCCAACAGCCGGAAAGGATTTTAAAACAGGACAAACAATGGTTAAAACCGTAATCGCTCCAATGCTTAAAGCAAGAATGCTCGGACTTAACGGTTGGTTTTCAAGCAATATTCTCGGGAACAGAGACGGCGAAGTTTTGGACGATCCCGACAATTTCAAGACTAAAGAAGAAAGTAAATTATCTGTTCTCGATGGAATTCTTCAGCCCGATTTGTACCCTGAACTTTATAAAGATTTTTATCATAAAGTACGAATAAATTATTATCCGCCTCGCGGCGATGATAAAGAAGGATGGGATAATATTGATATTTTCGGCTGGCTCGGTTACAGGATGCAGCTTAAAATTGATTTCCTGTGTAAAGATTCAATACTTGCGGCACCAATTGTTTTGGACTTGGTATTGTTTGCAGATTTGGCACAGCGAAGCGGAATGACGGGAATTCAGGAATGGCTGTCCTTCTATTTCAAAAGTCCGATACACGATGTTGATAAAGTACCGGAGCACGATTTGTTCATTCAATTAATGAAAATGAAGAACACTCTCCGTAAATTGATGAATGAAAAACCAATCACACATTTGGATTCGAACGGTGTTGAAGAATACAGTGAGGATTTGGAAAATCTTTTGGATTAAATTCTCTCCCCCTATCAAATTAAAAAAGGCTGACTCGAATATTCGAATCAGCCTTTTTTGTTGATTTAAAAAAAGCTTTGATTTATAATAAAAACTGTTGTTCTCTTTGTTTTTTAATTTCTATGTCCAATCAAAATAGTTCCCACAATTTCATTCCCAAATGTTTCGCCAACTGCAGCTACTACGCTCCCTTTTACCGCAACTTTTTGATACTCATAATATCTCCTTTAGATATTTAATAATCTGATTATTTAAATAATAATAATGGCTTTATAGTTAAATTAGATAACTACGCATATATGCCATTTTTATGGTGAATTGTTTAGTTCCTCCTTAACTCAATGTAATTATCTTCTGTTTTTCTTAATTCCTTTTTCCCAAATATATTATGCCTACTCTTCCGTCAAATCCTACCATACAGACTGTATCCCTTTTATATGAAACTTTTTTCATCAAATTAGCTTCGTCCGGCAAAGCATTACCTTTGTAACTTTTCCAAGATATGCCGTTATAATGTAATACTTCTCCAAATGCTCCGGCAAGCATTATGTCATTGATTCCTACTCCTCTTACGCTGCCGGTATAATAGCCGGTTATTGAATCAAGTGATGCATTCCATATTTCCTCTTTTAAAAGATGTTTATAATATATCCCATCTCCAACTGCGTAATAGTACTGATTACTCTTAAACCATATCCCGGTTAAAGTCCAATTAATCCCTTCCTTTGATAACTCAACAACATTATTCCCGGTAATTTTTAATATTTTACTTTCGTTGCTATTAGAATAATTTCCTACCGCCAATATCTCATACTTACCTTTATTTTTATCATAACTACCCCATATATCTTTTATATTCAAGTTCGTGGAGTTTACCGTCCCGCTCTCTATCTTCCGCCAACTGCTCCCGTTGTGTAATGCGCTATGTTGCCGTTATTACCTACTACATAAAAATCTGAGCTTGACGTGCCCCAAATGGAATTAACAGAAACAGGTAAACATTGAATATTTTGTTGAATATTATTAACAATAAATGTTAATTGAGAGGCATTATTGGCAATAGCTATTTTACCATCTGGAAACGTAAATACAGCTTTTGCCGGGTATGGTGCTATATCAGATTGATTGCAGAATGTATAAAACATAATCCTTTTCAACTCCCAACTATTCCCGTCCCAATGCACAGCGTTGTAAGGCTGCACCCAAACACCGTTGCTGTCAAATTGGTCGGTCTCCGCCGTGTGTATTTCGCCTACCGCCCAAATATCATTTTCGTTTATTATTGCTACGTCGTTAAGCACACTGCTGCCGTTCGCTCCGCCAAACGTGTAGGTTTGCCAAGTAAAGTTGTGGCTTGTCGTGTCCATTGTGGTTGCAGTTACCGTTTTGCTTTCCGTGTTTGGCGTTACGGTTATTTTGTAGTTGTACGTTTTGTTCGGCTGTAAACCGCTATCGTATAGCAATGTATCTGTGTAACTCAGATTAATAATCTGAGTTACGGAATCTTCTCTAAACAATTTCAGTTCTGCCGGTAAGTTTATGTTTTGTGTTTTTACATTCAGCCACACTTCCGTTGAGGAGGCGTCTTCTACGGTTAGCTCTGCCGCTGCTTTGCTGCCCGGTGGTGGCGGTTCTGTTGTGTTGCAAGAGGCAAGTAAAAATGTAAAGGCAAAAAGATAAAAGATTAGTTTTGCTGTGTTTGCTTTATTTTGTTTTCGTTCTGTTAAAACCGGATTTACTAATTTTGCTGTGTTCATTTTAACTTGTCCATACTTGTTTTATAAAACCATTTCTGTAATATAATGTTTTTGATAGTTTATAATTAAACGTAACCTTCGAGGTTGCTATTTTTTAACCTCGAAGGTTGCTCTTGAATTCCGGTTGCCTCTTGAACATTTGCAGCCGAATTCGGCTGCTCGGTGCGGCGGCAACCTTGAAGGTCAAAAGCAAAGCGACCTTCAAGGTTACAAGAATGTTCGGTTGTTCGGTTGTCTCCGGCTGCGCCGAAAACAAATATGAAAGTTAATTTCTTAAAATATTTAATTTGATTTTCCACTAATATATATTTTAACTGAGGAATGTGTGCTTAAACTTAAATAAATATTTTCTTTTAGTTCAATGCAATTAATAATAATGAATCCACTATCTCAAACCGACTGTAATTAATTAAATCAGTAAATTAAAACTCAACGCTAACACTACCACTTACCCACCGTTCTCTGTTGTACCAAACCAACGCTGAGTTTGCATCGTGCTCAATTCCGTCAATAGCTTGGATAATGTTATTTGAATCCAAAACATTAAATACGCTAAGCCCAAATTCAACGGATTCAAAGTATTTTGAATTTGTATTAATTGTAATTCCCGTGTGAATATTAATAGTATAATAATCCGGAATACGCCATAATTGAACATTTTCAACATTATTAAAACTTCTGCTAACCGGATCAAATTGAGCATAATAGCGTCCGAAAAACAAATAATTTGCTGTAAAATAATAAGACGTAATGCTTGAAATATCTTGATTTAGTGTAAACCCCAAGACCAACTTAGTCATAGGCGCATCACCTTCGTACAGACCTTTAATCTTAGAATCAAAAGTAATAATTGAGTTCGGATTGCCCTCTGGCGTTAAGTATGATTTAACATCATTCAGCCATTTGTAAGATGCAATTGACAGCATTCCATTAAGAGAAATATTTTTAAATAGATTAAAACTACCTTCGGCTTCAATACCTTTGTGCAGAGATTTTCCACCGTAAACGTTGGCGTGAAAAAATGTATAAGTGTTCGGCATATAAACATTAAAATTTAGTACTTTGTCTTTCCAGAGTGTATAAAAAAGATTTATACTAAATTTAGCATTGTCGGACTTAAAGCCATATCCCAATTCGGTAGAAAATATATTTTCATTTTTTACTTCTTTGAAAAGCTCGTTTGTATAAGTGTAAACATTCATTGATAAGGGAGCTTTGGAAAAATTACCAATATTGAAATAAACATTACTCAGTTCATTAAAATTATAATTAACTCCGGCTTTTAAAGTATAAGTCCCGAACCCTTTCCAGCCTGTTTCCCTTTTTGGATCATCATTTTTGTAGTTGAAAAAATCAATTCTATTGTAGCCTGTTGTAGTTAAAGCAAAATTAACATACGCATTCAATTTTGAAGTATTATACTCAATCTGTGCAAAACTGCCTATTGAGCGCACATAACTATCAGCATTATAATCAACTTTATCACCAATATTCAAAAGTGTATTTATATTTTGATTAACATTTCCGCTGCCGATATAATAATCGCCGCCAAGAAGATTGCCAAGCGTACTATAATTTTGTGCGTAATAATATTTGCCGTCTATGCCGAAAGTAAAACTCATATTATCAATTTTGTGATCAATTGTAGAGCGAAAGGCTGCCCAATTATGAACATGATATGTAAAGCACAGCGCAGAATTTGCTCTGTTTAATCTTGTAGAATAAGTGCTATCGATATTATCAGAATTGCTTTCCCATATTTTATCGTAATTAATCAATCCGCTTTTATTCATTTCAAAACCACTCCAGGGCGGAACACTTCCTCCGCCTTTTCCATGCGAAAGATAAACTACATTATTCCAAACTGTTTTGCTGTTAATCTGCCAAATATGATTTATATTGAGGGAAGGTTTGTGAAATTCATTATCCCTTGCATTCAACGGCTTTCCGTTTAGGTATCCCCAATCCGAATTATAACGCAATCCGTTTGAAGCCCAAGTGTTTATACTTTGCGGTGTAATTCTCTGACCATGTTTTTGAGGCGAACCCATTAATTGAAATTCCAATGTATGACTTCCGAATATCATCCCAAGCGAGAAATAATAAGAAAACATATCTGCCCAAGTTTGGTCTGCATAACCATCCCACTTTGTACGGCTTACAAGTCCAATTAGTTTTACTTTATTCTTAATCAATGTTGTTGCAAAGGAAGCGGATATTTTTCTAAAATTATCAGATGCAATTTGAGTTGAAACTCTAATTTGCTCCTTATCAATAAATCCGCTTCGGCTAATAATATTAACTACACCGCCGACTGAAGAAACAGAATACGGCGTTGCACTCAATCCGCGCTGAACTTGAATTGTACTGACTGCGTCGCCAATATCTGCCCAATTGGACCAATAAATTTCACCGTTTTCAGGATTGTTAATAGGTATGCCGTTTATCATTACGGAAATGCTTGTTTGGTCGTAACCTCTAATATTGATACGGCTGTCGGCAAATCCGCCTCCTTCATCGGAAACATATAAACCAGGCAGCTTATCCAGTGCGGAAGTAACATATCTTGCGCCAAGTTCCCTTTTAATCTGCGCTTCATTTACATTTGAAAATGCTACAGGAGTTTCACGCAATACTGCCCTTTTGCCTTTTACTATTGTTTCCGATAAATTTATTGCCGATGGCAATAATTTAATATTTAGATTTTTATTTTGGTATAATTTAATTTGAATTACTTTGGATGAGAATCCAATATATGATATCCGAAGATGATACTCCCCCGCCGGAATATTTCTGAAAAGGAAATTGCCTCTTTCATCAGATGCTGTTCCTCTTTTTAATTCTTTGATAAAAATGTTTGCTCCGTTTAGTTCCTCCTTGTTTTTTAGATTAATTATTTTTCCGTCTAATGAATATTTTTGGGCAATTGATAAATTGCTTATCAACAAAAATACAATCAACAATATTCGCATTTAATAAAAACATCCTTTCTGTAGATTTAAATAGTTTTTAGCATTCTGGTAATTGGTAATTTGGATTTCCGTGCCAGTTCATCAGGAACTTTTACAAGAAATTCTTCATTTTTTAATGTGTTCAGCAACTTCTCCGGTGTAATTAATTTCATATACTCGCAAATTGAATTTTCGCTTGCCGGAAAATACTTCTTATTCGGTCCATCCTTTTTTAATCTGTGAATAAGCCCTATTTCAGTAGCAATCACAAATTCATCAGTTGTAGAATTCCGCGCATAATCAATCATGCCGCCCGTTGATAAAACATGAATTCTTTCATCATTAAATTCCGCTGATTTAGCCAAGCATCCACTTGAACAGCCGCACTCCGGGTGAATTAAAAATTCAGCATTCGGGTGCAGAGTTTGATTCTTTTCAAACAGATTTTCGCCGATTTTTTCGTGAACATGGCAGCAACCGTCCCATATTTTAATATTTCTTTTGGTTATTGATTGCACATACTGACCAAGATATTTATCCGGTAAAAAGAGAATCTCTTTGTCGGTAGGAATTGATTCAACAATTTGTACAGCATTTGAAGATGTACAACAATAATCAGATTCCGCCTTTACATCGGCAGTTGTATTAACATACGAAACCACAACAGCATTTGGATTTGCAGCTTTCCACTCTTTTAATTCTTCTATAGAAATACTTGATGCAAGTGAGCATCCGGCTTCTACATCAGGAATTAAAACTTTTTTGTCAGGGGAAATTATTGAAGCGGTTTCCGCCATAAAATGCACACCGCAGAAAACAATAATTTCTGCATCTGTTTTTGCCGCCTGCTGAGCTAATCCCAGCGAATCTCCTACATAATCAGCAGCATCCTGTATTTCAGCTATCTGATAATTATGTGCCAAGATTACGGCATTCTTTTCAACTTTCAATTTTTGAATTTCATCAAAAATTTCTTTCATTTTTTTACTTCCTTTCTTTTAGTTTATTATTAGAGATATATCCAGTGCTTTAACAGAATGTGTTATTGCACCAACTGAGATAAAATCAACACCGGTTTCTGCAATTTTTCCGATAGTTTCCATATTTACATTCCCCGATGCTTCCGTTTTTACTTTTCCATTTATCAACAAAACCGCATCTTTCATTTCCTTAGTATTCATATTATCTAGCATTATAATATCTATATTTGAAGCTAGTGCTTCTTGAACTTCCGTTAGTGAAGTAATTTCTACTTCGATTTTATATTTGCTGCCATACTTTTTACGAATGCTTTTAACAGCCAAGTCTATTGAACCGGCAGCTCTGATATGATTTTCCTTTATCATCACCATGTCATATAAACCGAATCTATGATTTTTTCCTCCACCTACTTTTACAGAATATTTATCCAAATACCTAAAGCCGGGTAGTGTTTTCCTTGTATCTAAAAGGGTTGCGTTCGTTCCTTTCAGTTTTTCAGCAAGTAAATTTGAATAAGTAGCAATCCCGCTCATCCGTTGTAAAAAATTAAGAGCAGTTCTTTCACCTTCAAGAATAGTCTTATACGAACCGTTGATTTCAGCAATTATATCACCGGGCTTAACGTGCATTCCGTCTTTGAATTTCACTTCCCAACTAACCGGATTATCAGAAATTATTTCAAAAACCTTTTTAGCAACTTCCATACCTGCAATAACACCGGCAGATTTTGCAATTAATTTTGCAGTACATTTTTCTTTATTTGAGATAATTGCCTCTGTAGTAATATCTCCGGTACCAACATCTTCTCTTATTGCCTGTTTAATAATCAGTATTGATTTTTCCAAATAGTTATCATTCATAATTTAACTTTTCAAATTTTATGTTTTTGTTTTGTGTAGTAAAATTTCCAACAAAATTATTGGAAGATTCCGGATAATCCTCTCTTTGATGACAACCCCGGCTTTCTTTTCTTTCTAAACATGATTGAACAATCAGTAATCCTATGCCAATTACTCCTTTTGCTCTTTTTAAATTTATCTCTTTAGTATTCTTCGGGATTGAACCGGCAAGCTCATTCAGCTTATCTTCAGCTTTTTTTAACTTTTCTTTATTGCGTAAAATACCCACCTTATTTTCAAACAACTGCGAAACTATTTTTCTAATTCTTTCAAATTCTGAAGCTCCGTCACTGCTTAAATAGTATTCTGAATCCGGATCAGTTTGAGTGTAAATAATGCTTTCTATATTGTCTATATTGTCTATATTTTCAGCAGCTTTTAGAGCTGCTCTTTTTGAAAATACAAGACATTCCAAAAGTGAATTACTTGCAAGCCTGTTTGCCCCGTGCACTCCTGTTGAAGCGGTTTCACCGCAGGCAAATAAATTTTTAATATTTGTACTTCCGTTCAAATCGGTTTTAATTCCGCCAACAGAATAATGCGCAGCCGGAGCAACCGGAACAAGCTCAGAAGTTATATCACAATTAAATTTTTTAGCAAAGTTGTAAATATTATTGAAGTGTGATTTAATTTTATCAGCATTTAAATGGCGTAAATCCAGATACACAAATTCCTTTGAAGATTTACTAATTTCTGTAAATATTGCTTTGGCTACTAAATCACGGGGAGCCAATTCCATTAGCGGACTATACCGCTGCATAAATCTTTCCTTATTTTTATCAAGCAGAAAAGCCCCTTCGCCTCTAACTGCTTCGCTTATAAGAAATGTTTCTCCTGTTTCAGAATAAAATGCAGTCGGGTGAAACTGCATGAATTCCATATCACGTATTTCCACACCTACAGCTTCCGCCATCCAAATCCCCTCGCCAATTGCAGCGTTTGGATTTGTATTTCGTGAGTATATCCGGCTGTATCCGCCGGTTGCCAAAATGGTTACTTTTGAATTTATTGTTATTAAGTTATTCGTAATTTCCGAATACGCTAACATGCCCAAAGCTGTATTGTCTTTAGAGATAATTTTAATTGAGTGAGTTTCATTCAATATTGTAATTTTAGGATTTTCAATTATTCTTTTCAGCAGAAATTTTATTACTTCCTGCCCGGTAGAACTTCCGTTCGAGTGAATAACTCTCCGTTTGGAATGACCGCCTTCCAGTCCTTGAGAAATTTCACCGTTTTCCTTATCGAACGGCATTCCCAATTCAATTAATTCTTTAACACGATCCACACCTTCATCAACTAATATTTTTACAGCTTTTTCATTACATAAATTGCGACCTGCAATAATAGTATCCTTAAAATGGCTGTCCGTTGTTTGTTCGGCAAGAGCAACTGCAATTCCACCTTGAGCAAGCCATGAATTGCTGTCATCAAAATTAGCTTTTGTAACAATTAAAACGCTCCCGTATTTAGAAGCTGTCCAAGCTGCAAACAAACCGGCAAGACCGCTGCCAACTATAAGGAAATCAGTTGCTTTATTGACTTTGTTCATTTAAAATCCTTATTTAATTTAATTGCGTGGTTTAAGCCATGCAGAACAAGTGTTTGCGAAATGTCATCAAATAAATTTTCATTCTGATATAAAGTTGAAAATCCGCCTGTCCCAATAACAATAGGTTTTTCACCTTGAAAAGTTTCAATCGTAATTTTTTTTGTCAATTCACGAACAACTGCAGCTTGCCCTTGATATAACCCGACTTGAATGCTTTCAACGGTAGTGCGACCAAAAGGTTTAGTAATTTCTTTAATTTCAACACGCGGTAGTTTTGCAGTATGCGATTCCAAAGATTCCATCGAAATACGAATACCCGGAAGTATAATTCCGCCGAGATATTCTTTTTCTTTGGAAATAACACAAAACGTAGTTGCCGTTCCGAAATCCACAATAATAAGATTTTTATTCGGATATTTTTCAATAGCCGCAACTGCGTTTGAAATTCTATCGGCGCCAACTTCCAGCGGATTTTTATATTTAATTTTTAATCCGGTTTTTACACCAGGCTCAAGAAAAAAAGGTGTAATACCAAAATATTTTATACAGCCACTTGAAAGAGAATGAGTTTTATCCGGCACTACACTACAGATTGATATTGCCTTTATTTCATCGGTTTCATAGCCGTTTTCTTTAATTACATTTTTTAGAAAAATCCCGATTTCATCAGAGGAAAAACTTTCACGGGAAGTTTTGCGGAATTGTAATTCTAATTTATCATTCCGGAATAATCCGCCGTATATTTGCGTATTTCCTACGTCAAGACAAAGTATCATTTATTGCTCCGTAATAATTTTATTTAAGTGCCGTGCCAAGTCCAACGAAGTTTTCACTTCAATCTGTTCTCCGCCGCTTTTAATAATTTCAAAATTCACCTGAACATTGTCCGCCCTTTTTTTAAGTGAATTATGAACAATAAAATCTGCATTCGCATTTTCGAATAATTTCTTAACTGCGGATTCCACTTCCCGCATGTTATCGGAGGCAGTAAATTTAAATGCTACTAATTTTGTTTCCGGATTTTTTGACCATTGCTTTATACCGTTTACGAGCTTTTCGTTTTTAGTAAATTTTATTTCGAACATACTAAGTCCGGAACTGATTTTCTGTCCGGTTTGCAATTCAATTTCTTTTCCATTAATCTTTATTGAACTTGGAGAATAATCACTTACCGCTGCAAGGTGAATAACCGCATTATAATTATTATTTTCCAATAGTGCTTTAAGTTTATCTTTTAATGACTTAAATGAATTAAATTTAATTTTTTTAACATTATGCTCAGGTTCAATTGAATTTTCAGCAAGAAGCAAAGTAACCTCGTTTCCCAACTCAAATAAACTATCTGCAATTACCGATGCTGTTTTTCCCGTGGATAGATTTGCAATAAATCTTACACCGTCAATATACTCTTTGGTTCCGCCTCCTGTAATTAAAACTTTTTTTCTTGATTCGTTCCGTTTTGCAAGTTCGGTAATTATCGCATCGAATATTATATCCGGCTCTAAAAGTTTACCAACTCCTTCATCGCCGCAAGCAAGATGTCCGCTATCCGCAGGTAATATTTTAATTCCCCATTTTTCAAGTGTTTTAAGTGATTTTTGCGTTGCCGGGTGCTTAAACATATTTGTGTTCATTGCCGGAGCAATTAAATACGGTTTGGAAAAATCCTGTGCCAAAAATAAAGATGTAACGAGATTATCAGCAATTCCATTCGCCATTTTATTAATTGTATTTGCATCAGCCGGCACTAAAATTGTTAAATCCGCCCACTTCGTTAATTCTATATGACTCATCATTCTGCCCTGTGCAAAAGTATCGGAATAAACGGGCGTATGTGTCAACCCTTCAAGAGTTGCCCCGCCTATAAACTGAAGTGCCGATTTTGTAACTACAACTTTCACGTCAAAATTCGCTTGAACTAATTTTGAAATTAAATACGCACTTTTATATGCAGCAATCGAACCGGTTATTTT
>CAZXDS010000084.1:0-13964 GCA_964639525.1 uncultured Melioribacteraceae bacterium | reverse complement strand
TAATACCCGTTGTATATGTAGTAACTTTTGTGGTTAAAGATTCAAAGAGATTTAAAACTGCAATTTATGTTTTTATTAGTTTTTCATTGCTAAGTTCATTTTTGTATTTGTGGCGTTCATATTCTTTTTATCTTCGGGGACTGTTTCAGATGAACGGTTCCGGTCCGTTTCTCTTTCAATATCCGATTACTACGAGCGAACTATTCAGTTTTACGGCAATGATTTTATTTCCGTTTGTAATTCAAAAAAAAATAAATTTTAAAAAGCGACTTTTGTTTACCGGTGCATTTTTAATAACTGTGTTGTCGCTTCTCGCAACTTTTAAAAGAACAGGCTGGATTGGTTTTGCAGCGGGCATTTTTGTAATAATTTTGTTGAAAAGAAAATATGTGTATTTGGCTGTTCTTGCAGTCGGCATTTTGATTGTTGCATTTACTCAAGAAACAATCAGCAAAGTTGAAGTTTTTTCAATGAAAGGAAATGTTACAAAAGTTTCGGAAGTAAAAACGAAAGGACAAATTTACAACTTAAGTTCATTTGACGGAGAATTATATGTTTCGGATTACACCGGTGGATTGGAAATATTTGACCACGATAGTCTTTCCGGTATTATTAAATTTGCATCGCCTGTAATAGATTTTAAGCATTGGGTAAATGACTATTATGCCGCAAGCCTAATTGACACAAGGTTTGTTTTGCTAAAAAAAAATGCTGATAACGGTTTTACTCAACTCGGGGAACTGATGTCGAAAGGAATGACAAAGGATTTTGCCGCTGTAAAGAAAAGTTTATTTATTATTGATTCCGATTCGGGTTTAACTGTATTTAACAATCCGTCGGATTTATCATCGCAAAAAGTGTTTCCTCAATTTAAGGGTTACACTAAAATAGTTACGGCGGACAGTGTATTGATTTTATATGATGGCAACCGGAATGCTGTGGCTTTGAAATTTAACAAAGAGCAAAATCAAATTATTAGTAAATCAACATTTATTCCGCCCGACGGAAAACTTACATCGATAAATAAATTTGATGATAAAATTGTTTTGCAGACTAAGGACAATGTTTATGTAACAAATCCCGAATTAAAAATTGAAAAAAAATATAAAAGTTCGCTGCCGAGAATTTTAAAAATCATTAAAAGCAAAAATAATTTATATGCAGTGTTCCTCGGCGGTGAGTTCGCAGAATTACAGTTTGCCGATTCGACAATTAAAGTGCAAAAAAATTATTCGTTTAATTACAATCCGCGAAACGTGATATTCAGCGGTGATACATTATTTGCGGCGCATTTAAGAACAAGCAGACTTGCTTCAATTTTTGATCCGTATCTAAGTTCAAATGCAAACAGACTTGCTTTTTGGCGAGCCGGATTTAAAATGTTTGCTGATCATCCGATTTTCGGTGTAGGTGATATTGACCTCGCAAATCTATACCGGCATTACAAGCGTCCGTTCGATAAAGAAATTCAAGGACACATGCACAACAACTATGTTCATTTTCTTGTGATTCTCGGTGCGTTCGGTTTTCTTATGGCAATGCTCTTGTTATTCAAGGTCTTTGTTGTATTTTTCCAAAATGTTAAAAAATATTCAAAAAACGGTTTTGCACAAACAGCAGCGTTAGGATTTATGGGAGCGTATATTTCGTTTCTTGTTGCCGGTTTAACCGAGTGGAATTTTGGCGATCAGGAAATACTTACGCTAATCTGGTTTTTGGTTGGGCTTGTTGTTGCGATGCAAAAAATGAAAATGGAAAATTAATAATTCGATTATTTTGTAATTACTCCTTACCAATTTGATAGAATGAAATAGAGTTTTCGTGCTCCCTCAAAATTTTCTCAAAACTTTGAAAATTTTGCTTACGTTCCTTTGTTTCTGCCGGTTAAAATCTGATAAATTGTTCGTGCAATAATTTGTAAATCTAATTTGAACGACCAATTTTCAATATACCAAATATCAAATTCAATTCGTTTCTTCGTTCTAATTATTTGTTCGTTCAAATCGAAAACATCGCCGCGCAATCCGTGAATTTGTGCCCAGCCGGTTATTCCCGGTTTTACTCTGTGCCGCAGCCGGATTTCATCAACAATTTCGCCGTAATTTTTATCAAACGGAATTGCATGCGGACGCGGACCTACGATTGACATTTCGCCTTTCAGTACATTAAATATCTGCGGAATTTCGTCCAAATTACTCCTTCGTAAAAGTTTTCCGATTTTCGTTATTCTCGGGTCTTCCACTAAAACCGGAATGTTTGAATTTTTTTTGTTGCTTGCTTCCACAGTCATTGTGCGGAATTTGTAGCATTTGAAAATTTCATTGTCTTTTCCAACTCGGTCCTGAATAAAAAATATTGAGCCTTTCGAAGTAAATTTAATTATTAAACCGATTATAAGAAATAGCCATGAGAAAACCGTAATTAGTAAAACTGTCGAAAGCAAAAAATCAAAAGTTCTTTTTAATAATCTCCAGTGAAACTCTTCCAAAGGATTATTCCTGACAGTGATAATCGGGTAATTACCGAGCATATCCAATTGAAATTTATTTGAAAGAAGTTGAAAGTAATCGGGAATGATAAAAGATTTCACGGCGGTTTTGTCGCATATTCGTAGAACTTTTTGAATTGTTTCAAAGTCTTTTATGTTAAGTGCAATAATGACTTCGTCAATATTATGTGTGCTTAAGAACGATTCAAATTCATTTATGCCCGCAACAATTTTAGCCGATTTATTTGAATCTATAAAACCAAGAAACTGATAACCATAATTTAAATTATCAATAATTGAATTTTTAAAATTAATCCCCGTTTCGTTGTAGCCTATTATTACAACTTTTCGGAGATTCTTTCCTTTTGCCCGTGCATTTGTGATTATCTTTTTTAAAAGAAAACTTTTTGATAAAATTAAAAAATAGCTGCATACACTAAAATAGAGTATGAAATTTCTTGTAAATAAATCTTCCTTAATTGTAAAAATGAAAAAAACAAAAACAGTAATCTGAATAAAAATATTGTTGAACAGCGTTATGCTTTCCGAAGTTAAAGAGCGACTGCTGATATCGGAATTCAATTTTGTTGCACGAGCGGTAACAAGCCAAAGAATGTTTGAGAGCAAAAGAAGAACAAACATATATTGCCGTTCTAACAATGTGTCCCACGATTGTGCAAAAACCGCAGCAAGAATAAACGAAATATTTATTATTGCCAAATCGGTTGCAAGGCGCAGAACGGAAATAAATTTTTTACTCATTGTTATTCAATTACTATTGATTAAAGAAAATTTCCGATTTTTGATTAATATAATTATTAATTGCTACTTCAAAATTTTTTCTTGAAAATATTTCCGAATGCTTTCTGATAACGTTCGAATCGAATTTATCCGATTGTTTTTCAAACTTAACTACCGCATCAATAATTGAATCGGTGGTTTGTTTGTTGAACAAAATTCCCGTTTGATTATCAACAACAGTTTCGGAAGCACCGCCGGTTTTGTAGGCTATAACAGGTGTTCCGCACGCCTGTGCTTCTACAATTGTAATCCCGAAATCTTCTTCGGCAGCAAATAAAAACGCTTTTGCTTTGCCCATATATTCGTTTAATTTATCAGAGTCTAAATATCCGGTGAATTCAATATTTTTTCCGGCAATGGATTTTATTTTTTCCTTATCAGGACCGCTTCCGACCACGACCAATTTTTTGTCCGGCATTTTTGAAAATGCTTCAACAATTAAATCCACTTTTTTGTAAGGAACAAATCGAGCGGCTGTCATATAGTAATTGTCCTTGCTGCTGTTGACTGAAAAATTGTTAACGTCAACCGGCGGATAAATTACATCGGCATCACGATTGTATATTTTTTTTATTCTCTTTGCAATATGTTTTGAATTTGCCAAAAAATAGTCAACTCTGTTCGGAGTGCTGACATCCCAAAGGCGAATTTTGTGCAGTATTTTTCGTGCAATCAAGCCTTTTAAGTTAAAACCCAATTCGGCATCTGTTAAATATTGGTGATACAAATCCCAAGCATACCTGATTGGTGTGTGAACATAGCTGATATGCAGCTGATTAGCATTGGACAAAACTCCCTTTGCTACAGCATGCGAACTCGAAAGAATTACATCGTATCCGGAAATATCAAGCTGCTCAATTGCAAATGGAAACAACCCGAGATAAAGCCGGTGATGTTTTTCGGCAAACGGAAGTTTTTGGATAATGCTGGTTTTTGCTTTTTTACCTTTTAAAATTTTTTGCCGCAAATCATCATCCAAAAAATCAACGAGTGAAAAAATATCGGCATCAGGTAAAATATTGCAGAAAGATTCCACAACTTTTTCCGAGCCCATGTAATTTACAAACCACTCGTGTATTATCGCCGTTTTTAATTTGGACTTATTCATATTTCAAAATTTCCGAATAAACATTTTTTGTTTTTTCAGCCATTAGTTGAACTGAAAAATATTCTTTTATCAAATTTATGTTATTTGATGAAATTTTCTGATATAATTTTTGATTTAATTTACACTCAACAATTTTTTCAATTACCTCTTCCGGTTTGTCAAGTTCAAAAAGGAATCCGTTTATGTTATCTTTTACAATATCAATGTTTCCGGTTACACGCGAAGCAATAATCGGCAAGCCGTATGCCATTGCTTCTAAAATTGAAAGCGAAAGTCCTTCGGCGAGTGAACTGTTAATGTAGAAATCCGCTTTTGTAAAATATTCCGTTAGTTCTGTTTTGGCTCCGTGCAGTTTAATTAAATTGCTAATCCCTTCCTTTTCGGCGGTTGCGGCAAGTGATTCCAATCCGCTGCCGATTACGTTTAATGTTACGTTTGTAATTTGTGCATCTTCCGAAAGTAACTTTGCAATTTTAACGGCGGTAATGTTGTTTTTCTGCGGGTCATCCCGCGTGATTAAAAGAAGATTTAGTTCATCGGAAAAAGTAAGTTTAGTATGTTGCGGAATATTAACGCCGTTGTGAATTACCGTTATTTTGCTCTCGTTAACAATTCCGCTGCTTTGTATTTTTTCTTTTTCAGAATTTGAAACGGAAATAAATTTTGAGGTAAGCAGAGAGAAAAACTTTTCCAAAATTAAGTATAATGTTTTTGCCGGTTTTGAATATTGTTCGATGTGAACACCGTGAAAAGTATGAACAATTGGTTTCCCGGTTAAAAAGAACAACAAACGCGAATATATTCCCGCACCTTTTCCGTGCGAATGAATTAAGTCAATTTTGTTTTTACCGATAAATGATGAAAGTTTAAGAATTGAAAAGACATTTATTTTCCTATGCGGAATTTCAAAAATATTTTCTTTCCCAATCAATTGTGTGTAACGTTCGTAATACGGAAAATCTTTCGGGCAGGCAATAAAAAAATTATATTCATTTATCAATTGATTTATCAACTGATAAATATGTTCGGGTCCGCCGCCGAAATCGGCTCGTGATGTGATAATTAGGATATTTTGTTTTTTTTTCGTTTTCAATTTTTAATAAACAATTTAACAATCAAATAATTAAAATAATGAACAATATTTCGTGCAAGCAAAAACAGAATTCCCTTGTTTCTGTAGTACTTATAAACGGGTAAATTCAAATTCCTTTTGTCGGATAAATATTTAAGTCTGTCCTGTTTAGTCTGCCAATCCGCCGACGACTGACTCTTGTGAACTCTGTAATAAGTGAGAATTTTCGGTATAAAACCGAAAGTACCGAATTCGCTTAGTCGTATCCACAAATCATAATCTTCAACGGCTTTAAGATTTTCATCTTCGTCAAAGCCGCTTACTTTCAGAAGTGCTTCTTTTTTAACTAAAACGGAAGAACAAGTAATTGTATTCCCGATTTTCAAAAGATCCGTTTTGTTTTTAACAGCTTTATGAAGCAGCGGTAAAACCTCATAATTTTTGGAAAATAAATTTACGTCGCCGAAAGTAACGCTCATTGAATAAATAAAAATATAATCCGGATGTTTCTTAAACTCTGTTAGTTGTTTTTCTAATTTGTTTTTAACCCAAATATCATCGGCATCAAGGAAAGCAATAAGTTCACCATTCGATTTTTTAATACCGAAATTACGTGGAACAGCCGGTCTTCCGCTGTGTTCAATTTGGTAATAAGTAAGTCTTTTATCATTTAACTCTAAATTCTTTAAAATTGAAATAGTATCGTCGGTCGAACCGTCATCCACAACAATAATTTCAAAATTATTATATGTTTGATTTAGCACAGATTCAATTGTTTCGCGGATAAATTTACCTGAATTGAATGCAGGAATGATTACTGAAACGAGATGTTTATTATCAGGCTGCATCAAGCTTTTCCGGTTACAGTTGAATAAATTTTTATAATTAATTCCTTATTGTATGCCAATGAAAATATACAGCCGAGAACAAGTAATATATAGTCAATAAACGGAGTATTAAAACTAATAACAACTCCAAATATCAGCGAAATGATAAACCCGAAAATCAAAGATTTAATATTTATCAGGTCAGTATCAATATAAAATTTCGAATTACGAATTCTTATTATAAAGATTATAAAAAAGCTGATAAAGGTTGATAGTGCAGCTCCATATAAACCGATTACAGGAACAAGTAAAATATTTAATGCGATATTTGCAGCTCCGCCGATAAGAGAAGTGAATAACGAACCTTTGGTATTTTTGCTTACCTGATACTTTATTCCCCAAAAAGATGACAACGAAGAGAAAATTATTCCGCCGAGAATTAGTGCCAAATATGAAGAAGCATCGGCGTATCTTTTGTCAACAAACAGTTTAATGTATAAATCGAAAAACGGCAGCAAAACAGTGAAAGCTGAAAAAAGAAGTTTCGCCAAATTGTTAAAAATAAAAGCATTTCTAACCGGTACTTTGTTATTATCGTGGTCTTTAAATGATTCTTCCTGCCAAATCAGATTAAAAATAATCTGAAGAAAATAAATTGAAATTCCCAATTTGTAAGCTACGCCGTAAACTCCAACGGCATCAAGTCCAATATAAAATTTAATTATAAATCTGTCGGATAAATCCATAACCCAAAGATTCATTGCTTCCATAAGCAGCGGAACTGAGTATGCGAGAAGAATGGGGAAATACTTAAATTCGATTTTTGAAAATGTAAATAAATTGCGTATCCCGATTTTTAATATCAAATAAATTGAAATTATAAAATTAGCAATTGAATAAATATTAAAAACATTATTTAATGTTAAATCGTTTGTTAAATAAAAATATGCAGCAGCCAAAGCAAGAATTAAACTGTAGAGAACATTAGATGAACTGTATAAAGCCCGCTTGCCCAAGCCTCGTGCGATTCTCATCAAATAGCTTGAAGCGTAAAAAGTATTGAAAAAAAGAATAATTTCTACTTTGTATTGTATGCTGACAAATTCGGTAATTGTTATAAAAAGAATGTTTGAAATTACAGCCGTTACTATTAGTATTGATGTAATTGTCTCAATTACGTTTGTTTTTTCAGCGGATTCTTTTTTATCTAGCTTAAAACGTAAAACAGCTTCTGAAAGTTGAAGTGAAATTATCGGAACAAGTATTAAAATAGTGGCGTTTATTATTTCAAAATATCCGTATTCCTCCCTTGTTAAAGTTTTTGTGAAAAACGGAAGAAGTAAAAGGGTGATAAATCTCGTTGAGGAATTCCCAACAAAATAGAGCAGATAATCTTTGATTAGTATTTTTGTTTTCGACATACTATTCAGTTCTAGTATATTTTCATTAAATTTAATAGAGTTTTTTTTAGTTTTACAAATTACAAAAATCAATGTTAAAATTATCATCAATAATAATAGCAAAGAACGAAGAAACCAATATCCGCAAATGTATCGAAAGTCAACTTTCGTGTATTGATGATATTGTTGTAATTGTTGATGATAAATCGACGGATTCCACACTTTTGATTGTTAAGGAATATCAGCAGATAAATGCCGAAGTTAAAGAGTGGCGAGGTTATTCGAAAACAAAAGAGTATGCACTTTCGTTAACAAAAAACGACTGGGTTTTTTGGATTGATGCCGACGAAGTGATTACAAAGGAATTGCAAAATGAATTATTAGAGTTTAAAAAGTCAAAACTCGAATATGAAGCATATTCGGTTGCACGCCGCGCGTATTTCCTCGGTAAGTGGATTAAGCACAGCGGTTGGTATCCGGGAAGAGTTGTGCGGTTATTCAACAAACAAAAAGCGGTTTTTGCGGATAAAGATGTTCATGAACACTTAATTGTGAGCGGAAATACCGGCAAATTAAAATTCGATCTTGAACATTATACCGACCCTGATATTCATCACTATTTTGAAAAATTCAACAGATATACTTCACTTGCCGCAGAAGAATTATTTAGACAAAATAAAAAGGTAAAAATTTCGGATTTGTTTTTACGACCTGTATTTTTATTCAAAAAAATGTATTTTTTAAGACTCGGATTTTTAGATGGAATTCACGGTTTTATTCTTGCCGTATTTTCATCGGTTTATGTATTTACAAAGTATGCCAAATTATTTGAAATGAACAGAAAAACGGATAACAATTTATGACTATCGGGATTATTCCTAATACTACAAAAGAAAATATAAATGGAATTGTTGAAAAAATTGTTTCATACTTAAATGAATATAATTTAAAATATTTAATTAGTGATTCTCTTTTAAAACTTAATTTGCCTTTAAACGAAGAGTTAAAGAATGCCGAGTTTGTGAGCAATGAACAACTTTACAAAGAGAGTAATATTGTTTTTTCGATTGGAGGAGACGGTACTCTGCTGCAGACGGCATATGAATCAAGGAAATATTCGCCTGCAATACTTGGTATCAATTTTGGAAAACTCGGTTTTCTTGCTGAGTTTGACATAAGTAAAATGAAAAACGTGATTCGTGATTTGAAAGAAGGGCAATATACCGTTGAAGAGCGGATGACTTTAATGGCAGAATGTAATTCTAAAATGGAAGAAACATTATTTGCGATTAATGATATTGTTATTGATAAAGGAAGGTGGCCGAAGATGATTGATTTGACGCTGAAAATAGGTGATGAATATGTTTCTACTTTTTCAGCTGACGGTGTAATTCTTTCAACGCCAACCGGCTCAACAGGATATTCATTATCTGTGGGCGGACCGATTATTGATCCGCGTGCGGAAGCGATAACTATTAGTCCGCTATCGCCGCATACGTTAACAATGCGCCCGCTTGTAATTTCGAATAAGCAGACTATAACAATCGAAGTAAATTCTCCTTATCAAAGTATTCAAATTAATAGCGACGGACAGCGGGTTCATGATTTTGTGCCTCCGGTAAAAGTTGTTATAAAACGGAATCCCCATCCAATTAAACTGGTACACTCGTTGGATTTTAGCTATTATAAAACCCTCAGAAATAAATTATTGTGGGGTTTGGATTTAAGAAACGAACCAAATAACAGGAGCTAATATGAGAAAAATAATTCTTCTTCTTTTTTTAACATACAGTGTTTTTCAAGCACAAACTTGCAAAAAAGTTACGGATAGCAAAACGGGAAAATCAATGCTCATTGGCAACGGTGCACGTGCTGATTTTGCCGATTCGAGCTTTTCAGGATGGTTTAACGAAGGTTATAAATTTTACAAACCGCACTTCTCCGATGAAAAAAAGCTTTCTTCAAAGTTGAAAAATTACAAGATTAAAATTGTAATGGGAACTTGGTGTTCTGACAGCCGAAGGGAAGTTCCGGCTTTTTACAAAGTTTTAGATGAACTTCATTACCCGACAAACAAAATCAATTTGGTTTTTGTAAATAGAAAATTACAAGCGCCCGGTGTTGATAAGAAGAAAGAAAATATTACAAACGTGCCTACAATTATTGTTTCGAAAAAGGGAAAAGAAATTGGGCGAATTGTTGAGTCGCCTATCAATACTTTGGAAAACGATTTATCGGATATTGTGAATGGAAAAAAA
Source organism: uncultured Melioribacteraceae bacterium (assembly GCA_964639525.1). GTDB lineage: Bacteria > Bacteroidota > Ignavibacteria > Ignavibacteriales > Melioribacteraceae > CAZXDS01. The sequence continues at coordinate 4,010 of CAZXDS010000084.1, read as the reverse complement.
CGGAGATGAATAAATAAAATTATGGTTCTACCCTAATTGTTGTGGAATACAAAGGAAGATAAGATTAATAAAATTGTTAAGAATGATAATGAATTGGAAAAATTTATTATCAAATATTGTACTAATAGTAAGCCCAAAATAGGAATAGAAGAAGAAAAAATTGTAAATCATTTTGAGTTAATAGAACGATATCGAAGTTACTATATAAAAGATAAATTTATTAGTGATATTTTACCATTAATTGATTTTCCTGTTGTTAAAAAGATTTATGAGTTTGATGAATTACCTCCTTTTTTTGCGACTCGTATTCCAAATATAAATCAACCTTTCCATTTAAAAAAATTAGCAAAATACAAAGGTGATAAAAATGATATTGTTTCGCTTTTGGAAATTTTTGGTCAGAAATCAATTAACAATCCATTTGAATTAGTGTTGTGTTAAATATCGCAGCCATCAAACAGCGATTAAACACAACATTTATGCCCAAAAACATTTTGGAATTTATTTTGTGTTACTGCGCATACACAAGACAGTTGTCTGCTATTACTACTTAAATATCTCATTACGCAATTTGAGAATACTGAATGCTTTTCCAATAATTTTGTTTCAATACTTTTCTGATAATTTGATATTCAGGTTTTGAAAGGGTGTTGTCGGAGTCAATAATTTTGAAAGCGTCTTCTTTTGCGTTTATTAAAATTGCCTGGTCGGCAACAATATCCGCATATTTCAAATCTGGGAAGCCGCTTTGTTTTGTTCCGAAAATATCTCCGGGACCGCGTAACTTAAAATCGATTTCCGATAATTTAAATCCGCTTGAAAATTTCACCATTGCTCCCAAACGAATTGCTGCTTTTTGTTTTTCAATTTGTGCATTCGATAAAAATTTGAAACTGAAATCAAATTTATCAGGATTTAAGGGTCGTGCAAAGTTTGAAATTAAAATGCAGTATGCCTGCTTGCTGCTTCGTCCCACTCTTCCGCGAAGCTGGTGAAGTTGCGATAATCCGAATCTGTTCGCATCGTTGATTACAATAATATTCGCATCCGCAACGTCAATTCCAACCTCAATTACAGTAGTTGAAATTAAAATATCAAATTCTTTATCGGCAAACTGCATCATAATTTTTTCCTTATCTCTCCAGTGCATTTTACCGTGAATTAAGCCCACCTTGCAGTTTTTAAAGTAAGTTTTGGAAAGAGATTCAAAATAAGTTTCGGCGGCTTTCAAATCCATTTTCTCCGATTCTTCAACAAGCGGATAAACAATGTAACTTTGATATCCGTCTTTTATTTTATCAATTATAAATTGGTAAATATTTTCAAGTTTATCTTCATGTCTGATAGCTGTGCTTATTTCTTTTCTGCCTGCCGGAAGATGCTTGATTGTGGAAACGTCCAAATCACCATAAATAGTAAGCGATAAAGCTCGCGGAATCGGAGTGGCAGTCATAACAAGTATATCAGGCGCTTTACCTTTTTCAATTAATCTGTATTTTTGTACAACGCCGAAACGATGCTGTTCGTCAATTACAACCAAGCCTAAATCTTTGAATTTTACCGTTTCTTCAAAAAGTGCGTGTGTGCCTATAATTACAGGGCTTTTACCGCTTTCAATTAAAGCAAGATTTTTCGTCCGTTCCGATTTTTTTTGTCCGCCTATTATTATTGCAACCTGAATATTAAATTGAGAAAAATATTCACAAAGTTTTCTGTAATGTTGGTGTGCAAGTATTTCTGTTGGAGCCATTAAAACGGACTGTTTTTTGTTTTCTGATGCAATTAACATTGCTATAACCGCAACAACTGTTTTGCCGCTTCCAACATCGCCCTGCAGCAGTCTGTTCATCGGCTTTTTGCTTTCCAAATCTTTGCGAATTTCGGAAAGAACATTTAATTGATCTTCGGTTAACGCGAACGGAAGTCCCTTTAGGAAAGCTTTAATCGGTTCCGGAAATACTTGAAAAGCAAAACCATTAAATTTTGTTTTGTAATTCATTTTCCTCATAGCGACCAAAGTTTCTATGTAAAACAATTCTTCATACTTAAATCTGGTTTGTGCGGCGGAAAGTTTTTCATTTGTTTCGGGAAAGTGAATAGTTTTTATTGCTTCTCTAATTTCCATTAAATGCCGATATCCGATTATCACTTCGGGCAATGTTTCCGGGCATTTATCGGCATATTCTTCAACAGCCGAGTGAACTATTCTACGCAAACTCCAATCACCAACATTGCCTGCTTTTAATTGTTTAGGAATAGTGTAAAACGGAATTATCTTTCCGGTGTGCATAAATTCATCAGGTTCGTTTGCGGTAAGTTTGTCAAAATCAGGATGAGTAAATTGCAAGTGTCCGTATTTAGTTAAAACCGGTTTTGAAGAAATTGCGTAAAACTCACCTTCCTTAAAACGGTTTTTAAAAAATTTAATTCCCTGAAACCAAACGCATTCAAATGTTCCGGTTGCATCGTTGAAAAACACTTTAAATATCTGCTTTTTCCCGTAATGGAAAGTCTCTGTGTCAATTACTTTGCCCAGAGCGGTTACTTCTCCTTCGTAACCATTTGCGATAAAACTTATAATTTTAGAAGATGAAAGAATATTTGATCTATCTAAATATTTTGTAGGAAAATAAAAAAGTAAGTCCCGAATAGTTTCGATTCCAATCTTATTAAATAATTCCGCTCTTTTGGGTCCTATGGATTTTATATATTGTATCGAATTATTTAACAAAGACTCACTCATAATTAATATTATCTTAACCAAAATTTGATTTATTAAAATATAAATTATTTGGAGAAAAGGTAAGTTAAAAGATTTTTTTTTCCACTCAAAAAGAAATACATTATTATATGCAGCACATCCTTAAATTTTGATTTTTTTTCCCGATAGTAATGTTAAAAAAACAGACTATTGTTGTTGAATAAATTTCACTTGGAGAAGTAATGGGAAAAAGCGAAAATAATACGATTAAGCAAATAAGAGAATCGTTTGCTCAATGCACAGAGAAAATTGATGCGCACATACGCGAACTAAAAATTATAAGTTCGGAGGAAATATTAAACGGGTCTATTGAAGAAGCACAAAAAATCTTGAACAATATTTTACCCGTTGAAGTTTCTGCCAAAAAGATGATGCAATATCAGGATGAGTTTCTTAAAATTATTGACTCAGTTAATATCGGAATGAGTAACAATAGTGCACCGAAAAAGTCAGATGATTCAAGCATGGCAGCAACTTCTCATTCAAATATTTCTCAAGACTTTAAATCTTCGGATAATTTCACTACCCAAATTGAATTTAGAATATCAATTCTGAAAGCTTTGATATATCTTGGTGGGAGTGCAAGTGTTCCTGAAGCTATGGAATTTATTGAAAAAGATATGAGAAAAAGATTTAGAAAAGGGGATTTTGATATTCCAAACGGAAATGGTAAAAAACGGTGGGAGATAACCGTAAAAAAGGAACGCGACGTTATGGAAATGGACGGACTGTTGAACAAACATGCAAGCAATGGAACTTGGGAAATTGTTCAGAAAGGAATTGATTATTTATCAAACCATGGAAAGTAACCGGACTGATTTCTAACTTTATTCAGGTATATGGATAAATATTATTAAAATTGCTCCTTTGTGGTTTTGTATGCATGGCGATTTTCATAGAACCACACAATGATAATCATATAAATAATAAGAAATAAAACTTCATTTAATAAAAAATATGAAACTAAATTTATTAAATTTAAGATTTCCATAATTGCAAGTATAGTTATTTTTTGATTGAAATAAATTTTAGATTGACTTTCAAGGGTATGAACCTTTTCTTTTTGAGATTTGAAAATTGAAAATTGAAGCTAAAAGTTTTATACCGAGAATAGAAGAAATATTAATGAGTCCACTCTAAAAAGCCCCAAACGGACTAAAGTTCGTTTGGGGAAGTTCGTTTTTAGTCTGTTTCCCCACGATTAAAGAGACTGTGTGAAAAGTCAAGATCAAGATAGGTTGAAGAAAGG
>CAZXDS010000083.1:0-13993 GCA_964639525.1 uncultured Melioribacteraceae bacterium | reverse complement strand
GGTTCCCCAAACTATGCAGATAGTAATCCAAGCAAGATAAGCTTTTATTTGTCCTCTGTTCTTCATAAGTTTTTTTATAAAAAGGAATGAAAATTAAAACATTATTATAAATTATCATTATTTTCATTCAAGTAAAATAATAGGACTTAGTGAAATTATGATAACTACTATAAAACATTGGCTTGCCCAAAATCCGTTTATTGCTGATAATATTAAATACGCAGGGATAGTAATACTATCAATAATAGTTTATTACATAACAAAATATGTGCTGTTCAATCTTTTATCGAAAATAATAAGCAGAACCAAAACAAAAGCGGATGATATTTTATTAAATGAAAAAATATTAAAAAAAGTTTCATTTATTCCTTCACTGCTGATTTTGCAGCAATTTAAGTTTTTTAACTCGCCGATTGAAAACTATCTGGATCAATTTTTACAGGCGGTTATCTTTATCATTTTTGTTCAAATAGTTACAAGTTTGCTGGATGCGTTTGTTGAATTACTCGGTACATTTGAAAAATTTAAAAATCGCCCGATTAAAAGCTATGCGCAAGTTGTAAAAATTATTATTTGGATTATCGGAATAATTTTTGTCTTTGGAATTATAACCGGACAAAGTTTCTGGGGTTTATTTGCCGGACTGGGTGCAATGAGTGCCGTGCTGTTATTGATATTTAAAGATACAATTTTGTCATTTGTTGCAAGCATTCAAATTGCAAGCTACGATTTGGTTAAAGTCGGTGATTGGATTGAAATACCCACCTATAATGTTGATGGCGATGTTATGGATATTTCGCTTCACACAATTAAAATCAGAAATTTTGATAAAACAATTACCGTAGTTCCAACCAAAGCAATACTTGATACATCATTAAAAAATTGGAGAGGAATGCAGGAAGCCGGCGGACGACGAATTAAGCGCTCGATATTTATTGATTTGGATAGTGTGAAATTCTGCGACGAAAAAATGCTTGCACGTTTACAAAAAATTGAACTGCTAAAAGAGTACTTGACCTCGAAAATAAATGAAATTGATAGTTACAACAGCAAAATGAATTTGGATTTTTCCCTTACACCAAATGGCAGAAGGATTACTAATCTCGGAACATTTCGTGCGTACTTAAAAGCATATCTTCATAATAGGGAAGACATTCACGATGGCTTAACTTTTCTTGTCAGGCAGCTTGAACCGGGAACAAACGGTTTGCCGATTGAAATTTATGTGTTTGCAACAACAACCGATTGGGTAAAGTACGAGGATATTCAAGCGGATATTTTCGACCATATTTTTGCAGTAATAAAGGAATTTAACTTAAATATTTTTCAAAACCCGACGGGAACAGATATTAAAAATTTAAATAAATAATTATGTGATTATTTGAGTTATAAAATATGAAAACAAAAGTTAGTGAAGCAATCGGTTATGCCTTTTTAGACCTTGGGGTAAAAGTAGTTACCCAAGTTCCCGGATTTGGAGTAAGCGAAACAATTGAAAATTTTAGTTCGCTTGCCGAAAAAACCGTTCCTTTGTCTTTTAATGAAGAAGTTGCATATACGGTCGCACATGGTTCAAGTCTTGTAGGCAAACGTTCTGCTGCAATTATGAAATCACACGGAATGCTTAAAGCTGCCAATAGTGTCGTAGATTCACTGTACACAGATTTAACAGCCGGTTTGGTAGTAATTTTATTCGATGACAAAACCGGAAAACATTCCGATAACATTCTGGAAATTACTCCGGTTCTTACGGGAATGTCATTCCCGTACATTCATGTGAAAAATGATGATGTTTACAGTACCGTGATAAAGGCATTTCATGAATCCGAAAAGAGAAAACTTCCGATTGCATTAATAATTGATTCGGCAGCAATAAATAATACAGTTCAATTTGAACGGATTGAAAATGGTAAAAAAGAATTTCAATTTTTACGTGATGTGATTAGTCATGTAGTGCATCCGATGTTTGCAGAATATCAATTTAAAAAATTTACTGCAAAAGTATTGGATGGAAATCCCGAACAAATTTTAAGACCGCAAATGCCGAGAATGCCCGACAGCTTACCTGAACGTTATCAAGCGACAGCAAAAAAATACATTCCGTTTTTTGAAGTATTCAAAAATTTACGAGGACAAATTGTAACCGGCGATACCAGTATTTCCAGTTCATTTTGTATGCCGCCTTACAATGCTATTGATCTCGTTACGTATATAGGGGGAAGTATTCCATTGGCTATAGGTGCATATTTATCCGGAGTAAAAGAGGTTTGGGCATTAACTGGGGATTTCGGTTTCTTATCTGCCGGGCACATGGGTTTGTTGGAAACGTTTAACCGCGATTTGCCGATTAAGATTGTTATTTTCAATAATAAGAAAGCTGCCGCAACAGGCGGACAAATCATTCAGCGAAAATTAATGTCGAGAGTGTTGTCGGGCTATGAACAATTTATCACTCACATTACAAATCCGAGTGATTTGATGGAAATATCGGAAGCGTTAAATGAAACAAAGGAAGCAACAACATTAAAAATTTTATTAATTGATTATTAAAAATATGTCAATTTTAAAGTTCGGAAAAGGTAGAAAGGAAAACATATATGTTTGAACATTCAATAATAAATCCTAATCAAACATGGCTTCTTTGGGCTGTACTTTTTATTGCCGCCAGTTTCGGTGTTTGGGCTGAGCAGAAAACAAAATGGGGAAATAAATTATCGGCAGTTGTTGTTTCAATACTGTTCACGTTCATTTTATCCAATCTAACAATTATCCCTACAGATGCACCCGCTTATAATATTGTTTGGTCATATCTTGTTCCGCTTGCAGTTCCGTTGTTGCTGTTCAAAGCAAATATACGGCGAATTATTAAAGAAGCAGGTCCAACACTTATTGCTTTTGGCATTGGGTCTGTCGGAACTGTGGTTGGAACAATTATAGCTTTTAAGTTTATTCCTTTGGGAGAAGAAGGCTGGAAACTTGCCGGAATATTCTGTTCGACTTATATCGGCGGTTCTATGAATTATGTGGCATCGTCGCAAGCTCTGCAACTTCATTCAAGCGATTTACTTGCTGCAGGTGTTGCTGCTGATAATCTTGTAATGACAATTTATTTCCTCGTTTTATTCGCTCTTCCTTCAATAGGTTTCTTAAAAAAGAATTTTAAAAATGAACATCAGCAAAATGCAGATTTGCTTGAATCGGCAGACAATATTTACAACGACGAAAGTAACAACCCGAATTTACTTGATATGGGAAAAGCTTTGGCTATAGGACTAACCGTATCTGCAATCGGTTTTTTAATTCAAGAATTAATTGGCATTAGAGGAAGTGCCATTTTAATAATTACATTGCTTGTTGTTGTAATTGCAACTGTTTTCCCAAAACAAATGAACGAAATAAAAGGTGCCGACCAAATTGGCACTTTACTTATGCAGGTTTTCTTTGCTGCAATTGGGGCAAGTGCAAATATTTTTGTTGTAATGAAAGTCGGACCGATATTATTTGTATTCGCAGGATTGATTTTACTTGTACATTTAATTTTTATATTATTCTTCGGAAAATTATTTAAGTTGGATTTGGCTGAAATTGTAATTGCTTCGAATGCAAATATGGGCGGACCAACAACTGCCGCAGCAATGGCTGTCGGGCGCAAATGGAAATCACTTGTAATTCCTGCAATTTTGTGCGGTACATTGGGTTATGCCGTTGCTACTTTTATCGGCGTCGGCGTTGCTTATTGGCTACACTGATTTAATTGACAATTGTGAATGGATAATTGATAATTTTTAATCCGGCACTTGACGGATGATAATTGATAATTTGGGAAAGTGGTCTTGTTGAACTTGTTATAGCATCTTTCGTCTAATGTTGCAAAGAGTGTTTGAAGTGTAAAATTTCAAATTAAAATAAGAGTAAAATAATGGAAAAGAAAAGACTTAGAAAATCGCGGGATAAAAAAATTGCCGGTGTGCTTGGCGGACTTGCAGAATATTTTGATTGGGACCCTTCCTTTGTAAGAGTCGGATATATTTTATTAACTATTTTTAGCGCCGGTTTCCCCGGTATTTTGGTTTATATAATTTTCTGGGCTGTGATGGACCCTGCGGAATAGTTTTTGCAATTTCATATAGCGGTATAGCCGACAACAAACTGTTATTTCCAAAATACTTTTCTGATTTTTTGACATACGTGTCCCGTGCCTTTACGGAAAAAAACAAGGATTTAAACTGTAATATTATATCGCAGTAAACCGTAAAAATGATTTATGAATCCGTCTATCGCCGAGCAATTCTGGCAACTTAAGGGGAAAATATGGCTATCCAAAGGATTCTGCGAAAAGCCATTTTGTCCCAAGTGAATATTTAACCGTCTCTTATCCACAATATCCTTTGGAAAAGAAACGACTATTGCCGTTGCATTTATGCAACGGGTAAAAAACAAAACAAACAGTGGCTTTAGCCACAATTACGCCTTAATAATTTTTTCAATATTTCTTAAGTTAACAGCATTGATCGCCGAGATAGACACCGATTAACGATTTTAGATTTTTTGCCAAAGGAATCCGAACCGGAAAAGTAAAAACATCTGAAATCAAAAGTCGTTAATCATTGTTCGATATTTTAAATATGTGTAAATTTTACAAATAATGATGTTAATATTTTTTGTAAACGGCAAAGCCTTCTTCTACCAATAAATCATTAACATTTATTTTATCGCCGTTTTCATCAAGTAAAAATATTTCACCGAGATAACGTCCGTATTTTCCTTTTCTGTCTTTTATTGTCTGCACAAGAATTTCTTTGTTAAATATTAAATTTCGTAAATAGTCGCGGGATTTTAAGCCTTCTTCTCTTTCTTCGCCTCTTAGTTCCGGTGCATTAATTCTGCTCAAACGAATTTTTTCTTTTTTTGCAAAAACATTTAATCCGAGATCAATATCTACTGTAATAGTATCGCCGTCGTAAACTTTAGTAACAAATGCTTTGTAGTTATATAATGATTTGTTCATTTGTTCCTCATTTTTTTTGTTTTTAAATGTAATAAATTATTTGCAAATAAACGGCTTTTTGATAGCGACTCAGAGTCAAGTAATGCAACTCTTAATATTAAATTTTTATAGTAGAACAAACCTTCCGGTTTGTTCATCGTAAAACGTAGAAAAAATTTTGAAAAACAGTAAGAAAATTAAATATTTTCAAATGCTGCAAGATAAACCGACTGTTCACAGAACTCTACCTGGAAAGTCGGTTCTACAATTTTCATTTTGAAAAAATTAACCGGAAAAACATTTTATTATTTTTCTGTAATCTGCTGTTTTCGTTATTCGCCGTGGCAAATTAATTTTGACTCTGAATCGCTGTTTTGTGAATACCAAAAGAAAAAATCATAAATTAAAATTGAAAAAATTAAGTATTTTACTTAAATAGATTCTGCCGTTTTAACAATTTGAGATTGTAGGTTAAATGAAATGAATAAAGACCAAATGGATGGAAAATCATTAAATATTACCGAAGAAAAATTAAACGAACTAAAAGAAATTATTCCCGAAGTATTTACCGAAAGCAAAATTGATTGGGAAAAGCTGAAAGCTGCTCTCGGCGAGGATATTGAATTTAGAAACGAACGCTATGTTTTGAATTGGGCGGGAAAGTCCGATGCTTTTCGTGTGCTGCAATCACCTACAACGGCAACGCTGATTCCGGCAAAAGATGAGTCCGTTAATTTTGATACAACCGGAAATGTTTTTATAGAAGGTGAAAATCTTGAAGTTTTGAAAGTGCTGCAGAAAGCATATTTCGGCAAAATTAAAATGATATATATTGATCCGCCTTATAACACCGGAAACGATACTTTTATTTATCCCGATAAATTTTCGGAATCACGCGAGGAATATTTAAGCCGTATCGGCGACAAAGACGAAACCGGTTTTTTAACACGCGAAGGTTTATTCCGCAAAAACAGCAAAGACAGCGGGCATTACCACAGTAACTGGCTTTCAATGATGTATCCGAGATTGTTCCTTGCAAGAAATTTACTGAAAGACGACGGAGTTATTTTTGTTTCAATCGACGATAATGAAGTGCATAATTTACGGCTTTTGATGAATGAGGTTTTTGGGGAAGAGAATTTTATTGCTGAATTTATTTGGAATAAAAAGTCTGGGCGTCAAAATGATGCAAAATATGTGTCAAAAAATCACGAGTACATTATTTGTTTTTGTAAAAATGAAGAAATATTCAATCTTAATCTTATTCCAAGAAGTGAGGAAACAGACAAGGAATTTCTAAATTTAAATAATGATCCAAGAGGAAGATGGATTCATAGACCTTTGCATGCTAAAAGCGGCAAAGAATCAAGTAGATACAAAATCAAATTTCCTAATGGAATAGAGTGGGAACCTCCCAAAGGAACATATCCAAGGTTTTCAAAAGAAAAACTATTTAAACTTTACAATGATAATAGACTCTGGTTTGGAAAAGAGGGGAAAAATGTACCACGATACAAAAGATTTCTATCTGAAGTTAAAGATGGTATTATTTCAAATACATTACTATTTCCAAAAGAAGTTGGAAATACGCAAAAAGCAAAACAAGATTATCAAAAAATTATGCATGATGTTAACTTTGATAATCCCAAACCTATCGAACTTATGAAATATATATTAAAACTCGGGATGGATAGTGATGGGCTAATACTCGACTTCTTCTCAGGCTCCGCCACAACTACACACGCAGCACTTGACTTAAACAAACAAGACGGCGGCAACCGTAAATTTATACTTGTTCAGCTTCCGGAAAAAACAGACGAAAACTCGGAAGCTTACAAAGCCGGTTACAAAACCATTGCGGAAATAGGCAAAGAGAGAATACGCCGCGTGATAAAGACAATTGAGAATGGAGAATTGAAAATTGAGAATGAGAAAGGCAAAAATCTTTTTGAAAAAGGGAAAGCAAATTTAGATTTAGGATTTAAAGTATTTAAACTTCATGAATCAAATTTCAAGATATGGCGTACAAAAATAGAAACCGAGGAAGAACTTGTAGAACAGTTGGAACAACACCTTGAACCGCTTGACGAAAATGCCAAAATGGAAGATGTACTTTATGAATTGCTTTTAAAATCGGGTATTCCGCTTACGGCAAATATTAAAAAAGATGATGACATTTATATCGTAAATGAAAATGAAATTGTTTTGCTTCTTGATAAAGCAGATAGTGAAATTATCAAAAAAGCAATAAAATTAAATCCGCAAAAAATAGTTACACTCGACAGACTATTTAGTAATAACGACCAATTAAAAACCAACACCGCATTGCAGATGAAAGATGCGGGGATAGAGTTTAAGGTGGTGTAGAGATGGCAAATTTTATTACACAACAAGAAGCAGATTTTTTCTTTGGAATGGAAAAATATCCTGAAAATAATAGGGAATATCAATTCCCTAATTCAGGAGGAAAGTTGATTCTTTCATTTACATCTGCGGATAAGCATGAGAAATTTTTATTTGATATTTATCGAGGAAGTATTAAGATTACAAAAGTAGTTTATCAAAATAGAGTTAGAAAAGCATATATACTTAGAAGATCGGATTTTGATGGAGCTCCACATCTAAATCCCGAAGTTGAAGCAGTGCCGTTACAATTGTTAGAACCACACAATGGAAAAGAGATACCTTCCCCTCATATACATTTATATGTTGAGGGTTTTGGAGAAAAATGGGCAGTACCTGCGGAATTATTATTACCAATTAGCGGAAAAGATATCTATGAAATTATGGAAGAATTTTTCAGATATTGCAATGTTAAACAATTACCGAAGATTACAAAAACGTTACTGATATGAAAGAACTTATTGAATCATACATAAGTTGGTTGAAACAAAAAATCAACTATAAAGAAATTAATGGCTATTATGAAATAACTACTCCTTTTGTAAATCATATCAATGATTATATTCAGTTCTATTTGAAACGGGACGAAAGAGATCGTATTTATATGACAGATGACGGAGAAACTTTAAGTAATCTTGAAATGTCCGGAGTTGAGATATCTACCCCTGCACGAAAAAGAGAATTAGATACTATCCTTAATGGATTTGGTGTAATTATAAAAGGAAAAGAATTGACAACAATAGCAACGCCACCTACATTTCCAATGCGCAAACATAATTATTTACAAGCGTTAATGGCAGTTGATGACTTATATGTGATTGCTTCACCTAAAATTGAAACCTTCTTTCTAGAAGATGTTGCCAATTTTCTTCATCAGAAAAATGTACGTTTCTCAAGAAATATTATATTGCAGGGAAAAAGTTCATTTCAGCATAAGTTTGATTTCTTAATTCCATCTTCTGATAAAGCCCCCGAACGGATTATCAAAGCGGTTTCAAATCCTAAGAGACAAAATATCATCTCACATCTTTTTGCTTTTGAAGATACTAAACAAGCCCGTAACAACGAGGGAATAATGATATTGAATGATCTGGAGAAAGAAGTTGCCCCTGATGTTTCTCAAGCTATTGACGAGTACGGTATTTATGATTTTCCTTGGAAGAAAAGGGAAAAATTAATTGATAAACTGGTTGCGTAAAAATGAAATACTATTTCCATTAAAATCCGGAATTTCAAATAAAAATAATTAAAAGTATTTAGCGTATCATAAAATTGAAAATATTGAACACAAACTAATCAGCGTCTCACAGACGAGACGCTAATAATAGTTTTTTAAGAGCAAATGAAGTTACAAATAGAAAAACCCATAACAACCATATATGATTCTATCCGAAGCATTTTGGAAAACTCGCGTAAACGTGTAATTCAAAACGTAAATTTTGAAATGGTTCAAGCTTATTGGAAAATCGGTGAAATAATTGTTGAAGAAGAACAGCAAGGAAAAACAAGGGCGGAGTACGGTGTTTTTTTAATAAAAGAGCTGTCAAAAAAATTAGCTGAAGAATTTGGTAAAGGTTTTACAGAAGGAAGTTTAAAAAGAATGAGACTCTTTTACAAATCTTTCCCAATAGGTGCCGCAGTGCGGCACCTATTGGAAGAAGGAAAAGAGCATGACGAATCGGATGCTGAACTCAGAACCGAATTGTCGTGGACGCATTACAGATCGCTGATTAAAGTTAAAAACAATAAAGCCCGATATTGGTATATGAATGAAGCTGTGGATAACGGCTGGAGCACCAGAGCAATCAAAAATTAACATGTCAATGCAAATTAAAAACGTGTTGTGAGTTTTATTTCATGCAAATAAATGTTAATTAAATTTATTATTTTGTAATTTCTGTATATAAAAATATTAGGATAAAGAATGATATTTAAAGCCGAAAATGTAGGCGTTGTTTATAAATGTGAAATTGATTTATCGAAAAAATTAATAATTTTTACAGGTCCGAATAACACAGGCAAAACATATATTGCACATACGATTTATGGACTATTCAGAAAACAATATAGAATAAATATACTTCCCAAATTACGCAATCATTTGTCGGCTAATATTTCAAAAAATGAAGGAAAAATAGATTTAATAGAATTATTTGAAAATTATAATTTTTTTAATCAAATATCTAAATCATATACTAAAACGTTACCTCTTATTTTTGCTTCACCGGAAAGTAATTTTGAAAATAGTACAATTGAAATAAATGAAACCTTGGAAAAATTAAGGGAAATTTTTTCGGAAAAAGAAATAGAAAAAACCTCAATAGGCTTTCAAAACTATGAAATTATTTTTCACAAAAAGAAAAAATCTACATACCTTGAATATTATTTTATTAGTTCAGGAAATAAAATAGAAGGGAAATCTATAAAAAATAAAGAAATAATATTTGCCAATTTATCGAGAGGAATTGTAGTAGATATTATTATTGATATTGTATTAGGGTTGCTGCTTCCAAAAGTTTTTATAGCGCCTGCCGAAAGAATGGCAATAAATATTTTTAACAAAGAGCTTTCTGTGCAGCGAAATGTACTGTTAGATAAACTATTAGAATTAGGAGCCTCTAGCAATAAAAAGACAAAAGATGATCCGTTTGATATATTAAATAGAAGAGCAACGCGATATCCGTTGCCGATAAGAGAAAGTCTTGAAATTGCCGATGACATAACAAATTATAAAAAAAAGACAAGTCGGTTTTCATATTTAGCAGAAGAGCTTGAAACAAATATTTTAGATGGGCAAATAGTAATTACAAGAGACGGCGAAGTAGAGTATAGACCCAACAAGAACAAATCTAAAAAATTATCAATGCATTTAACAGCATCAATGGTTAAATCATTAAGTAATTTGGTAATTTATTTTAGGCATCTTGCGGAAACCGGTGATTATATAATCATAGATGAACCGGAATTAAATTTGCATCCTGACAATCAAATTCTTTTATCGCGTTGGATATCAAGAATAATAAAAGAAGGTTTTAAAGTTATAATCACTACGCATAGCGATTATATATTAAATGAGCTCAATGTTCATATTCTCCTTTCAAAGTATAAAAGTAGGAATAAACTACCATTTAATTATAAAAAAGAGAATATTATGAAACCTGAAGAAGTTGGTGTTTATCTTTTTAATTATCCGAATAAGAATAGTAGAAAAACAAAAGTGAAAGCACTTGAAGTAACGGAAAATGGATTTGAAGTTAATACAATAGATGAAGTTATTAATTCGTTAAACAGAAGAATCCATTCGCTGAATTTTGAAACATTTGAATAAAATGATGAATAACATCTCTATTATTGAAAAATCGTTAAATCAAAAATTTAGAAAATTCGCAAAAAGCGGGAAGATATTCTTAACTGAAACTAACACAAAAAACTATCCTAAAACTCAAATTAAAACACAGGGGAAAATTCTTTTATACTCATTTGATACAAATGAAAAAATATTTCCTTTTTTTGATTGCAGCGAAAAAAAATTATGTTCAATAAATGATTATGTCCTTTTTGCCGTAAAAGAAAATAAGCTATTTGTTATTTTATGTGAATTAAAATCAAAGAGCAATAAAACTATGCAGCTTCATTTAACAGAGCCGTTTATTAAGTTTATTTTAAATAGAATAGGATTAGTGAATAAAGTAAATTTTGATAATGTTGTTTATAGGAAATGGCTTATTTCCCAAAAATCTTATAAAATCAAAAACAGTTTTTACGATGAAGATAATATCGCATATATTCCTGTTGGGCATGATATTACTTTAAAAGATTATTTAGTTTAAAATAATGAAATTCCGCTTCGACCCAAATCAGCAGTTTCAAATAAATGCAATAAATTCCATTGTGGATGTTTTTGAAGGGCAATCGTTAAAGCATGGCGATTTCAGCTTTTCGTTAAGTTCCGAAAATTATATGTTTGCCGATGGCGGAGTTGGAAACCGTATTGAAATAGGCGAAGAACAGATTCTTAAAAATGTTCGGGAAATTCAAAAGCGAAATGAACTTGATGTTTCCGATAAATTAGACGGAATGAATTTTTCGATTGAAATGGAAACCGGAACGGGTAAAACTTATGTGTATCTCCGCACAATTTACGAGCTGAATAAAAAATATGGATTTAAAAAATTTGTTATTGTTGTTCCTTCCATCGCCATTCGCGAAGGTGTGCTGAAAAATCTTGAAATCACTTTTGACCATTTCCAAAATCTTTACGATAAAACTCCTGTTAATTTTTACGTGTATAATTCAAGGCGAGTTTCAAATCTTAGGAATTTTGCAATCGGTAATAACATTCAAATTCTTGTTATCAACATCGATTCATTTGCCAAAGACGAAAATATAATCAATAAACCGAATGACAAATTAACCGGTAAAAAACCGATTGAATTTATTCAATCAACTGCTCCGATTGTTATTGTGGACGAACCGCAAAATATAGAAACGGAAATCAGAAAGAAAGCTGTTGAAAATTTAAATCCGCTTTGTACGCTGCGTTATTCGGCTACGCACACAAACCGTTACAATATGGTTTACAGTCTTGATCCGGTAAAAGCTTATGACTTGGGATTAGTAAAACAAATTGAAGTTGATTCCATTTTTACCGAAAATGATTTTAATGAAGCGTATTTAAATTTGGAAAAAGTAACTGCAACAAAAACTCGTACTTCCGCCAAAATTAAAATAGATGTGAATACTTCAGACGGAGTAAAACGTAAATCGGTTACGGCAAAAGTAGGATACGATTTATACGATTTATCCAACAAAAGAGAGATTTACAAAACAGGTTACATTATTAACGGTATTGACATTTCGGAAAATCTGATTGAACTATCCAATGGTGAGACAGTGTTTGTAGGCGATACTTTCGGCGGACTTACAGACGAGGTAATGAAAGTTCAAATACGAAAAACCATTGAAGAACATTTTTTGAAAGAACGAAAATTAAAAAGCAAAGGCATTAAAGTTCTTTCGTTATTTTTTATTGACCGTGTTGCCAACTATCGCAGTTACAACACGGAAGGAAATCAGGTTAAAGGAAAATTCGCAAAGTGGTTTGAAGAAATTTACAATGATATTTCTGCCAAGACTGCTTTTAAAGGACTAATTCCATTTGATGCGGAAGATGTTCACAACGGATATTTTTCTGCCGATAAAAAAGGCAAATGGAAAGACTCAAAAGGAAATACCAAAGCGGACGATGATACGTTTAAGTTGATAATGAAAAACAAAGAAAAGCTGCTTGATATTAATGAACCGTTACAATTTATTTTCAGCCATTCCGCTCTTCGTGAAGGGTGGGACAATCCGAACGTATTTCAAATCTGTACTTTGAACGAAACCAAATCGGAATTGAAAAAACGACAGGAAATAGGCAGAGGTTTAAGACTTGCCGTTAATCAAATGGGAATAAGAATACATGATAAAAACATAAACCGTTTAACGGTTGTTGCCAATGAATCTTATGAAGATTTTGCCAAACAATTGCAGTCCGAAATTGAAACCGATTGCGGAGTATCATTTGAAGGTAGAATAAAAAACAAACGGAAAAGAGCAACCGTGGAATACAAAAAGGGTTTTGAGCTTGATGAAAAGTTTAAAGATATTTGGAATAGAATAAAATACTTAACTACTTATCGTGTGGAATATAAAACAGAGGAATTGATTAAGAAGGCTGCTAAAGCCGTTAGCCAAATGCCAACCGTAAAAAGAGCGGTAATTAAAACAATAAAATCTGCTCTGGAATTTGACAGTACGGGCATTGTAATGGAAACAAAAGCCTCTTATGCCAAATCGCTTAACGGTGTATTTCAAATTCCGGATGTTCTTTTTTACATACAGGAAAGAACAGAACTAACGCGCAAAACGATTTTTGAGATTTTAAAAGAGTCAGGAAGAATAGGCAAAGTATTAATTAATCCGCAATTTTTTCTTGACAATACGGTTATTGCAATAAAAGAAATTCTAACGGAATTAATGATTGATGGGATCAAATATGAAAGAATAGGTTCAAAAGAATATGAAATGAGGCTGTTTGATAATTATGAAATTCACATTAACGAATTAACATTTAATATAAACAAGCATGATAAAACAATTTACAACAACCTTGTCCCACTTGATTCAAATATAGAATACGAATTTGCAAAGGAATGTGAAAGTAGAGATGATATTGCATTTTATTTTAAGCTGCCTTTCTGGTTTAAGATTAAAACGCCGATAGGAAATTACAATCCCGACTGGGCATTAATAAAAAAGAATGAAAAGACGGTTTACTTTGTTGCAGAAACTAAATCCGCAGGACAAGAATTAAGGACAAGTGAAAAGCAAAAAATTAAATGCGGATATGCTCATTTCAATGAGTTTGAAAATGTTGAATACAGACAAGTTTCTGCGGTTAGTGAATTAGATTAGGAAGTTTACAATACAAGAAACAAATTCGCGAAACTTAAATCATAAATTTAAAAACAAAAAAGCCGTATTAAAATAACACGGCTTTTATTCAGCGATTCGGGGTCAAAATTAAGATTACAAAAAACAACACGTTAAGAGTATATA
>CAZXDS010000082.1:0-14103 GCA_964639525.1 uncultured Melioribacteraceae bacterium | reverse complement strand
AATTTATTTTATTATCGGTCTTAGTTATCAGAACGGCACAGCTCATTCCGAAATGATGAATTTAATAATAAATACATTAGAAAAGAATTTTAATTTTAACATTGTTTTACTTCTTCCGTTAGTAATAGTTTTTTATTTCGCATTCGCTAAAAAACCGGTTTTACCGGGAATGCTGCTTTCATCATTTGTTGCAGGATTATTAGCAATTATTTATCAAGGAGTTTCCGCTATTGATGTTGCCGCAGCAATGAATACCGGTTATCATGCTCATACCGGTGTTGCTGTAGTGGATAAATTGATTTCACGCGGCGGAATGATGAGTATGATGGGGGTACAACTGGTAGCTTTTGCAGCATTTGCATTTAGCGGTATTATGCAAAGTACCGGGTTATTAGCTGTTTTATTTAAAAGTGTAAAACGGTTTACGGGGCACGTTTGGAGTATTGTATCCACAACTGTTGCCGCTTCTATTTTAACGGCTCTTGTTACAGGAAGTTCATATCTTTCAATGATTATACCAGGAGAACTTCTTGCCCCAATTTACAAAGAAAAAAATTTAGCAGCCAAAAATCTTTCTAGAATCGTTGAAGAAGCAGGCGCAATAATTGTCCCTCTTATTCCTTGGAGTATGGCAGGAGTATATGTAACCGGAACGTTAGGTGTGTCGGCTTTCGATTATCTTCCTTGGGCTTTTATGAATTATATTTCTGTTATTATTCTAATCATTTTCGGTTTTACAAAAACAACTATGTCGCCGAAAATTAGAGAAAATGAGACTCAAATAGGTAGTTAAATAAATGTATCAAAATAATAATAATAGGCAGGAGGATCTATGAAATTAAAATTAACGCTAATATGTTTCATCTTCTTTTTTACAATTGTATCAATATTTGCTCAAAGTGGTCTTCAAATAACGGAGATAATGTTTGATGTACCTCAAGATACATTGGGCGATGCAAACGGCGATGGCATTCGCGGTTCTCATTCCGATGAATTTGTGGAGATTTACAACGGCGGTTCAGCAGCTGTGGACTTGACCGCTTATCAAATAATTGAGCGTGAAGGTGTTCCTGTTTTTACTTTCCCGTTAAATTCAGTATTGGCACCTGGTCAATTTGCTGTTGTTTTTGGAGCAATTGGCACAGCCGGTATTGGAAGTAATTTACCGAGCGATGCTTTATATTTTGCTGTAAACGAAAATGACGACAATAATGACGGGTTTGATAACGGACTTGGGAAATCAAATTTTTCGAACAGTGCCGACAGAGTAATGCTTGTTAATCCGCTTTTAGCCGATACTGTGGCAGAAATTGATTGGGGCGGAACTACATCGCATCCAATATCAACTATAACTGCGAATGGTATTTATTTAGGACCGCCTAATACTGTTCTCGGTGATTCAATCAGCGGCTCAGTTGCTCAATCCGTTACACATAGTATTGGCAGTGATTTATGGGGAATACATTCAATTGTAACCGGTGATCCGACTTCATTATTTTCACCTGGCAAAGATGCCGTTCAAAACACAAATCCAATTTTACCGAATATACAAATTACCGAAGTTATGTTTGATGTACCAAAAGATTCACTTGGCGATGCTAATGGTGATGGTGTTCGCGGTTCTCATTCCGATGAATTTATAGAGATTTATAATAATGGACCTATTGATGCAGATTTAACCGGATTCCAAATTCTTGACAAAGACACAATGGTTGTTTATCAATTTCCGGATAGTACAAAATTAAAAATCGGGCAATTTGCTGTTGTTTTCGGTGCAGTAGGCTCCAACGGTTTCGGTCCAATGCCTTCTGAAGCACTCGTGTTTGCGAAATATCAATCGGATGACAATTTAGGATTTGACGATGAAAACGGAGGACATTCTAATTTCTCTAATTCACATGATGCGGTAGTAATTGTAAATTCAATTGAAAATGATACTACATCTGAAATATACTGGGGTTCTGCTTCGCCTGTTTCGTCTAAAGCTGTTTATTTGGGACCGCCCAATACAATTTCGGGAGATTCAATAAAAGGGAAAATAGGTCAATCGGTTACATCAAGGCTAAATTCAAATTTATGGGATAAACATACTGTTGTTGCCGGAAGCGGTTCGGCGTTGTTTTCACCTGGAATTGATGCACGTACACCTCCACAAGTTAATAACAGCGATTTAATTATTACGGAAATAATGTTTGATGTACCAAAAGATTCTGTTGGCGATGCAAATGGAGACGGTGTTCGCGGCTCAAAGTCTGATGAATTTGTTGAAATATATAATCGCGGGAGTGCTGCAATTAATGTTTCAGGCTACCAAATTGTTGAAAGAGAAGGCGTACCCGTTTACACTTTCCCGATAGGAACAACTATTAATCCGGCTCAGTTTGTTGTTGTGTTTGGTGCTGTTGATTCAAACGGTTTCGGTTCAAATCTTCCGCCTGATGCAATATATTTGGCTGTTCACGATACAAGTGCAAACATCGGTTTTGATAACGGAATTGGGAAGACAAATTTTTCAAATTCACACGATAATTGTTTGCTGATAAATCCTGCAAACAGTGATACACTTGATGAAGTATATTGGGGCACTGCCACACCGCTTTCAACAATTGGTGTTTATTTTGGTTTCCCGAATACAATTTCAGGTACAACAATATCAGGCGGTATCGCCCAATCGGTTACGCTGGATAGAAATTTGGGATTATGGGATAAACATACAGTTGTAACGGATAATGCAACAGATTATTTTTCACCTGGTAAAGATGCAGTTGTTGTTGACGGTGTTAAAAGTGAAAATTTGATACCTACAAAATTTGTTCTTTCTCAAAACTATCCTAATCCGTTCAATCCATCGACTATAATATCTTTTAGCATGCCGTATGCTTCTAAGGTTACACTAAGAATATATAATATTCTCGGACAGGAGATTGCAACATTAGCTGATAAAAAGTTATCGTCAGGTGTTTACCAATATACATTTGATGCGTCTAATCTGGCAACCGGAGTATATATATATTCATTAAGAACATCGAAAGGAATGATGACAAAAAAAATGCTGCTTTTAAAATAGTACCAAATGTTCCCTCGGAAGTAATTTAGGCATTAAATTATTTCAGGGGGAACAAACTTTAAATAATAAATAAATTTTTAAGTTATTTAATTATATATGTTTTATTTAAGGATTAAAAATGTCTAAATTTTTATTTTTTTTACTATCGGTTTCAATTGTTGCATTTTTCGGTTACACATATTTGCAGCCGACTTATAACGGCAGTGCGCCCGGCTGTTCGGCTGGCGGTTGTCATGTCCATTCATCCGGTATCGTTTCGGTTGAAAAACTGGATAGTATTCGAGTTCAAGTAACACTTACCGGAGTTACAGCAGGTAAGTATGTAGCAGGAGAACTGGTCAATAGTTCAGGCGTAGTAGTTGATTATATTAACAAAACACATTCTAACCCGTTCATTTTAACGGCAACAGAACCTGGACATTATATTGTAAATGCCGGATTTAAAAGTCCGTCAAAAAAATGGGATTCTTCCTCTGTGGATATTACTAGCGGCAGGTCAGGTGAGCCTGATGCAGGCTGGCAATCTAAATTGGTAATTACGGAAATAATGTTTGACGTTCCCAAAGGCGATGCCGGAGATGCAAACGGCGACGGAATAAGAGGCTCACATTCCGATGAATTTATCGAAATATATAATACGGATAGTGTTTTAATTAATTTAAGCGGTTATCAAATACTTGATAAAGTAAGCGTTCCTGTTTTTACATTTCCAATTGGAGCTGCAATAAATCCGGGACAATTCGCAGTTGTATTTGGAGCGGTCGGAACTGCCGGATATGGAAATAACATTCCATCCGGAACCGCATTGTTTGCCGTAAATGAAAATGACGATAATAATGATGGATTTAATAACGGACAAGGCAGAAGTAATTTTTCTAATGCCGGGGACTGTGTAGTTTTGGTTAATCCTGCAAATAGCGATACTCTTTCTGAAATTTATTGGGGCGATGCAACACCCGTAACATCCAAACCTATTTATCTCGGATTCCCGAACACAATTTCCGGCAGTCCAATTAGCGGTGCAGTAGGTCAATCGGTTACGCATAAACTTGACAGCAAATTATGGGGACTGCATTCTAATGTTGCCGGTGACACAAATTCATTTTTTTCACCGGGAAGCGATGGTTTATTGGTTGATGTAAAAGAGCATAATTTCGCCCCGATAAAATTCAACCTTTTTCAAAATTATCCGAACCCGTTTAATCCGTCAACTACAATTTCATTTACTTTGCCCAAAAGTTCGGCAGTTTCGCTCAAAATATTCGATATTCTCGGACACGGAATTATTACGTTAGTTGATAAAAAATTATCGGCAGGTTCACACAATTATAAATTTAATGCAATAAATCTTTCATCAGGAATCTACATATATGAATTAAAAACCCCTGATAATTTTATTTCTAAAAAAATGTTATTACTAAAATAAATTCAATCTAATTTTGAGGAAAGTATGAAAGTGTTTAATAATACTTTTATTAAATTTTTAATGTTAATTCTAATTGTTCCGTCGTTAATCTGTTTTGCGGGAACAACCGGAAAAATAACAGGAAAGGTTACCGATGCTGTTACCGGGGACCCGCTTCCGTCTGTTAATATTCTTGTTAAAGGAACTGCAACGGGCACTGCCACGGATGCAAACGGAAATTATGTTATCCTAAATCTTAAACCCGGTAAATATACACTGATATTTTCAATGATCGGTTACGGCTCGAAGACAGTAGAAAGTATAATTGTAAACTCTGATTTGACGACTAAGATAGATGTTAAACTCAAAGAAAGCGGTGTTGAACTGGCAAGTATTGTAGTAAAAGCTAAAAAAATGATTATTCGGAAAGATGTTACTACCAGAACTGCAATTGTTTCGTCAAAAACATTTGATAATCTCCCTGTTGCAAGTTTTCAAGATGTTGTTTCGCTGCAGGCAGGATTTACCGAAGGTTCTAATGGCGAACTTCATGCTCGCGGCGGCAGATCAGACGAAATAGTTTATCTTGTTGACGGAATTCCCGATAAAAATCCTATTAACGGCAGTTTTAACGGACAATTAGATAAAAATGTGATTCAAGAACTGCAGGTTCTTACCGGCGGTTTTAATGCTGAATACGGGCAGGCACTTTCCGGTGTAGTTAACATTGTTACTAAAGATGGCGGCGATAAATACAAAGGACGGGTAGAATTTATTTCCGATGAATTAAATACTTCTCCCTATCATTCTGCTGATGCTTTGGCTTATGATCAATGGGGATTAAATTCCGATGGAAAGTTTGTTGAAAGAGTTAATTCGGAGGGAACCGGTTTAATTACAAATGATCCTTCGGCATACAAAACTCAATCGTTGAATGATACTCCCGACCTTGGATTAGATATGAATGTTTTGGGCACATTTTCAGGTGTGCTAAGCGGAGCGATTCCATTTGTTCAAAAATTGAAATTTTTTCTTACTGTAAGATACCAAAACGTAAAAAATCAGTTGCCTTGGGGATACAACAAAGAAAGGGAATTAAATTTTAAACTGTCTTATCCTATTTTTCAAGGTATGAAAATTTCTTATTATCTTCATCGTGATTACCGGCTTTATAAACCATATTCTCATGCTTGGAAATATTATCCGCAAGGTTACGAGGATAGAAAAAACTTTACTTGGAAAGATAACATAATCATTAACCATGTTTTAAGCAATTCAACATTTTATAATTTAGCATTTTCGTATTTAAGAAATTATTTCAACAGATTTACTCCGGGTAAATTTGCTGAGTTTACAAATGACGGGCAATTAATTTCATCAAATTATCTTAGAAAAAATAATAATACTCCTCCCTTTTGGACAAACGCCGACAATGGAATTTTTATTAAAAATGATGTAAAAACATACATCCTAAAATTTGACTTAAGTTCTCAATTGGGGATGCACAATTTAATTAAAACAGGTTTTGAATTTCAAAGTCATTCAATCGGAAGGCTATCTTTTGCCGAACCTTATGCGGGCGGTTTTCATGCTTATACTAATTACAAAAAATATCCTTTGGAATTTTCTCTTTATGCACAAGATAAAATGGAGTTCGATGTATTTATTTTAAATTTTGGACTTCGATTTGATTATGCCGATGTAAAGGATACTCAATGGCCGGATGTAACTACGCCGGCAGGATTTTTAAATGATAAAGGTATTTTTGTGCCGGACGGAGAAATAAAAACCCCGGCAAAATACCAATTTAGTCCACGGTTAGGTATTTCATTTCCAATAACGGAAAAAACAATTTTTTATAGTTCATACGGACATTTTTTTCAGTTGCCTAATTTTACAGATATGTATAGTTTACGCGATCCAACGCTTGATAGAGCCCTTGTCGGTAATCCGGGGGTAAAACCGCAGAAAACAATATCCTTTGAAGTTGGTTTTAAACAGCAAATCGGAAGTTTTTATTCAATTGATTTATCGGCATATTTTAAAAATATTACCAATTTAATGGGAAGTACATATTATACAAAATTCCCGTATGAATATACTATTTTTAATAATTCCGATTATGGAGAAGTAAAAGGATTTGAAATAAATTTAACAAAAGCGCCTTCCGATTATTGGTATGCGAATGTAAACTATACTTTTTCAATAGCACAAGGAAACGAATCGGATCCGCGTGAAGGCTACAACAACTATCGAAGAGCAAATGCTTTGTTACGCCCAAAACGTGAGTTTCCGCTTAGTTTTGACAGGCGAAACACATTATCGGCAAGTTTAGGATTGAATTTCCCGGCTAATTTCGGACCTCTTTTATTGGGAATGCATTTTTTTGAAAATATCGATATTTACTTAGTTGCCCGATATTCAAGCGGTTTGCCCTACACTCCAAGACCAACTGAAGAAAGCGAAGGACTAATAGTTGATAGGAACTCAAATAATATGGCTGCCACACAACAAGTTGATTTGAGATTTTTAAAGATGTTTCCACTTTTGGGTGCTACAAAATTATCTTTGTTTCTTTCAGTCCTTAATGTTTTCGACTCAATAAATCCTGTAAATGTATGGAGTACATCAGGCGATCCGTGGGACGCGGGTCCTACTTCAAGCAGAACGCTTGACCGGCAAAGAAATCCAAGCAATATTGGATTGAGAAGAACTATTAAACTTGGAATAAGATTTGATTTCTAAAATCAGTGAGTAATTATATGAAATATTTATTAATGTTAACATTTTCGTTCATTTTTTTCAATTTATCAAAAGCACAAAAAATTGAATGGGACGGCGACAAAAACGTAAAACAGGATAAAATTCAGACTTCTATCGATGATGCATTTGGTATTCTTGACAAGGGAGAATTGATTAATACAATTGGAAACCAAGGAATTATTAGTGACGGCTACTATCAAAATTTAATTTATAATTTTAGATGGCCCAAAAGTAAAGGCGTTGCAAATATCCAAGGTGTTAATGCTACTGATGACTTTTCAATTCTTTTTGGGCATAAAGGCAATGTGCTTGATTCATATACGAGATATAGAAATGAAGATTGGCAAGGCATTCCCGGCTCTCAAGGAAAATATTTTGCATTTCCGCAGCCGTCGGAATTATTAGCTCCTGACGGAGCACCGCGATTGGCACATAGTGATATTCCACGAACTTGGCCAGCAGGTTATATTGATTCGTTAGGAACTTTTCATGATGCTCCAAAAGGTGCTTACAATTCTCTTTCGGATGCCGATAAAGCTTTAGTTAACTCAAAAGGTGCCGAATATGATGCTGAGAATAATGTTTGGCGGTTTTGGCCTGGAAGATTCAGAATAGATGTCGATAATAAATCACCGAATTTTGGAAAACAGGTTATCGGAGAATTTGCCGGTGATAGAGAAATTTATGCTATTTACGATGACCATAATGCACAATTACCTTCAACACCAATTGGATTAGTTGTTCAGCAGCAAGCATATTGTTACGGAAGAAAATACGCAGAAGATTTTCACTTTTATGATTTTTTAATTACAAATAAAAGTAATGAAGTTCTAGATAGCTGTTGGTGGGGTTATTATGTGGATTTTCAATTTGGAGATTCGGGCGACGAAACTTGGGGTTCATATAATTCTAATTCAGATACTTACACTAATGATAATGTGTTTTATCAATTCGATTTCAACGGACCTTCACCGGGTAATATTGAAAACGGTTATATTGGCACCGCCGTTTTTAATACTCCGAATAATTTCGGTATTACTGACGCTCATTTTTTTAGGGATTTGTCCGGTAGTATAACACCGGGAAGCGATCCGCAGATTTGGCCGGTTATGACAAGTAATAAGAATGATCCGGATATTAATCCCGGTTACTATTTCCACGGTTCAAATGTTAAGTTTGATGATTTTAGTTTAACTCAATTGGGTAATGACCCGGGACCTAATAATTGGAGTATGTATGTTTGCAGTGGTCCTTTTACTTTACAACCGGGACAAACAGTAAGAGCAACCATTGCCGTTTTAGCCGGGCAAAATTTGCAGGACTTAAAAAAGAATGTTGCAATGGCTCAAAAGATGGTAAAAAACGAATTTAATGGTCCTGCTGCTCCACCCTCTCCAAAAGTATATGGTGCTTCCGGTGATGGAAAAGTTACTATTTATTGGGATGATTCTCCCGAATATGCCGTTGATCCGGTTTCAAAACAAAATGATTTTGAAGGCTACAAGATTTACAGAAGTGATGACCTTGGTGCTACCTGGGGACCAAAAATTAATGATGCTCAAGGTAATTTATATAATTATGTTCCTATTGCTCAATTTGATAAAATTGATTTAATACAAGGTATTGATCCGGTTAACAATTATAATTTTCTCGGTTCAAATACAGGGATATCACATTACTTTGTAGATAAAACCGCAAAAAACGGAATTACTTACAGTTATACTGTTACTGCCTATGATTCCGGTTCTATTTCAACGGGAATTGAATCGCTTGAATCTTCGCGCGGAACAACTGCTGCCGATGCAAATTTGGTTGACCTTACTCCGGTTTCAAAGCCGATCGGATATGCTGAAGGAAACGTTACGATTAAACAAATTTCAGGTATTGGAAATGGACAGTTTGACTGGTCTATTGCTGATAAAAATCAACTTACAAATGATAAGTATCAAATATTGTTTAATAAGAATCCTGCGGATAGTTTTTACGTAAAAAATACGTCAACCGATAAGATACTTGCAAAAACTCTTCTTGCTTCAAATGAAATGGTGGTTACCGATGGTTTTACATTTAATATTACCGGAGATACAAAAACAGGCGGAGTTAAATCTGTAATTGACGAATTGGGAAATAGTGTGCAAGGCTCAAAAGATTTGAATAATATTAATCATTGGTTTGTTGATTTCGGTTCATCTAATCAACTTGCCGATACTTCGTCAATTGCAAGTGATTATGAGTTTAAGTTTACTTCCGACGGTTCTTTTGCCGCAGGTTTAACCGGACAGCATCAACCGATGATTAAAAAATATACGGTTCCTTATGAAATATGGAACGTTGCCCATCCGAATAATCCGGTTCAAGTTAATTCAATTTTAATAGATAAAAACAATAATGGTCAACTTGATTTGGGTGAGGATATTAGAATTGTAAATGTTCCGTATGATGTAAGGCAAGATACACTGGGAATATTCTCAATTGTTAAATGGTATTATACTGTCAAAATAGATACTGTTTCCGCAACAAATGGTAGCTTGCCCGAAAACGGACAATTATTTACAATATTTTCTTACAGCGAACTTTCAACGCTCGATACTTTTAATGTAACAATCAATAAACCCGTAGTAAAAAATGATTTTGAAACGGTCAAAGCGGAATTAAACAATATACGTGTTGTTCCTAATCCTTATGTAGTTTCGGCAAAGTGGGAACAATTTCAAAATAATCCAAATATTAGATTTATGTATTTACCTTCAAAGTGTACAATTACGATTTATACGATTGCCGGTAATTTAGTAAAAAGACTTTATCACGATAATAGTTCCGGCGATGAAGTTTGGAATTTGACAAATGAGTCCGGTGTCGAGGTCGCTTATGGAGTTTATCTTTATATAGTAAAGACATCTAACGGTGCAAAAAAGATTAATAAATTTGCAATAATTAAATAACCGGAGCAAAATAATGTTAAAAAAAATATTAATTATTGTTGTTTTTATTTCATTTTCAAATGTGCAGTATGGACAGGATTTTTCTAAAACGGGAACAGCCGCAGCTCAATTTCTTGAAATTCCCATTGGTGCCAAAGCAACGGCAATGGCAAATACATTTGGTGCAATTGGGGATAATGCTTCTACTCTTTATTGGAACCCTGCAGGAATTGCAAGTCTAAACAGATTCGAAATATATGATTCTTATTCCCCTTGGCTATCCGATATTAAACATGAGTTTTTTGGTTTAATTATTCCGGCAGACGATAAAAGTTCTTTTGGTGTCGGTGTTATTTCGGTAAACTACGGAAAAATGGAGCGAACAACAATTGATAATCCGCGGGGAACCGGCACAACATTCGATGCCGCTGATTTGGCAATTTGGGCGTCTTATTCCCGTTATCTCATCGAACAGGTCAGTGTAGGAATTAATATTAAATATATCACCCAAAGAATTTGGAATGAAACTGCTTCTTCTTTTGCATTTGACGCAGGAATTATGCTGCATCCCGGTTTTTACGATATGAAATTGGGTTTATCTTTCCAAAATTTTGGTCCCGACTTAAAATTAGATGGCGAAGATTTAACACGCCCTTATGATAACAACCCGAATTCTACTTCAAATCCTTTAACCGATTCTAAATTAACAACTCAGGCTTTTAGTTTACCGACGAGTTACAGTGTTTCATTATCAATGTCTGTAATAGGTGAAAAAGCTCCCATTAGTTCCCTCAACTCAAATTTATTGTTTGCAGTTAATGCAATTCACCGAAACGATAGCCGAGAGCATTATTCTGTTGGCGCGGAATATGGTTTTTATCATATGTTCTTTTTGCGCGGCGGATATAATTTTAATACCGATGAAACAGGATTAACTTATGGTTTCGGACTTAATATCAACATCGGTTATACAACTTTTATTGTTGACTATGCTAATTTGGATTACGGTGCTTTTGATAATATCAATGTTTTTTCAATTACTTTACGGTTATAAATGAGAAAGATAGTTAGTGTATTTGTAGTTTTTTTGTTTATTTCATCTAATATATTTTCAGCGGTTATTAATGAAAAAAGCGGAATTCTTCTTGCGGGGATATCTCGGTTTTCTGCGGTAAATGAAAATTCAGGTAACGAAATTCAGTGGAAAGTAAATTTAATACTTAGAGATGAAAATTCTTTAGCTGTGCAGGTAACTGAAAATGTTTATACAGCCAGAGGCGACTCGGTAGAGTTTTTATTAATAAAATACACAAATAAATTTACTTATTTCGATATCATAGCCGACGACGGAATACAAGCCGATACAATCCGTGTTCAAATATTTGATAAAAATGTTTCCCAAAAATATTATTTTGAAAATGCTGATATTCCAAGCAAGCCGATGATTGTTTACATTGTTATACCCGGAACATTTTCTCCGAAATCAAAATTTATTATGATTATGCACGGCACAAATAGAAATGCCGATGATTACATAATCCCCTGGAAAAATTTTGCCGTTGATAATGATTATATTGCAGCGGCACCTGAATTTAATAAAATCCAGTGGGCTCATAGCAGAAGTTACAATCTTGGAAATATGTTTACCGGCAGCAATGGAACAGGCTCACTAAACCCCAAATTTATGTGGTCATTTTCTGTTGCTCAAAAAATACATTTGGAATTAAAGGAAAAATTAGGATTGCAATCAAGCAAGTACGATATTTGGGGGCATTCAGCCGGTGCACAATTTGTTCATAGAATGATGCTTTTTCTTCCCGATAGTAATGTTAGATACGCAATTCCTGCCAACGCCGGTTGGTATTCTGCTCCCGATTTGAACATTCAATTTCCTTACGGGATGAAAAATATTCATTTAAGTTACAACGCTGATGATTTGTATTTAATTTCACAACAAAAAATGATTATTATGCGAGGGACTGCCGATACGCTTCGTGATTCAAATTTGAATACATCGGCAGGGGCTGACGCACAAGGATATAATCGTTTTGAAAGAGCAGAATATTTTTACAATAAGGGTTTTGAAATATCGGATAGCTGCAAATGGCAACTGATTGATGTTCCAAGTGTAGGACACGATAATAAACTTATGGCACCTGCAGCGCAGCAATTTCTTATTGATAATGTAACCTCAGTGCCAATTTTTGAAAATAGGAAGATAAAAAGTTTTTCGCTCTTTAATAATTATCCAAATCCATTTAACCCGACAACAATAATTAGTTTTAATATTTCGAAAAATTCATTTGTTACTTTAAGAATTTTTAATGTTATGGGACAGGAAATAACTGTTTTATATAAAGGTAAAATCAATGCCGGTTATCATCAATTTTTATTTAATGCGTCAAATAATTTACCGAGCGGAATATATTTTTACAATGTAATAGTGGATAATCATTCGGGAACTAAAAAAATGGTCCTTTTAAAATAGTATCAAAAGTCCATAACGAGATAAACCGTGATTGATAATGGAAAAGCAGCAATTGATAATTTGAATGATGGAAATTTGGAAACATTACGAAGACATAAAATTGATACTTTCGATTGACTGATTGGAGTTTTGCATTCATTCAATCTTTTTAAAATTATAATTGTCTTTCCCAAAAAAAACTTGGTTATGCTGCCGGAAGTCAGCGGCTTTGGACAAATCAAGGGTTCCGATTCAGCAGCCTTTGACCGGGAATAACAGTTCGTATTTTTATTATCATTTTTTTGTTTGTTTAACTCAATCATAAATATTTTTCGATAAAAAAATATGAATTAGGTTTTTATATTTTGGGAAATGTTAAAAACGGCATAGACAGAATAACTGAATAAATTAAATAAAGATGAGGTAAATTGATGTTCAAGTTTAATATTTTTGCTCTAATTATTTTTTCATTTTTGATTGTTGCTTGTTCAACCGAACAAAACAAACTCAAAACGGGAAAGGATTCTTTCATCTTTAACGATAAGGAATTAAACCCGAATATTTCATTAAAAGTCTATACCTACAAACCCACAAAATATAATGAGAATTCAAAGATATTATTTGTAATGCACGGCAACCGGAGGAATCCTGATGTTTACAGAAATCAGTGGGCAAAATTAGCCGAAAAATATAATGCATTGCTAATTTGCCCCGGATTTTCGAATAAGTATTTTCCGCTTGACCAAGATTATAATATGGGACATATGTTTGCGATGAATAAACATGATTCGCTTCTAAGTAAAAATCCTAAAAATATTTGGTCATATTCTTACATCGAACCTATATTTGACTACGTAAAAAAAATGGAAGGAAATAAAAACAGCAAATATTTGCTTTACGGACATTCGGCGGGAGCACAATTTGTTCACAGATTTTTAATGTTTGTTCCGAATGCAAGAATTGAGAGAGCTGTTTCAGCTAATGCAGGCTGGTACACTTTTCCAGATTTTAATAAAATATTTCCCTACGGTTTAAAAAATACTTCTGCAACATTGCAGTCAATTAAAAAAATATTTGCAAAAAATCTAACAATCCTACTTGGTACTGCCGATACAATACGAACCGGAAAGGCTTTAAGAAGAACTTCCGAAGCAATGGAACAAGGAGCATACAGACTTCAGCGAGGGAAAAATTTTTACGCTTACTGTAAAAATTTTGCCGAAAAAAATAATGTTGACTTTAAGTGGGAACTCGCATTTGTAAAAAATGTTGGACACAGCAACAAAAAAATGGAAAAACATGCAGCAAAAATTTTATTTAAATAAAGTTGTGTGTTAAACTTTAGTAGTTGTCCTCAAGCAGTTAATTGCAATGTATAATGGACAATTGGAATAATGGAATTTTGGAATAATGACTGTAACATGACAAAAACACAGCTATGCCAGCATGTCGGTTGCTTTTGTTTATTCGTTGGTTAAAG
>CAZXDS010000081.1:3149-14197 GCA_964639525.1 uncultured Melioribacteraceae bacterium | reverse complement strand
TTTTTTCATTTAAAGAAAGTGATAAGGATTTGATTGAAATAAACAAATTTCATTTTGCTATGAATGGACAGTGGTCTGAAAAGAAATCTGATATTCATACCATAAATGAGATGAGCGATTTAACGAGTTGGTTTAGCGGTTTATTAAATCATTTAAAAATAGAACTGAAAAACTTAAAAGAAAAATAATGCCCCCTAACAAAAGCAATACGTAATGCGGGGCAAAGTGTTAAATATAAACATTGTAGCAATAAATAAAATTAGCAGTAAACTGAAAGTGTGGTGCAGTAAAATCCCGCACTACGCATAGCCCACATTTGAGAAGACGATACAATGAAGGTAATCGAATGGAATAGCCAAGTAGCATTTAGAAAGAAAAACGAAAAAATACTTTCGTTAAATCTTGACATATTGATTATTTCAGAATGTAAAAATGAAGAAAAATTAAAATTTGATATTTAGGTAAATCAATAGCCAAACGGAAATATAGTTAAATTCACTATTAGGTGTTATAATAACTTTTAGATATAACTTTTGTCCATTACGATGACAGAAGTTAAGCCATTAATCTAATTTTACTATTTATCAGAGTAAAACAATATTTGCATTCTTTTCACGATTTCTTTTCATTTAAAAATGAATTTTAATAAAACTAAATTTCATTACACTAATCCGGCAGTTCAATTATTTTTGATAATAATTGCCGCCATTGCCATTCGGGTTTATTTTTTCAACGGAATTGTTTTTTCCGATGATACGTATTATGATTTTCTAGGAATTTCACTTGAAAAAGGAAGTTACGCAAATGGCTATCTCGGCTATCCAATATTTTTATTACGTAAACTGCACACTGTTTTTACTGCAATTTCTTTTTCGCTTTTTGGAATAAACCAGATTGCATCAATAGTATTCCCCTTTGTTATTTCAATCTCAGGAATTATTCTTATATATTTTATTGCTTTTGAATTAACCGACAACCAACAAGTTGCTGTACTTTCTGCTTTTTTATTGGCATTTTTTCCAACGGATTTAATATTTGCAACAATAAATTTTACGGATTTACAAACGGCGTTTTTTATTAATCTCGGTTTGCTGTTTTTGCTCAAAGCTGTAAAATTAAAATCTTATATTAAAGCTATTCTTGCAGGAGCAATTCTTTTTCTTTCTTTTCTTTTCAAAGCAAATGTCTATTATATTCTAATCCTTCTTTTATTATTATTGATTTATCTATTAAACTTCAAAATCTTAGATTATAAATTTATTCTAATAGCCCTCATAACTTTTTTTATTTTACTTCTTGGTGAAACAACTTATTACTCAATTGCACAAAATGATTTCTTTTACAGACTCAATATATTAAATATAAATTATCAAATATGTTATTATAATTTTTTCCCGAATAATATAGTTGCAAATCCGGCAAATACAATGGAATTAGCATCAGGTTTATTAAAACAGGTTTTTGTGTTAAACATAAAACATTTTTTCTTAAGAAGATTTTATCTTTTCCTTCCTCTGATTGCCCTTGTTTATTCGTTTTATTTGATAAAAATTAAAAAGCATAAACTACTTGTTTTTTGGTTTATCGGACTTGCAATTCTGATGATTGGATTTACTACTTCGTTTACTGATTACAAACCATTGGACTTAAAACTCAGCAATTATATTTTCACTGCCGTATTCCCCATAATCATTTTATCGGCATTGTTTTTAAGTAAATTATCTCGAAAATTATTTATTGCTTTGTCCATAATTTATATTTTATCCTCCCTTGTAATGTCTCATGAATATCAAAATTATTTTGATGTTAAAAACAATCAGCAATTCATTGAATTTGTTCAAGCAAATAAAGGTAAAACAATTTACACAGACCACCACACTGCTTACGGTTTGTATGTCATTTCAGGATATGGAAATAAACGTATTAAAATATTTACCGACAAACCCAAAATTCAACTGCAGCCGAATTCACTTTTAATTTACAACAAAGATGAAATTGATGAACTGAAAAAGCAAAAATTTATTTTTCCTGATTTTAATGAACTTAAAGACAGCAAATTAAAATTAATTAATAAATTTGGAAAGTTTGGTGTTTTTGAAGTATTGAAACATTATTAATTAAAAATTTCTTAATTCTATTTTAATTAAATTTGTATTTTATTTACTGATACAAATGTGGATTTTTATTTTATGGAAGTAGTAAAATATTCAGAGCAATACAGAAAAAGATGGGACGAGTTTGTTCGTAATTCCAACAACGGTACTATGTTTCATCTACAAAAGTTTTTTGATTATCATACTCCCGGCAAGTTTAATTTTAATCATTTAATGGTAATTGATAAAGGCAATATAGCTGCTCTTCTTCCCGGCTCAATTGTTGAGAATAATATTTTTGAATCTCCAATCGGAGCAAGTTACGGTTCTTTGGTGCTTGGCGATATTAGTTTCAAGCGAACAATGGATATTGTTTCTACCATTTTGGATTACGGAATAAAAAGCGGATTGAACGGCTTTGTGTTGACAGCCGCCCCAATGATTTACGACAAATTTCAAACCCAAAGTTTAGAATTTGCTTTACTGTGGCAAGGATTTAAATACGAACTCCACTACATTTCCAGTGCAATTCATCTTGATAAAAACAGAGATATTATTGATCGTTTCCGTCCGACAATCAGGCGCAATATTCGAAAGTCCTTAAAAAATCCGGACATCCGCGTTGAGATAAATGATCGCTACGATGAGTTTTATCCGATACTGATTGAAAACAAATCCCGCCACGATGTAAAGCCGACACATTCTTTAGAAGATTTATTAAAACTTCAAAAACTTTTGCCTGATGCACTTAAATTGTTTATGGTTTATTATAAAGGTAAACCAATCGGCGGCTCAGTGATGTTTTATCCCAACAAACAAGTGGCGCTTTGCTTTTACAATATGCTGCGTTACGATTACGCCGAATACAAACCTATTCAGCGGGTAATGTACGAATTAGTTAAAGATGCTACCGAAGCCGGTTATGAATATGTTGATATCGGAGTCTCGCAGGATACTAAAGCTGATAATCCTATGACACCAAGTATGGGATTGATTGATTTTAAAGAGAAGTTTGATGCTAAAACAATTATGCGGAATACTCTTTCCATAAAGTTTTAATTGTATGAATAGTCAAGTCAAAGTCTGCATTGCCTACCTCGGCAACCCTTTTAACGATTCTCGTATTACAAATCTTAAAAATTCACTTGAACAGGACGGCTGCAATGTTAAAGTAATATCATTTGATTGGACTTCCACTAATTTCAAAACAATTCACGGTGATATTTCAGTTTTCAAACTGAAAAAGAGAAAATTTCCCCTTCTATTTTATTTATCATTTGCAATACGCTTAAAATTTGAACTTTTTAAGACTAAAGCTAATATATATTTTGCCGAAGATATTTATACTCTCCCATTTGTTACTTTTTTTGCCAAAGTTCACGGAGGAAAGACTTATTACAATAGCCGTGAGCTTTACGCATTTACCGGCGGTTTGCGAAATCGTAATATTATTCAGGCGATGCTTAAAAAATTAGAAAGTTTTTTTATTCACAAAGCTGATTTGGTTTTAACTACCGGAAAGATGGATTCCGAGTTTATTCACAAATTTTACGGAATAAATAATTCATTAGTTATTAGAAATATTCCTCTGCTTCAGCAACCGAATCAAATTGTTAATTTAAGAAAAGAATTGAATATTGCTAACAGCTCTAAAATTCTTATATATCAAGGTGTATTATTAGAAGGACGCGGATTACGGTTAATTATTAAGAGTTTAACGAGTTTACCAAATATACATTTTGTAATTATTGGAGATGGGTTTTTAAGAACAGATTTAGAAATTTTGGCTGGTAATTTAGATGTTAAAAGTCGTATCCATTTTCTAGGAATGAAACGACAAAGTGACCTGATAAACTATACAGCTGCCGGTGATATTGGTCTTGCGGTTATTGAAAACATCAGCATAAGCTATTATCATGCTTTGCCTAATAAACTGTTCGAATATATTATGGCAGGGCTGCCTGTAATATCTTCAAACTTACCGCAAATGGAAAAGATTGTTAATCAATATAAAATTGGAGAAGTAATTAACCTCGAAAATTCTGAAGAATTTAAATCGGCATTGATTAAAATGCTAAATACACCATCATTGCTTTCGGAGTATCAAAGTAATTGTAAAATTGCTGCACAAGAATTAAACTGGCAAAACGAATACAGTAAAGTACGAACTACACTACTGCCTCATTTAAAATAGCAGAAATGAAAAAAGAAAATCGCATATTAATTGTTCGTCCCGATAGAATTGGTGATGTTGTGCTATCAACCGGAATTCCACGGGAAATAAAAAAAACTTTTCCAAATTCATTTGTTGCAATGTTAGTTCGTGAATACACGGAGGCTATTTACTTTAATAATCCCAATATTGATGAAATTATTCTACTGGAACATTTATCCGAGAAAGGAATTACAAATTTTTTCCGAGATATAAAAATTATCAAAAAGTATAAATTCACACATGCTTTAATGTTATTGCCGAACGAACGAATAAACTACTTATTGTTTTTTGCTGGAATAAAAACTCGTGTTGGTGTTGGTCTTAAATTTTATCAAACAATTACATTGGTAAACGAGGTAAGTCGCCACAAATATATTCCTCTGCGGCACGAAGCTGATTACTGTATGGATATAGCAAGAAAGATTGGGATAGAAACAACTGACATTACTCCTGAAATACATTTAACCGGAGAAGAGAAAGAACTAATAACGCAAAAGAAAAAGAGCCTTGCGGCAAACAAAGATTTACTAATCGGTGTTCACACAACAAGCGGCAATTCAGCTCCAAACTTAAAAGGTGCTGAATATTTAGAACTCATCAAAAAATTAAATAAAATTCCTAATGTAAAAGTTGTGGTTACTGACAATGAAATTCCTCAAGGTTTTAGTGAGATAAATAATATGCATTTCATTAATAAAAACAAGAAGTTGCGTGAATCAATATTAAACTTTGCTATGCTGGATTTGCTAATTTCGGCAAGCACGGGACCAATGCACATTTGCTCGGCACTCGGGGTAAAAACACTTTCGCTATTTTGCCCTTTGACAGCCTGCTCACCAAAGCTGTGGGGACCGCTGGGAAACGAAAATCGCACATTGTTACCGTCGGATGATTACTGTCAAAACAAGTGTCCTGGAGACCCGAAAAAGTGTTCTTATGAAGGGGAAAGCGGAATTAACAGCGAAACAATATTAAGCGAAGTTAAACGTTTTATTTTAAATAAATAATTTTGACTATTATTTTATATTTGATAGTTAAATTTATAATAAATAAATTTTTATCCTCTATTATAACCATAATTTTTGAATCCTGGATTTTCTTTTTCAGTATTTTCTTTAACCTTCATTTTGTATATATTTCGCACTTAATTTTTTAAGATTTGCCGGGCACTTATCGGCAGGTTGA
The DNA here is from genome assembly GCA_964639525.1 of uncultured Melioribacteraceae bacterium. Lineage (GTDB taxonomy): Bacteria > Bacteroidota > Ignavibacteria > Ignavibacteriales > Melioribacteraceae > CAZXDS01. The sequence goes on along the minus strand of CAZXDS010000081.1, from coordinate 8,704 downwards.
TACTGAATTCCGTCAGGTCCGGAAGGAAGCAGCGGCAGGTATTTAATCTGGGTGATAATTTGTCCGGCATTTTCTTTTTAATAAAATGCCTTTTACAATTTTAACGAACTGCCGATTCCGGTATTTCTATAAACTTGCGAGATGCATTTATTCTTGTTTTAATACCGATTGGAAGTGTCAAATTTTGTTTAAGATGACCATGTTTAACATTGTAAATTATTGGGATTTTTAATTTTTCAAAATAATCTGAAATTACTTCATTTAATGTAAATGAAACTTTGGTTGAGTCTTTCTCATAACAGTCAACAAAACGTCCTAACATAATTCCATTTATAGAATCGAATATATTAGCCAACCGCAACTGATTAAACATTCTATCTATACGATAGGGCTTTTCATTTATCTCTTCCAACAAAATGATTGAATTTTTAAAATCAGGCAAATATTTTGTACCAAGCAATGAAACAATCATTGATAAATTTCCACCAAGTAACCTGCCTTCACATCGCCCTGAATGGATGGAATAAAAGTTTTCTGAATTCGGGTTTAAAATTTTTCCTATTTTCTTTTTGCTGGTTAAAATTTTCCAGAGATTTTCTTCTGTAAACGGATCTACTTCTCCAAAAAAATCAACCGCCGCCATTGGTCCGGCAAATGTAATTAAACCACATTTCTTAAAAATTGCTAATTGAAGAGCAGTGAAATCGCTGTATCCGACAAGTATTTTTGGATTTTTTTTAATTAGTGAATAATTTATTTTATCAAGCAATCTGCCTGAACCGTATCCTCCACGTGTTGTGAATATTGCTTTAACATCCTTATCCTTAAACATTGTATGCACATCTTCAAGCCTTTCTTCATCCATACCGGCAAAATATCCATTTTGTTTTGCAGCATTTTTTCCAACTTTGGCATGATAGCCGATACTTTCAAAATACTTCACCGCCGCGTCAATCCTGCTTAAATCATTCGGTGCAGAAGCAGGAGAAATTATTCCAATCACATCTCCCTTTTCCAATTTTTTGGGCTTAATAATTTTCATTGTTTATCATTCCTTCCCCATCACAAAATCATATTTATTTATAGTATTAAAACATTAATTCGTGTTTTAAATGTAAAGAAATTTTCATTCGATTTTTTTGTCTAATATCTGCGGCTTTGACCATATACTATTATCCTATGAAACTTTGTTTACACGTTTTGCAGTACAGGTTTATAACAAAGTTTTTAAGTTAAATTGAATATCGAACAGGGATTAACGATTTTTGATTTAAGAACTTTTATTACTTCGAAAATCGTTAATCGATGTTCCTTGTTCTTAAATCATTTTGTTTGCAACTTTGTTGCGCTATGAATAACATGATCTAATTTACCCCATTGTTCAAATTTACTCTCAATAAATTCAATTGCTTTCGCATGTTGTTCCGAACCGTTTCCCGTAACATTCATTGCTTCCCCAAATGAGAAATAAACCCTTTTTGCCGGATCAATTTTACTTAATTCCTTTATAACTTTACCATTTGACCAAGCATCAGTTACTAATGCAATTGGAATTACCGGAACATTATTTCTTTTTGCAAGCTTTATGCCAAGACTATTAAATTCATTTTGGTCAAAGTAATCCGTTCTTGTTTTTTGTGCAAATATTATAATTGATTTTCCGCTTTCAAGAGTTTTGGCGCCTTCCTCCATCACGGTTTTCAAATCATGACGAGGATTTATTCTTTCAACCACAATCGGGTATCTTGAATTAATCACATGTCTAAAGATTGGATATGTAGTTAATTCTTTTTTAATCACAAAAACTACTCTTTTTACCGGCTGAATTATTCCCGGTAAAACCATTGTTTCAATCGTTCCCATATGGTTAGCAACAAAAATTGCAGGTCCTTCAAAAGAAGTTAAGTTTTTCATTCCGGTAATTTCAAACTCTACTCCTGCTTTTTCAAGTTCATGCATTATTTCCAACGAAGTATTTGCCCATTCATATCTATTATAAAGCCCCCTTTTTCCAAGCTTGCTACAATTTAAAATAATTGGTCCATACTTTAAGAAGAACGAAAAGGACGGAAATATTTTTTTACTTTTTAATGCTGGATTTGTAATGTATTTATCTTTTTCGGCTAATACTTCAAAATAACTCTTGTCCATTTTAATCATACTCCAAAATGCAATAATTCATAAATGAGTCCACTCTAAAAAGCCCCAAACGGACTAAAGCCCGTTTGGGGAAGTTCGTTTTTAGTCTGTTTCCCCACGACTGAAGTCGTGGGTTAGTCAAAATATTACTTTTTAGAATTGGCTCATAAATGATAACTTAATATCAATATAGTTTTTAGTATCAATTATTTATATTTATAAAGTTATAAAATACAAAAAGTAGATGACTATTATTCTAAGATAAGAAATATAAAATATATTTAAAAAAGAAAAACCTCTGCAAATGCAGAGGCAATGTGACCCCAACGGGACTTGAACCCGTACTCTTCGCCTTGAAAGGGCGACGTGTTAACCAATTACACCATGGGGCCAAACAAAATTAATTATTGGGGTGAGTGATGGGACTTGAACCCATGACCTTCTGGGCCACAACCAGACACTCTAACCAAGCTGAGCTACACCCACCATATATATATTAAAAAATTATGAAGAGTACGCCCGAGTGGACTCGAACCACTAACCTACAGCTTAGAAGGCTGTTGCTCTATCCAATTGAGCTACGGGCGCATCTAACAATTAGAATTTCATTTGTCGGGGCGGCAGGATTCGAACCTGCGACCTCCTGCTCCCAAAGCAGGCGCGCTGACCGGACTACGCTACGCCCCGAATTTATCAACAGTACAATTATAGAATTAAAATCAAGCTACAAAATTATTACTTTGTTTAAGTAATGTCAATGATTTTTGTTAATACTTTTGATTTTGTAACTTAATATTTGTTTATAAATTTTTGATTTGATAATTAGTTATAGAATCCATGCATTTTTCTTCATTCATAGCCGGACGTTACTTAAAATCGAAACAACTCTCCAAGTCCGCTGCATTCATTACCACAATTTCTATTGGTGGAATCGGAATTGGTGTTGCCATTGTAATTATTGCCTTAACAATTTTTGATGGTTTTAATAATGCCGTAACCGAAAAGATTATTCAAATGGATTCGCATATAAAAATTACCGGCTTCGGTGGTAGAAAGCTTACAAATCCGGTAAATTTTGTACATGAATTAAAGAGTGAATTCCCAAATAGGATTGTTGAAGTGAATCCTTTTATTTTAGCTCAATCTTTAATAAAATCAAAAAAAACAACCGAAGGAGTTACTCTTCACGGCATAACCGAGTCGCAATTAATTTCGCTTAAACAATATATCATTTCAAAAACAAAATCTTTTACCAATAGAAACTACAAGAATAATTTTATAATTATAGGTAAAAAATTGGCTGAGAGATTATTTATAGCAACCGGCGACAAAATAACATTATTTTCATTGCGAAAATCAGAACCTCCCTCAGAAAATAATCCGCCGATTATTGAAAGATTTACTGTTGGTGCTATTTACGAAAGCGGCATGGCAGAATATGACGATTTAACCGTGTATATACCATTTGAAACCGCACAAAAACTTTTTTCTTTGCACAATAAAGTTTCAGGTTATAATATTAAAGTAAAAAATGTGAATGATATTAAAATACTTACAAAACAAATAAAAAACTTTGTTCACTACCCCTATTATGTTCGGTCTATATTTAAAATTCATCAAAATATTTTTACTTGGTTAGCTCTTCAGAAAAAACCAATTCCTATCATACTTGGTCTGATAATAATTGTGGCAATTTTTAATATCATTGGTACGCTTTTAATGATTGTTCTAGAAAAGATTTCGGCTGTAGGAATTTTACAAGCGCTGGGTATGGAAAAAAAACAGATAGTAAATATTTTTTTAATTGAAGGAATCTACATTTCTGCAACCGGAATAATTATTGGGGATGTGCTTGCTCTTGTTTTAAGCATTGTACAAAAAAATTATAATGTAATTCCCTTACCTGAAAGTGTTTATTTTTTATCAAGCGTTCCAATTTCAATAAATATTTTTAATTATCTCGCTGTATCGGCAATTGCACTAATTTTAAGTATTTTTTCGGCTTATGTTCCCGGAAGAATTGCTGCAAATATTTCACCGATTGATGCAATAAAATTCAACTAACTTATGTACGAATTCTTTATTTCAAAGCGTTACTTAAAATCGAAACATAAAATTAATTTTATATCAATTATTTCAATTCTTTCTACACTTGGAATTACAATCGGTGTAGCTGCATTAATTATTGTAATTTCTGTTTTTAACGGATTTGGCTCTCTCGTTACAAATCTTCTGGTGAGTTTTGATCCGCATATTAAAATAGTTGCTACATCTGAAGCAGGAATAACACAACTTGATTCGATAAAAAGGTTCACTCAAAAGTTACAACAAGTAAAATCAGTTAGTCCATACGTTGAAGGGAAATCTGTTCTATTAAGTGATAATAGATATGAAATAATTGATATCAAAGGCATTCGGTTTAATAAAAAAACGAACAAGGAAGGCATTGCTTCAAAAATTGTCAGCGGTAGATTTGATATTGCCGATTCAGGAATGAATAAAATAATACTCGGCACACAATTAGCATTAAAACTTGGTAGATTTGTTGGAGATACCGTAGAAGTAACTTCATTCGGAAATTTAGAAAACACATTAATCAATTATTCTATTCCGGAAACTGAGGAGTTTGTTGTAAGTGGAATTTTTTCAACCGATAATAAAAATTATGATTCCAAAATTGCGTTTACGTCATTATCGGCGGCACAAGCACTATTGAAAATGGACAATCAAGTTTCAGGCTTAGAAGTACGGCTACACAGCATAGACGATTCAATTCCTGTAAAAAAAGAGTTGGAAAAGTTTATAGAGAATAAGAGTTTTGCTGTTTATACATGGTACGATTTACACAAAGATCTTTACGACGTGATGCAGATAGAACGATGGTCAGCTTTTATTCTGTTAAGCTTAATAATACTCGTCGCCACATTCAATATTCTTGGTTCTCTTACAATGACTGTTGTAGAAAAGCGAAAAGACATTGGTATTTTACGAACACTCGGGGCAACCAATAATTCGATAAAAAATATATTTATGTTCAACGGTTTGTTAGTTGGTTTTATTGGAACCATAGGCGGATTAGTTATTGGACTGTTAGTTTGCTATTTACAAATACATTTTAATTTTTATTCTTTGGATCCGCGAAAATATATTATTGATGCTTTACCGATTCAGCTAAAACTCAGTGACATATTAATTATTACCGGAGTATCATATTTACTTACGTATTTAGCTTCACTTTATCCGGCAAAGCGTGCTACTGAAACACCGATAGCAGAATCAATTAAATGGGAATAATTTAAATTTAATCAAATCATGTTTATGACTAAAATAATATTAAAAGCAGAAAATCTTTATAAAACTTATTCAAGCACTCAAAATCAAAAAATTGAAGTCATGAAAAATGTTTCTTTTGAATT
>CAZXDS010000081.1:0-3049 GCA_964639525.1 uncultured Melioribacteraceae bacterium | reverse complement strand
GCTTGTTCAAAAATCTCTTTAAATACTTCATCTTTAGTAATTGGAGGATAGTCGTTTTCAGCAAGTAAGATTATTAAATCAACCTTTAATTCTGCTTTGATGTCTTCTCGATTATTCCAGTCTGCATATTTGGCTTTGTCGTCAACAACCTTCTTAACCTCTTTAGCAAGATGTATAAGCTTGTCTTCCGGATATTCAAAATCATATTTGTGAGCTATTGATTTAAGTATATCGTAAAAGGCTTTCTCTTCAAAGTCAATTCCCATCTTACTGAACGAATCTTTTTCATCTTTTAAGTTGTGAAATAAATCTACTATTTCTTCGGCAAAATCATCAAGTACTTCACTTCGTAATACATCTTGCTCTTTACGTTCATTGTATTTATCAACTATACTCTTGAACTTCTTTGCAAAATCAATTCCTTTTACTTTATTGACTTTTTTCAACTCCCCAATTGCTTGGGCTAATAATTTTTGAAGTAGTTTGATTTTTGTATTTGGCAATTTAATTTTTTCAATTTTCGCCAAATAATCTTTATCAAAAATATCAATCTTGTTCTCTTTATTATCTCCAAGTTTAAGTATTTCTTCAACACCATCACTCTTAAGAGCCTCCTCTATCATTGCCCTTACTTTTGCATTCATCTGTGATATGTCCGGAGCTTCGCCAATAGTTAGTTTGAACACAATTGTACGAACAGCAAGATAGAAGTGAATTTTATCCCTTTCTTCTTCGCTAAAACTTTCACTACCACAAGAAATATCGTAGGCTGATTTAAGACGTTTCACCAAATCCATAAATCGAGTCTCTAATTCCTTGGTGAGTTGAACAAACTCTGCTGCTCTGTTTAGTGTTTCTAACTGTTCTAATGGTGTTCCATTTGTATAGTTAGATGTATCAAATTTATGAAATAATTTTGCAAGTAAATCTAAATGATTTTTAACAACCACAACAGATTGAGCAATATCTTCAAAATTATTTCCATCAACTTTTGAATATTTTTTTAATGCTTTATTCATCTGAGTTTTAATACCAATGTAATCAACTATCAACCCTTTTTCTTTTGATTCATACTTTCTGTTAACACGTGAGATTGTTTGAATAAGGTTATGTTGCTGTATTGGTTTATCAATATACATTGTATCAAGGAACGGCACATCAAATCCGGTAAGCCACATATCAACAACAATAGCAATCTTAAAATTAGACTTTGAATTTTTAAACTGTCGGTCTAATTCTTTCCTATATTTTTTATCACCAAGAAGATTATAAAGTTCTTCGTTGTCGTCCTTATCACGAGTCATAATCATTTTAATTCGTTCCATAGGTATAATTTCTTCTTCCTCTCTTTCGGTTAACTCTGCACCATCTTCACTAACCTTTACATCTAACCACTCAGGACGTAACGCAATTATTTCTTTGTATAACTGATAAGCAATGTGGCGACTAGCACAAACAAACATTGCTTTTCCCTTTAGCGTTGCCCCTTCTGTTACACGTTTCTCATAATGGTTAACAAAATCTTCTGCTACCGCTTTAATTCTATCGGGGTCACCAATAATAGAATTCATACTTGCAGTAGCTTTTTTACTTTTTTCTATTTGATATTCATTTGCTCCGGCTTCAGCACACTGGGCGTAGTAATCTTCTATCTCTTTTAGTTTATTGTTATCCAACAATACTTTTGCTGCACGACCTTCGTAAACAATTTTTACAGTAATATCATCATTTACTGATTCTGTCATTGTGTAAGCATCAACAATATCACCAAATACATTTAGTGTTGCATCAATAGGTGTTCCGGTAAAACCAACGTAAATAGCATTAGGAAGTGAATCGTGCAAGTACTTTGCAAATCCATAAGTCTTAACAACTCCCTTTTCTGTTACAGTAATTTTTTGGTCTAAGTTTATTTGGCTACGGTGGGCTTCATCCGAAATACAAATAACATTAGTTCTTTCCGTAAGCAAATCCGTATCTTCAGTAAACTTATGTATTGTTGTTAAAAAGACTCCCCCACTTTTTCTATTCTTTAATAATTTTTTAAGTTCTTCTCTGCTACTAACACTAATAATATTTTCATCCCCAACAAAACCCTTTGCATTAGTAAATTGTTCCGAAAGTTGATCGTCTAAATCTGTGCGGTCTGTAATAAGTATAATTGTTGGGCTTGCAAGTGGAACACTCTTCATAAGTAATCGAGTAAGATAAAGCATAGTATAACTTTTACCACTTCCAGTAGCACCAAAATGAGTTCCACCTTTACCATCCCCTTGTGGACGCTGATGTTCTTGGATGCTCTTAAATAATTTTATTGCAGCATAGTACTGAGGATAGCGACACACAATCTTTTCATCCTTCTTAGAACTATCCGGTATGTAGATAAAATTATGGATTATATCGCACAACCTTTTTTTGTTGAACATACCTTTAATTAGTGTGTACATGGAATTAATTCCATCTACCTCGTTCTCTAATCCTTCAATCTTACGCCAGGCATAGAAAAATTCGTACGGAGCAAAAAAGGAACCGGCTTTATTATTTACTCCATCACTAATAACACAAAAGGCATTGTATTTGAAAAGCTCAGGAATATCTCTTCTGTACCGTGTTGTTAGTTGAACATAAGCATTGTGAATAGTTGCATTTTCACGAATGGCACTTTTGAACTCGAACACCACTAAAGGCAAGCCGTTAATGTATAAAATGCCATCCGGAATACGTCTTTCGTATCCAACAATTTCTAACTGATCAACAATTTTGAAATTGTTGTTATTCACATTTGAATAATCAATTAGATAAATCCAAATATCTTTTTTACTTCGGTCTTCACGCACAAAAAGAAAACCATCTGAAACCAACTTCATTATTGCTTTGTTGCTTTCGTACAAATCTGATGATGAATATACTTCCAACTTTCGGATGATTAATTCGGCTTCTAAATTAGTAAGCTCTTCGGATTTATATTGTGCTAATAGATAGTTTTTGAGATCATCCTTTATTAAAACTTCATCATCATTTCTACTAATATCTTCACCACTTAGATGAG
>CAZXDS010000080.1:0-14261 GCA_964639525.1 uncultured Melioribacteraceae bacterium | reverse complement strand
CAAAATATTATTTAGCTCTTTTCTATTCCCCATTAAATTTGTGGTAGTACCAAAACTTTTTTGTAAATTCCATTCGTCTTTTTTAAATAATTGTTGATAAACTATGCAGTGTCCAAGATGTAAAAATCCGATGATTGTGCTCGAACTTGCCGAAGTTGAAATTGATTATTGTCCCGACTGTGGTGGTATTTGGTTAGATTCGGGCGAGTTAGAATTGCTTCTCGGTAATTCTGAAAAGGCGATGAAATTATTAAATTTATTTGCTGAAGATAAAGTTTCAAAAGAAGAAAAATTAAAATGTCCTATTTGTTCAAGGAAAATGAAAAAAGTACTTGTTGGAGAAGAAGAGCAAATACTAATTGACCAATGTAAAAATAATCACGGACTTTGGTTTGATAAAGGCGAACTTTATGATATTCTGGAACTCGGAAGTATTGATGATGAAAATAAAGTTTTGGAACTGCTGCAGGAAATGTTTAAGTACAACAGAGTATAATTGAGAATTGGTTTGAAATTGTTAATTCTGCCAAATATACTTGATTAAAATTTTAATAATATGAATTCTAACAAAAATGGAGAAGGTATATGAGTGCACTCTTAATATTTGTAGTGATAATAGTAGCTATTTTATTGTATTTGATGTCAAATTACAATGGACTTGTACGGCTGCGCAATCAGGTGAAAAATGCTTGGTCGCAAATTGATGTACAACTAAAACGTCGGCACGATTTAATTCCGAATTTAATTGAGACCGTAAAAGGCTATATGACACACGAAAGTGAAACTTTGCAGAAAATAACAAATGCAAGAAGCAAAGCAATGGGAGCCGGTTCAGTTGGTGAAAAAGCAAAAGCGGAATCGGAACTTAGTGGTGCAATGAGTCAATTTTATGTCGTTGTTGAAAATTATCCCGACTTAAAAGCAAATCAGAATTTCTTATCGTTGCAAGAGGAACTTACATCAACAGAAAATAAAATTTCCTTTTCACGGCAAAGTTACAACGACCAAGTACTCTTTTATAACAATAAAACTGAGATGTTTCCTTCAAATATTGTAGCCGGTATGTTCAATTTTAAACCTGAAGAATTTTTTGAAATTGAAGACAAGGCAGAAAAAGAAGTACCGAAAGTTAAATTCTAATATATCATATAATTAATAATTTAGATCGGATAAAAGTTTATGTGGGAACTGATTAGAGCAAATCAGCGAAAGTCATTTGTGCTTTTTGTTTGTATGGGAATAATTCTGCTTGCACTCGGCTATTTTGTAGGTGAAGCGTTTTTGGGGCAAGGCGGCGGTTCGTTTGGAATTTTAATAGCATTTGTAACCTGGATTGTTATGACGTTAATCTCATATTACAGCGGCGGTTCGCTACTTATGAAAATTTCAAACGCTCAATTAGTTACAAAGTCAGTACATCCTCAACTTTATAATGTAGTTGAAGAAATGAAGATTGCTGCAAATTTACCGAAGATGCCTAAAATTTATATCATAAATGAAGAAGCCCCAAACGCATTTGCAACCGGACGTAACCCTGAAAACTGTGCGGTAGCCGTTACTGCCGGTTTGCTTGCACAAATGAACCGAGATGAATTGCAGGGTGTAATTGCTCACGAAATGTCTCACGTTAAAAATCGTGATATTCTATTTATGACTTTTGCCGGAATAATGCTCGGCAGCATTGTACTTATTTCGCAAGTATTTTTGCGGGGGATGTGGTTTACAGGCGGTTCATCAAGAAGATATAAAAGTTCTTCTTCCGAAGGTGGGGGACAAGGACAAATGATACTTATGATTGCGGCAATTGTGTTTGCAATACTTTCTCCAATTTTGGCACAGTTACTTTACTTTGCAATTTCGCGTAAACGGGAATACCTTGCCGATGCCAGCGGTGCAAGGCTTACACGATATCCCGAGGGATTGGCATCTGCATTGGAAAAATTATCTCAAAACAAATTTGATTTGAAATCAGCAAATAAAGCTACAGCCGGTTTGTATATTGTTAATCCGTTAAAGAAAAAGGGAATGAAACTTTCCGATTTGTCAAGTACGCATCCGCCGATTTCAGAGCGGATTAAAATATTAAGAAATATGTCACAGGGAGCAGGTTTCAAAGATTATCAGCGTGCGTTTAATATTGTTAATCGCAAGCATAATGTAATAGTGCCATCTTCCGCTTTAAACAAAAATGAAAAAGTCTCAATAAGAAAACCATTTGAATCGGAAAGCGGTGCATCAGCGAAAAGAGATAGGCGGAAATTGGGCGACATAATGATGAACGTAAATAAATATTTATTTTTAACATGTGTCTGCGGATTAAAAATGAAAATCCCGCCTGATTATAAAAAAAAGGAAATTTCGTGTCCGCGATGCGGAAAAGTTCACACAATTCCACTGGATAAATTAGCTGCTGTCGCGGCTGTGGGAAAGTCTATTTAACTTTTTATCAAATGAATAATTATAAACTTACTATTCAATACGATGGAACTAATTATGCCGGTTGGCAGATTCAAAATAATGCTGCTACAATTCAACAGACTATTATTGAGAAAATTAAAATTCTATTAAAAGAAGATGTTAACTTAATTGGTTCAGGTCGTACTGATGCAGGAGTTCACGCTTGGGGACAAGTTGCCAATTTCAGAACGGATTCTCAAATTAAAGTAGAAAAGTTTCGCTATTCGCTAAATTCACTTCTGCCTTCAGATATTAATATTAAGAGCATTGAAAATGTGGCGGAATCATTTCACGCACGTTTTGATGCAAAACGTAGAAGTTATATGTATATAATTAGCAAAGAACAATCCCCATTTTATCTCAATTATTCATACTTCTTTACTAAAATTAAAAATTTAAATATTTTTAAACTGAATGAGTTAAACTCGGTATTACTTAACGAACATGATTTTACATCGTTTGCCAGGAAAAACACAGAAACGAAAAATAAAATTTGTACTGTTTATAACATCAAATGGAGGGAAACGGAAGACTTTGTGATTTTTTTTGTTGAAGCCAATCGTTTTCTGCATGGAATGGTAAAAACGCTTGTTGGAACAATACTTGAATTAGGATTTGAAAATTATGACAAAAATAAATTAAATGAAATTCTTAAAGCAAAAAACAGAGAATCGGCGGGAAAGGCGTTCCCGTCAAAGGGATTGTTTTTATTTAAAGTGAGGTATTGATGTTAAATTTTAAACAAAAAAACGTGCTGATAACAGGCGGTTCAAGAGGAATTGGAAAAGCATGTGTGAAATTATTTTCCGAAAGCGGAGCCAGAGTTGCATTTACTTATTTTACCGATTCAAAGGCTGCTGAAAGTGTAGAATCTGAATTTGGGAAAAGCAAAGTAACTGCTTATCAATGCGATATTTCCTCAACAGAGAGCATTGTGGAAATGTCAGAAAAAGTTATTTCAGATTTTGGAAGAATTGATATTCTTGTCAATAATGCGGGTATTTGGACTTATGGAGAAGTTGGCTCAATGGACAAAAAAGTTTGGAACGATATTATCGGATTAAATTTGACAGGTGCATTTTTTGTTACTAAGCAGTTTGTTAATAGAATGAAAGAAAACAAATTTGGAAAAATTATTTTTGTAACCTCAACTGCAGCACAACGCGGCGAGGCTTTTCATTCGCATTATGCTGCAACTAAAGGAGCATTAAATGCGGTTACAAAATCTCTTGCTGTTGAACTTGCAGATTTTAATATAACCGTAAATGCTGTTGCCCCGGGATGGGTTGATACCGAAATGAACGATGGGGTTTTTGCCGAACCAGGATATCGCGAAAAAATTGAAAAAGATATTCCCATAGGCAGAATTGCGACTGCGGAAGATGTTGCCGGACCGATTTTATTTTTGGCCTCTGAGCTTGCAAGACATATTACAGGCGAAGTAGTTAACATAAATGGCGGGAGCGTTCTATCAGGTTAACAGGTTTTGCAGGTTATTTATTTTAATAATTTTTATTATCTGTATCTAAATTATATATTTAAATTTTCAATTAGATTATATTATAAGGAAATAATTTGGAACTTCTTTCAGCATTGCATCCGATTTTTATACATTTTCCAATTGTAATATTTTTACTCTATATCGTTTTTGAAATATTGGGACTGTTTAGAGAACAGTATTCAAATACAGCATTAATTTTGTTAATACTCGGCGTTGTTGCAGGCGTTGCTGCTGTGCTTACGGGCAACCAGGCTGCCGAAGTTATTGAAAAATCTTCACAAATTAGTAAGCTGATTCCAAAAGAATTACTTGAAGAACACGAGAATTATGCAACTATTGCTTTGTGGTTTTTCTTTGCTCTATCTGCTCTTAGAATATATTTGACCGTGAAAAAGAAATTTACTCAAAAGATAAAAATTGTTATCATTGCCTTGGCAATAATAGGCTACTTGTTTGTATTTGAAACAGCAGCACACGGTGGAAAATTAGTTTATGATTTCGGAGCAGGGACAACAATTATAAAAAATATTAATGATAAAAATTAAATGAAAAAAATTATTCTTTTAATATTATTATTCAGTGTGTCGGCGCAGGCTCAATTATTGAAATTAGGGCAAGCAAAAGGTCTGTTTATGTCTGTTGGAGTTGGAGCCAGAATTCCTATTTTTACTTTTTCCGACAGATTTAAAATTGGTTCCGGTTTGGACGTAACACTATCATACGGAGATAATGAAATTCTCCCCGTATTTTTTTATGCAAGATTGGGTTACCAACATCATCCCGGTAAACAAGAATTTTATTCAATATCCGATTATTCTTCTATTTCTTCAAGTGTTTTATTATTAGATGGCGGTATCCGATTCTATTTCCCTCCGATAATAAGAAATTATGTTATTCTTATGCCTGTTGTTGAAGGAGGATTTGCGCTGTCAAATTGGTCAAATTTGCATCAATTTAAAAATAGTACTAATAAACCGGATATTAATGAAAATATTACCAAAGCCGGGTTTCAGATTGGCGGAGGTTTTTCAATGTTTTTAATGGATGTAATGCTCACATATAATTTTTTTCCTGACAATCAATTTTTATCTCTTGATTTGCGAGTTAGAATCCCGATTTTTGTTCAATATTAATTTGAGGTTTTTATGGATTATAAAAATATTTTATTTGAAGAAAAAAAGTCGATAGCAATTGTTACCATTAATCGACCTGAAAAATTAAACGCTCTCAATTACCAAACCATGGTTGAGTTAAAAGATGTTTTTGAGAAAATAAAAAATAGTGAGACCGTTAAAGTTGTAATTATAACCGGTGCAGGAGAAAAAGCATTTGTTGCAGGTGCCGATATTAGCGAGTTGAACAAATTAGATGTTGTTTCGGGCAAGGAATTTGCTGAGTTCGGTCAGGCAGTATTTACCGGAATTGAAAAACTTGGTAAACCTGTTATTGCCGCAGTAAACGGTTTTGCGCTTGGTGGTGGTTGTGAACTTTCACTCGCTTGCACAATTCGACTTGCTTCCGGAAATGCTAAATTTGGGCAACCTGAAGTAAACTTGGGAATAATTCCCGGATATGGCGGCACACAAAGACTTGCCCGGCTTATAAATTCAGGACGAGCTTTGGAATATATTCTTACAGGTAATATGATGAACGCAGAAGAAGCATATAGAATTGGATTAGTAAATCACGTTTATACACAGGAAAATCTTTTGGAAGAAGCTGAAAAACTTGCCATGAAAATTATTTCAAAAGGACAAGTAGCTATTAAAATGAGTCTAAACGCTGTTAATAGTGTTGATGAACTTTCTGAAAACGAAGGTTTAAATTATGAAGCAAGTTTGTTTGCAGTATGTTGCGGAACTGAGGATTTTAAGGAAGGAACTTCTGCGTTTTTGGAAAAAAGGAAACCGGAATTTAAATCATAGTATAATCGTGGCTAATTGTGCGGTGATTCAGAGCCAAATTTAATTTACCGCGGCGAATAGCAAAAATAACAGATTTTATTACTCTTTAAGTTAAAAGTAAAGAAAACCATTCAACGAAAAATTATTTACATATTAGTTATTACATCAATTTTGCTTTTGGTATTTAATATCGGAATTGATCAATTCCAAAGAAAAGAGAATGTAGTTGTAAAAACGGAAGATTATACTTTCGAAATTGATTCTCTTTTCAATTCGGTTCTTGATAATTACGGAATTGAAAAAGTTTGGCGAAAAAAAACCTTTATTAAGAACAGGAAATATGATTCTCTTAAATATGTTTACAAAATTAATTTACCGAAAGATCTTACGGTATCGGAAATTGTAAATGCGGAAAATTATGTTTTTGTAAATAGTCATTCTGTTTTTAATTCAAAAGAATTAAAGAATTACGGTAAAACCAAAATTGAAATATCATCTAATAAACATTTAAAATTTGAAGCATATGTGTCGGTAGATACAAATCTTTATCGTCGTAAATCAAAAATGTTTCTACAAATTTTGATAAACGATATGGACGATACAACAGACGTAAACCACATTTTAAGTTCTTCATTCCCTTCGTGTATTGTCGCAGTTCCATCAACTCAATTGAAAGAATTAAAACCGGTAATAGATGGTAGGGCAAAAGGCTATTCAATTTTGTTATCGGATAATATTGAGGATAGAAAGTATATGCTGGATACAGAATTTAACAAGGCAAAGTTGTCTAAAAATATCAGAGCTATTTTTAAAGATTTTTCTGACGCTAAGTTATTTGTTATAGATGATAATTCTAAATTGGCAAAATCAATGCTTTACAGCTACGTGGTTTCTCAATTTAGTAAGTTGGGAATAAAAATTACGAAAATGTCTCGTTATATTTTACTTACTTCCGAAGATAAGGCTGATATTATTTCTCGTTTTAATTATTATTCTGCAGGCAGAGATACTTTAATATTAAATAAAATAATATTATCATTATCAAATTATAAAATACTCTTACCAAAAATTCATAGCAATATTAAAGAAGGAATAAAATTTACTTTGAATTAAATGAAAAAATCAATCTGCAATAATATTCCCGTCCACGTCTAATTCGATAAATGGTGAATCGAGTTGATTTGCTATTTTATTTTTATCTCCTACTAAAACAATTGTCAGTTTATCTGTAAGTAGATTATTTTTTGCTGCTGATAAAACATCTTCAACACTAAGAGCATTCATTTGAGCCACATAATTGTTAAAATAATCCATCGGCAGCGAGTGCACGGAGAGCACCATTAAATTACGTACAAGCTGTGAGTATGTTTCAAATTGTGCCGGAAAACGTTTAATTAAATAAGATTTGGCAAAATCAATTTCATTTTGTGTCGCGTCCACCTGCATTTTTGTGAGCTCTTTTATTAATTCTGAAACTGATTCACCCGTATTTTCTGTTTTAACTGAAGTGCTGACAAAAAACCGCCCAAATGTTTTGTTGTAGCTAAATGCGGAATGTGCCCCATAAGTAAATCCTTTATTTTCCCTCAAATTAAGATTAATGCGGCTTGTAAATTGTCCGCCGAGAATTGTGTTCATCAATGATTTGGCATAAAAGTTGGAACTCTTTCTACCACCGGAAATATGCCCGATTTGAATTTCCGTTTGTGGTACTTTTTCACGATGAATTATAAAAATATTTTTATCTTTCGCATCAATTACCGGCATGGAAACATCAAACAATTTTTCTGATTTCCAATCATTTAAGTTATTTTCAATAACAGTCATTAACCGTTTTTGTTCAATTTCTCCAACAACAATTAATTCGGCATTATTAATATTATAAAAATTATTATGAAAGCTCTTTACATCATTGACTGTTATATTTTCTATTGAATCAATGTTTCCCAGAGACGGATTTGAATAGGCTGTGCCTTTGAATATAATACTCTCGAAAGCAGAATGAGCAAGGTAGTTAGGTTCGTCTTTTAGTTGAAGTAATTGTGTCTTTAATTTTTCTTTTTCTCTATTAAAATCGTATTCATTAAAGTGCGGTTTTTTAAGTATTAAGGATAACAGTTCAAAAGACTTTTCAAAATTTTCTAAAAGTGAAAGCATTGAAATTATTGTTGAATCTTTATCTGTGGAAATATCAAAAACTGTTCCGAGCGACTCAAATTCATTATCAAGTTCAAGAGAACTAAATGCCCCGGCTCCTTCATCAATTGTCATCGAAGTTAATTTTGCTGTTCCGTATTTATATTTGTTATCATGTTTGCTCCCCGCATTAATAATCAGACCGACTTGCACAATGGGCAAATTAGTTTTCGGGATAAAATAAATCGGCAGTTTATTTTTGAATTTCAGTTTATTAATATTTGGGAGTTGAAAATCAATTTCTCCGTTCGGTTCGGGATAATTATTCCTTTTATTCAGCATCAATTATTTTTCCTTCGGAATTATGTGCAATTCAACAAAATATTGTTTTAAGTAATGTTTAGCTGCTCTAATTACATCATCGCAGGTAACATCAAAATATCTTTGCAAGTCAACCGAAAACGAATTTGGTTCATCCAAATGGCAATTATAAGAATTAATTGTGTTTGCCATATTTTCAATATTCTGTAATGAATAAATGAATGATGAGCGTATGCTTGTTTTGGATCTTTGTAGTTCGTTTTCTGTAATTCCATTAATAATTAAATTATTAATTTCTTTAACTATTTCATCTTTAAGCGTTGAAACGAGTGTCGCCGGTTTTGCAGTAGCAACTATAATAAAAGTGCCTTCTCTTTTCGCGGAATACTGAAATGCAGAAACATCTTGTGCAATCTGTTTGTCAAAAACAAGTAACTTATACAATCGGGATTTTTTTGATCCGCTCAAAATATCAGATAGAATATCAAGGGCAGCATCATCCTTGCCAAAAAACCGATTGGATTTCCATGCAAGATAAATTCTTTTAAGCTGCACATTATCTTCGTGAATGACTTTCTTATTTTCAGATAGAGTAAATTCAGGTCTTTTAACTTTTGGTATTGCCGGAAATGCCTCTATTTCACCGAAATATTTATTTACAAGTCTTTCGGTTTTGTCATATTCAAATTTGCCTGCGATGACCAAACTTGCATTATTCGGGGAGTAGTAGGTTCTGAAAAAATCCTTTACGTCGCCAAGTTCAAATTTCTCAATGTCCTTCATCCAGCCTATAGTGGGCCAATGATAAGGGTGATTATCCGGATATATGTTTGAAAATAGAATTTCCCAAGCTAACCCATACGGCTGATTATCGTAACGCTGTCTTCTTTCATTCATCACAACATCTTTTTGATTTTCTAATTTTGCCTGCGTTAGCGCCGGAAGGAAAAATCCCATTCTATCGGACTCTAGCCAAAGTGCTAATTCTAAATAGTTGGAGGGAACGGTTTCATAATAGTTGGTTTTATCGAGACTCGTAGAACCATTCAAGTTCCCACCGGCTTCCTGTATGTAACGGAAATGCATTTCTTTAGGAACATTTGCTGAGCCTTGAAACATCATATGTTCAAACAAATGAGCGAAGCCGGTTTTACCGTTTTTTTCATTTGCCGAACCAACTTTGTACCAAATGTTTACCGCAACAATCGGCAAAGAATTATCTTGGTAAAGAACTACTTCCAATCCGTTTGGCAGAGTAATTTTTTTATAATCAATATTTAATATTTTATTTTTCAAATTTTCCTTTTTAAATAATTCTATTTTTTCAATACAAAACCAATGCGTTCTATTTTACCGTCAATGTTACTTGCCGGAAATATGTTGAATATTTTACATAGTAAAGGATAAATGTCAACATTCCAAACAGTTCCGGTTTTATATCCTTTTTTGAAATTTGGTCCTTCGGCAATAAAAATACCATGCATGTCAATTTGACGATTATCATAACCGTGATTACCTTTTTCTCTGATTTTCCTAAATTCTTTTATTGACTTATTATTCCCCAAAGACCAGCCTAAATCCGCAACCAAAATAATAGGATAAATAAAGGCATTTTCCGAATAATGATAATATTTCGGCATATTTTCTTTTTTATAAACCTTGTAATGATTTTCATTTCGACTTAAAATATTAAATATTGAATCTGTTTGATTCTTAAAAGGTTTAATAAGCATAAATGGTCCTTTGGCTTCGCTTATATATTTATAACTATGCAGAATTGTTTCAACATTAATCACACGTTTCGGACTAATTTCTGTCATTCCGTGGTCGGAAACTAAGATTACATTTATGCTGTCCTTCATACCAATTGCGCTGAACTGGTTATAAAGATAACCGATAACAGAATCGAGACTAACAATTGCTTTGCTTATTTCTTTTGAATTTGGTCCGAATTCATGTCCGTAGTCGTCAGTATCGTGAAAATAAAGTGTAATAAAATGAGGACGTTTTGCATAGGGAAGTTTCAACCAATTTATTACACCGTTTACACTTGTTTTGTGCGGTCGGTAATGATCGTATTTTTCAAAATATGTTGGATGGCGATAGGAAGTTTTTTGTTCCGAGCCCGGCCAAAAATAACTTGCTGAAATTATTCCTTGCCTCTCGGCAGTAGTCCAAAACGGTTCACCAAGATACCATTTACTTTGGCGGACAGAAACGGAATCCCCAAGCCGGTAAACTTCGTTTGTAAAAGGATTAGTGAAGTGATTGGCAATAATTCCGTGATGTTCGATATATTGCCCCGTAATAATTGAATAGTGATTTGGAAATGTTTTAGACGGAAATGAAGGCTGTAGTGAAGATGCCGATACTCCGTTTTCTCTCATTTTTTCAATATTCGGTGTAATTCCTCTGTTCGGATAATCCCATCGGAAACCATCGAAAGAAATTAGTAAAACATAAGGTTTCGGTTGAGCAAAAATTACAATTGCTAAAAAGAAAAATAAAGATAGAATTGATTTTTTAAGTTTCATATTAAAACTCAGGTAGATAGTGGTGTAAAAATTTGCTAATTCCGCATACTCTAAATCCGTTACTCAAAATATAATCTTCATCATTTTTAATAATGATAAAATTATGCTCGGTCTTTAAGACATTAATGGCTTCCGTATTCCCTTTTGACGGTCTGACATTGGATCCGAATTTAATTTCGATTCCTATATAAGGATAACCACCTTTTTCAATAACCAAATCAAGTTCGGCACCGTCGGTTGTTCTATAAAAGTAGGAGTTAAATTTTTTTGGTAAAAAAGCTATTATTTGTTCAATTACAAAACCTTCCCACGACGATCCCATCTTAGGATAGCCAAGAATATCATTGAAGGTTTCCAATCCTAATAAATAGTGTAAAATTCCGGAATCCCGAATGTAAATTTTTGGCGATTTTACAATTCGTTTTTTAATATTAAAATAATATGAAGGCAATTGGCGCACTAAAAAAACATTCTCCAAAAAGTTAATATACTTTTTTATAGTATTTACGCTTAATTCAAGACTTTTACTAAAATCGGTATAATTAATTAAATTTCCGTGATAATGAGCAATCATTGTCCATAACCGCCGAGCCGTTACTCTGTCTGCCGGGAAACCTAACATAGGCAAATCTTTTTCAAGATAAGTAGATATGAAATTTTCCATCCAGTCATTCCAATTTAATTTATCCAAAAATGCGTCGGGGAAACCGCCTTTAATCCATAATTGTCCGGTTGAAAATTGTTCGTCTATTTCCGGTATTAAAAATGGAGTTAATTCTTCATAAGCAATTCTGCCGGCAAGTGATTCCGAGCTGTCGCGCAGTAAATCGGGGCTTGCGGAACCGAGTAGAATGAATTTGCCCGGTTTTCTGTCCTTATCGATTAATGCGCGTAATAAAGGGAACAAATCTTTCTTCCTTTGAACTTCGTCAATAATAATTATTTTCGAAAGATTTTGTGTTAGAAATGTTTCGGCATCCAACAGTTTGTTAAAATCGCTTGTTAGTTCAAGGTCTAAATAAATGCTTTCAGATTTTAATTTCTTTCTAATCTCTTTTACGAGAGTTGTTTTACCTACTTGTCGCGGACCAATTAGAGCAACACATGGGAATTTTTTTGAAAGATTTATTATTTTTTTATTTAATATTCTTTTAATCACAATCCGAATATACAAAATATCCCGTAATATTTGCAACTCAATTGCAAATATTACGGGATATTGGAGGAGGAATAGAAATGAACATGAAATAGATAAGAAAAAGTCCGGCAATTGCCGGACTTTTTAGAAAATTGAATATTATGTCAACTTAAAAAGAAGCTGTAATACCAATATTAAATGATCTTGGTAATCCGAGATAAACTTCAGCATCATCAACCGAGTGAGTTTTGCCATTACCACTATATGCATTGTATGCACTATTATCAACAGCATCCTGAATGTAGATAGTATCGCCTAAGTTAAATACATGTGCAAATACCGTAAAGTCAGCACCGCCGGCATTCATCAAATACATTGATAAATGAAGATCCCAAACGCTATAGGCTGGTGTTTTCCAACTTTGTGCTCTATCAGTAATATCAGTTCTGTCGATTGAATTCCAATCAGCATAAAAATTACTGTTGTTTCTATAAACCACTTGTGCACTGAATCCACTGAAAGGAGTTAAAGTAGCAACAATGTTAAACTGAGTTTGCGGAGCATCACCAACTTTTAACTCATTAATATAAGCGTTAATGTCAGTATTTGGAACTGATCTATCGTCCAAATTCTTAATTACTCCCGTAGCATCATCAGTATATTTCCAATCACCTATTGATGCAGCAGCACTTAAAGCAAAGAATTTAACCGGATGATAAGCAGCTGTTAATTCAACTCCTATGTGCCTTGAATCAAGTCCCTGCAAAACCACCAGTAAATTTTCACGAGTACCGCTGGCTTGCTCTGCTTTTGTTACAGTTTGGTCTGTCCATGTCGTATAATAGAAATTACCATTAAATGAAAGTGTGTTGTTCAATGCTTTAATATTAAATCCGCCTTCAACGTCAATAAATTTTTCGTTCAAAGGATTGCTTTCTTTCACGCCGGTTCTATCGTCAATCACTGCATCAAAAACCGGAACTTTGGAAACATAACCTGCATTAGCATACACACTAATATCAGAAGTAAGACGGAAACTTGCTCCACCTTTAACTTGATATCCACTCATAAAATTGGCAACAACATTTCTTTCATTACCACTTGCATCTTTTTTAAAATGGTCAGTAAAATCATACTTAATTGCTGAATAGCCGGCAGTACCATAAGCTGTTAATCTGTCTTTTGAATATTCAGCTTGTACATAACCGCCAATCCATTTTACCTGATTTGTATTATCATAACCAACTTTATCACCTAAAGTTCTATATTGTTGGCTGGGGGTCCAAAAATCCGATGCATCTGATGCAAAAGGTTTATAAACTTGACCGCCAAGTAGGTCTCTTACTTCTCGATAATGATCAATTTCAGCAATTCTACCGTCAATGCCAACAGAAGCTTTTATGTTATCGCTAACTTTGTAGTTAAGTTTTGAAATAACACCATAAGTCCATTGGTCGTTTCTACTGTTTCTTAAAATACCTTTAGAAACGGACTTATTAATTGTAGTGTCATTATTTGCGGCATTTGCAGCAATAGTAGCATCCCATGCAACAAAGCGTGAAGGACTAGGGATACCAACATTATAGTTCCATTTCAGAGAGCCTAAAGTACCAGTTCCACCACCTGTACCACCTGACCAATATAATGTTGTGTATACAGTAGCTTTTTCAGAAAGCTGTGAATACCAGTTTAAGTTAACAATTGGTTTGTTGAAAAAGTTTTCACGTTCATTAATAAAACCTAAATCATGTCTATCGTGAGGTCCTGTTTTGGAGCCGAAAAACAAGTTGTCATTCCAATATTGTTTTCCGCCGTATGAAGAACTTACCGGACCCCAATTTTCATTATAAAATCTTCCGGCAGCAGCCTGCGGAAATTTATCAAGGGCAGCTTGTGAAAATCCGAGTTCTTTTGCATAATCATGACTGTAAGCAGCAATATTTTGTTTGTATAAATTTTGACCGTGCTGCTGAGGTGCACCAAGAGCATATACTTCCACACGGTTTTTGCTATTAATATTATAGCTGGCACCAATATAAAATGCCCATGCATCAGTCCAAGTTTTGTCGATCATACCGTCGCCGGTTTTTCTTACTATTGTTGTGTTTAAAGCAAATTTGTTATCAATAAGACCCGTACTGGCAAAGAAAGTAGATTTTTTAAAATTACCACTACCGTATTCTTGTTTGTATTTAAATCCTCTTTTAATTGCAGTAGGATCAGTAATGATGTTCATTGTTCCACCGATTGAAGGTGTTGCTAAATTAACA